>NZ_JBPWBC010000004.1:0-532869 GCF_051776965.1 Bacillus cereus group sp. BceL220 | reverse complement strand
AGTTTAAATTGTTTGGAGAAAAACTGTATGTATCACCTGTATTAGATTTGTATAATGGTGAAATTATTACCTATACAATTGGTTCTAGACCGACGTATTCGCTTGTTTCAGACATGTTAGAGAAAGCATTGGAACGTTTACCTGAAACCCACCAGCTACTGATGCATTCGGATCAAGGATGGCATTATCAAATGAGACAGTACGTCCGTACACTTGAATCAAGAGCTATCGTCCAGAGTATGTCTCGAAAAGGCAACTGTTACGACAACGCAGTAATAGAAAATTTCTTTGGGATTATGAAGTCGGAATTCCTCTACATAAAAGAATTTGAAAATGTAGAGCACTTTAAAATAGAATTAGAAAAATATATAGATTATTATAATACGAAACGGATTAAGGCAAAATTAAAAATGAGCCCGGTACAATACCGGACTCACTTTTATCAAGCTGCCTAATGAAATAACCGTGTCTAACTTTTAGGGGTCACTTCATATTTGCTCTTTTTCATTAGTTTTAGTTAGTTGAATGTAGAGTTGTAGCATAAAAACTGCTGCTTCTATAACGAAATTCCTATTCACCATTAATAGTGAGACATTATGTTAAGCTAATCCTTTAGTTTCGGATTAAAGTTTTTTTATATTTTTTTAAAATGACGGACACAAAAACGCATATACCTTCGAATTATATATATGGATAACATAAATATGTATATAAAAGGGGAGAAATAAGATGAAAGAAAAAAAAGAAATGTTTCAAGAAATCGCTGAGGTGTTAAAGGTATTGGCGCATCCAGTTCGTCTATCTTTAGTAAAAATAATGCTTGCAAAAGGCCCTACTAATGTAACAACAATGTATGGGGATTTGGAAATGCCTCAAAGTACAATTAGTCAACATTTATCTAAACTAAAAGCTGCTAAAATGGTTACAGGTACTCGGAAAGGATTAGAAATTTATTATGAGGTAACTGACAATCGCACAAAATCAATATTAGCATGTTTAGTTTAAATGCTGATTGTTTAGAGATTAAGAAGAGGATGCTAAAGTAATTCTGTGACTACAATTTTTAAGATTTTATACAAAAGTAATATGTATAAGTGTATGTGATTTTCTTACTAACATAAGTTGTATGTAGACTGGTTATTAATTTGTTATACTTCTTAATTAGATTATTTTATTTATTTAATAATATTGTATAATCTTCACCTTGTTAAATTTAATATTATTTTATTAAAAATTAGTAAGGTGAAGGATTATTTATGTACACATGAAATGTTTTATAAAGAGTACGACTTTACTCCAAAGTTACATTTTTAGTTTTTTATCTATAGATCTAATACTAAAGAGAAAATAACTGAAATATAAATGTAATTGAAAGGAGTGGAGTAACAATGGAGGTAAGCCTTTTTTTAGGATTTTTTTGGGGATGGATAACGGTTATCATCTCAGGAATACTTTTTGTGCGACCATCTATACTACGTGAACTGAAAAAATTAGTGGTAGAAGACAGAGGATTTGGAATCATGTATGGCTTTCTATCAATTTTCCTCGGGTTAGGTACAGTTATCCTACATAATGTTTGGACACTTAATTGGCAGGGACTCATTACACTTATTGCATGGCTTGCACTATTAAAAGGGATTTATGTAATTGCATATCCTGAACCATCCAAGAAAACCGATTTTGAAGTAAGGGTACTATCTACTCGTATAGTGCTTGCTATCTTTTGTGCTTTATCTTTATGGATGCTTATCATACTTTATATGAAATAGAGACAAATATTTTTGATCATGAGAGTATGTAGGTGGGAAGTTTTGGGTAGTCCTTTGGAACGGGATTTTATAGTTAACTGTAAATGTAGTGTTTCTTCCCTTGTAGATATGTTTTTATAAATAGTGAGATGAGCAAAACGAAGAGAGTCCTAAATAAATAGGATTCTTTTCGTTTTATAAAAGTGAATTTATCTTGTATCACTAATACGATTGATAATCATTTTTCTGGACTATTCGCAGTTATCTACCTTGTTATACTCAATGTCGGCTATGTGACCATCTGGTCGAATCAAAACGGTATCTACATTTTTTAACTTGGAATCTTGTATTTCTCCTACTATCACCTTTATGTGTGAATCAATATTTATTTTATTTATCTTATCTATATAAGAAGGGTGTATTAATAAGATAAATTTACCATCCTGCATTAATTCAAAGAGTTTATAACTTTTCTTATTTAGAGAAGAAATAGTGAGATTTGTACATCTTTTTCCTATCAATGGATGCCTTTCTGTATCGTGCATCGACGAATACATTATCCCTAAGCCACTTACTCTTTCAGATAAATCGTGATTTATCTCGGGATATGTAAGTAAGTGCGAAAATAAACCCCTTAATTCCATTCCTGCATTTGAAAAGTTTATCATTAATTGTTCTTGCGCTTGTACTTCCTTGAAAAATTGTTTTCCCACAGCATGCCTTTCAATATGATAACTTTCTAATAGGCTTTCATATTTTTTTTGTTTTATTGCGAGTCCTAATTTCCAGCCAATATTAAAAGCATCTTGTAGACCTACATTCAAACCTTGTCCTCCAGCAGGGAAATGAATATGTGCTGCATCCCCTGCTAAGAATACACGCTTATGTTGATAAGTATTTGCTAGTTTGGTTGCATTGCCAAAACGAGAAAGCCATATTGTGCTCTTAATTTGAAGATGTTCACCTGTAATACTATAAATACTATCTATAAACTCTTTTTCTGTAACAGCAACATGAACAGGTATTGTCTGATTCTTAGGATCAACAATTGCAAAACGAAATACATCAGGTGTAATAGGTACCATCATTAATATCCCATTTATATTAGAAGTAGATAAAAATGGAGTATCTGGTATATCTTCTAAAATAACATCACCTAATATAGCAGTAGTTGTTGTGTTTGTTCCATTAAACGGTATATTTGATAATTCACGAACTATACTTCTTGCTCCATCAGCTCCTATTACATATGGAACTTCTATTTTATATATTGTTTCTCTTTGTTTTATTTCTAGTTGTACGAATGTTTCATATTGTTTTAAGTCTTTCAGAGTATGCCCGCGTTTAATGACTACACCTAATTCTAAAGCACGTTTTTCTAATATTTCTTCTGTAATAGATTGGGGAATAAAAAGTGTATACGGAAAATCAGTATTTAAATTTTTAAAGTTTAATCTTGTATCTAAGGCAGCAAAATGACTTGTATTTAATTTCTTGCCTCTAGCTAAAAATCGATCTGCAATACCTCTCATAGCCATCAATTCTAAGGAACGGGGGTGTAGTGTGAGTGCTCTAGAATTTCGTACCCGGTCTAATCTTCTCTCTAAAATAACAACTTTTACGCCTTGGATAGCTAATTCACATGCTGCCATAAGTCCAACTGGACCACCACCAACTACCGCTACATCATAATAATTGTCCATATCATGCCCTCCAATTATTTAATTGTTTAAGAGCTAATGTGAAAAATTGTAAATAGATTTATAAATGCTATCTATTGTACATATATAATTATACTCCATTTTGGTTTCCTTGGAAACTAAAATGGAGTTCCTAGGAAAAGTCTACATAGTAAGTGTGGAGTTAAAGCTATATAGCGTGTGTGCAGCAGTAGCCATTGGGTAGCATTGATATGTAATGGCGTTTGCATTAAAGGCTGCAGCTTCTTCTGCTTGTGCTATTTTTGCTAAAAATGCTACTGCTCTAGTTCCATGTGGGAGTTGTAAAGGTCTTTCCGCTATTCGTAGTTTTAATGAAGTAGTAGTGGTTTTAACTCGACTTCAAATAATTCGCTTTCAATTTCAGTAAGTGCATACATCGATACAGGATGTGGAGAGGTATTAGATAAGACTTGTGATGAAAGAAGTTCTCCTGATGACGAGTAAAATGTAACAAACGCTTGTGAAAATGGAGGGACCATAATGATTACACGGTCAGTTTTTTGTAACGTATTAACCAACTCCAAAATAATATAGTTTTATAAAAATCAAAAAACAATAGATAAATATAAAGATATTATTATGGGTACTTTTCCGATAGTGAATTAAGAAAATTAATAAACTCTTTATTTTTTTGTAAATAATTTAAGAGCACACAAATATGCGTGCTCTTAGAATAGAAAGGTAGTTTTCTATGAGTAGGGAGTCCCCATATAATAAAATATGCTTGTCCAATTTAAATGTGAGAAGTTTTTGATAAAAATGCTATTTGGTAAGTCTATGTGAAAAATCACCTTGTACAGGAACTCTTTGCAAAGTATTTTGTCTGCAGTCATGATTTTTAAAGTTGATGAGAGCTGTTATCCGACTAATAAAACCACATCTCAAATTGTTGACTATATGTCTAACAACTAGGATGCGGTTCAATTAATAAAAAGTATAGGATACTTTTGTTATAAAGAGCATTTATAGATGAATGTCATTGTTTTTTACTTCTGAAAGATTTGAGGTTCTAAATTACGAGTTGTTGGAGTCCCTCTACTATAACATTTCAATAGAAATATTGAACTACTAATATGAATGTATCACATTTAATAAAGACGGTAGTGTTCTTTTAGTCATGTAATCTTTTCATTTGATGATCTTTTCCCCATTCACATAGTTCATCCATAATTTGCATTAAAGATTTCCCATATTCACTTATTGTGTATTCAACCTTTGGTGGTACTTCTTGATATACAGTACGATGGATAATCCCATCAGCTTCAAGTTGCCGAAGTTGTTGTGTAAGAACTTTTTGCGTAATGTTTGGGATTTCCCGTCGGATTTCATTTGTTCGCATTTTTCCATCCATCAACACACATAAAATATAAACTTTCCATTTTCCGCCGATTACATCGAGTGTCGTTGCAATTGGGCAATTATCATTTTGATTCATATAACACCTCCAAAGGTACTTCAAGGTTCCTATAGTACCTGAAAGTACGTACTTTTCAATTATATGTAACTCATTCATACTAATACGTAAAGGATTGAATAATTAAAAAAGGGGATGGAAGATGATGAGAACACTTGTAATTGTAGCACACCCTCATATTGAAAAATCAAAAATTAATAAAAGATGGATTGAAGAACTTGAAAAACATTCGGATGAAATAACGGTGCATGAATTATATAAAGTGGCACCAAATTGGGAGTTTAATATTGAAGAAGAGCAAAAGTTATTAGTAGAACATGACAGATATATATTTCAATTTCCGCTTTACTGGTACAGCACACCACCATTATTAAAAAAATGGTTTGATGATGTATTAACATATGGATTTGCGTACGGATCACAAGGAGATAAAGTGAAGGGGAAAGAATTTGGTGTAGCTATTTCTATAGGGGGATTAGAAAAGGACTATGAAAATAGTGGGATTACAATGGATGAGTTGACGAAACCATTCCAAGCTACATGCTTATATACAGGTATGGAATTTATACCTTCCTTTTATTTATATGGTGCAGAATATAAACTAAGTGATGAAGAGATTGATAAAAGTGCACCTGAGTATGTGCAATATGTGATGAACAAGAAGTATTCTAATATATAATGAAAAATAGCTATTTACTTGTGAAGTAAATGGCTATTTTATATTCTTCTTATATTCACTAAGTGTAATCTTTAGTAAATTAATAGTTAATCTGATAAAATAAAAAACCTAACATATATAAAGGGGAGTTTTACTTGAGAACGATGCAAAAATTACTACAAAAAAGAGCAATGCAATCACCAAATTTGGAAGCGCTTGTAGGGGGAAAGAAAAGATATTCGTTTCAGCGATATAATGAACGAGTAAATCAGCTTGCACATTATTTGTTACATAATGGTGTGCAAAGAGGAGATCGTATAGGAATACTATGCAAAAATAATCACCCATTTCCAAGCGTTATGATGGCAAGTTTAAAAATTGGAGCGGTATTTATTCCGCTAAATCATCAGCTTACTGTATATGAATTAGAAACGATTGTAAAAGAAGCGAAATTAAAAGTGTTAGTTATTGATGAAGAATTTAGTGAAGTGTTATTAAATGTTGATGCTGTTAAAGAAATTCCTTATGTAATTCAAACGACAAAAGAAGGCTTTGGTTCATTTGAATTAGAGTTGCAAAAACAGACAACGACAGAACCGAACGTAGAAGTTCATGAAGAAAATGATGCCATTTACTTATTTACTTCAGGAACGACTGGACAGGCGAAAGCATGTGTAATTGGACATAAAAACTTACATCACTATTTTGCTGAAATTGCGGGACAAAGAGAAATCCCAGCAGGTGAACGCTTTTTATCTGTGCATCCATTGTTTCATATGAGTGGCGTGCTTTCTATTTTAAATTGTATTTATCATGGCGTTACGATGATTTTCTTAGCTGATTCGAATCCTGCTCTTATTTGGGATAAGATTGAAGAAGAGAAAATTACTACGATGCTTGCTTTCCCAGCCGTTTATAGTTACATGCTTGATGAACTAAATAAAAAAGAACGTAACATTTCAACCTTTAAAGTAGCACAAAGCGGTGGTACAAAAGTGCCAGAAACACTCATTCAAAAATATATGGAAAAAGGCATATATATGGTGCAAGGCTATGGTAGTACAGAAGGTTGGGTTGTAACCTCATGGCATCCAATGATGGGAAAAGAAAAGATGTCTTCTGTAGGAAAGACCTTAAAAAATGTAGAGGTGAAAATTGTTCATCCGGAAACAGGACATGAATTAACAACAAATGAAGTTGGAGAGATTCATGTGAAAAGTCCATACATGTTTAAAGGGTATTGGAATAATGAAAAGGCGACAAAGAAGGTAGTAAAAGATAACTGGTTTAACATGGGTGATGCTGGCATGATAGATGATGATGGATTCCTGCATATTATGGGAAGATATAAAGACGTTATTATACGCGGTGGTGACAATGTATATCCAGATCAAGTAGAAGATGTTATTCATGAAATACATGGTGTTTTAGAAGTTGCAGTAGTTGGAGTTCCGGATGATTTTTGGGGTGAGGTTCCGACAGCGTACATTGTAAAAGATATGCAAACGTCTTTAACGGAAGAAGAAATTATACAGCATTGTAAAGAAAAACTAGCAAGTTATAAAATACCCAAAGTTGTATTTATGAACAAATTACCGAAAAATGCTTTAGGGAAAGTGTTGAAAAGGGAATTAAGAGAAAATGTACTTGTAAAATAAAAACGATTAAATGATGAGGAATCCAGTTATGTATAAAGCATAACTGGATTTTTTGTTTAGGGTTCTGTTGGTTGATATTGTAAAAATTCAAAACTTTTTGTGTTTTTAGTGTAATATTGAAAATAAAGGGAGCTAACTAATTTCAGTACTAGGGGGAAAAACTATGACTATAAAATTAGAAACTGAGCATTTATGTATAGAACCTTTTACTAATGATGATGTGTTTAGAATTAAAGAGTTAGCTAATGACAAGGAATTAGCTAATATTCTTGGGCTTCCGCATCCATATAAATTAGAGTTCGCGCAAGATTGGGTTGATATGCAACCAGAACTTATAAGGAAAGGAATCGAATATCCTTTAGGAATTGTCTCTAAAGAATCAAGAGAAATTGTAGGTACAATTACACTAAGAATTGACAAGGGTAACAATAGAGGTGAACTTGGTTATTGGATTGGTAAGAATTATTGGGGGAAGGGTTTTGCAACTGAGGCTGTAAACAGGATGATTCATTTTGGCTTTATCGAATTAGGTTTAAACAAAATTTGGGCATCTGCCCTTTCTAGAAATCGATCATCAATTAAGGTGTTAGAGAAGTCAGGCTTACGTAAAGAAGGCACATTAAGACAGAATAGACTTTTATTAAATACATATGAAGATGTTGATGTGTATGGAATATTAAAGACAGAATACAAGGTTTTAAATTACAGATAAGATTGATAGTATGATGACAAAAGGAAACCCTTCAGAACAGGGTTTCCTTTTTGTATTTCTCAAAAATCAATATTGTAGTTTAACAGGTCCTTGTTTATCAAAAACATAATAATTTACTAGATTTTGTATTTTGTGTAAGATAATAAAGAATATTCAAATATTGATTAAGGGAAGAGATGTAAATGAAGCTGCCGCTATTACAGGTAGAGACAGAGAGACTGATGATCCGTCCGTTCCAAAATGATGATTATGAAAGTTGGTTAGATGGATTTAATAAGAGGTTACCATCGCAGTATAAATATGACGATGGTTATCAAGTTATGGCATCATCAACAAAAGAATGGTTCACGGAATGGATAAGAGGCTTTGATGAAGCAGCACATCGAGATGAGATGTATGTATTAGGTATTTTTCGTAAAGAAGACGGAGCTAATATTGGTAAGCTAGAGCTGATTAAAATTTTACGTATGGACTATCAATGGGCGATGATGGGATACTCCATACATAATCAATATTGGAGAAATGGATATGGTGTTGAAAGTGTGAAAGCTGCGCTACCGTTATTTTTTAGTTGCCTTGATTTTCATAGAATCGAATTACATATACGTGTTGATAATGAGCCATCAGTACGTCTTGCGGAAAGAACAGGCTTTTCATTTGAATGCAAGAGAGAGGCGTTTTCATTAGAGAATGGTAAGTGGATGGATTTTCTTATTTATTATAAAAATAAAGAAATGGACAAATAAGGGGAAAAGAAAATGAAGACTATAAACGTATTTCATTACGACGCATTTACGAATAAACCAAATAAGGGAAATCCAGCAGGTATTGTATTAGAAGCAGATGGATTAACGGAAGAGGAAATGCAAATTATTGCTGAAAAAGTTGGATATAACGAAACAACTTTTGTTCTTTCCTCAGAAGTAGGAGATATAAGAATGCGCTATTTTACACCTGGTTTTGAAATGGATTTATGTGGTCATGGGACAGTAGGGACGATATATGCCTTGCGCGAAAAAGGTTTATTAGAAGAGAAAAGTAACCTTACGATTGAAACGAAGGCAGGGATTTTACCAATACAAATAGGTGTAAATGAAAATGGAGAAACCTTTATTAAAATGAGGCAGACAGCACCTCAGTTTAAAGATTTTGCAGGTTCAAAAGAAGAATTAGCTCATAGTATTGGTTTAGAAGTAAATGATTTAGATGTAAGTTTACCGATAGTATATGGAAGTACAGGAAACTGGACTGTAATTGTGCCGATTAAAAATCTAGATGCGTGTGAGAGAATGAAACCTAATAATGCTGCATTTCCGTCAGTATTAAGAGAAATACCTAATGCTTCTATTCACCCAATTTGTCTAGAAACTTATGATGAACTAGCACAAATGCATGGCCGTCATTTCTCGTCAGCTTATGCTGGGACGATTGAAGATCCAGTGACAGGAACAGCTTCAGGTGTAATGGGAGCGTATTATGCGGAGTATTTAGAGAAAGATTTTGAACATGAATTGGACTTAATCGTTGAGCAAGGACAGGAAATAAATAAAGATGGTCGTGTAACTGTTTATGTAACGAAAGGGATAGAAAACGAAAAGTTACAAATAGATATTGCTGGAACAGCGGTGTATGTGAAAGAGTTTGAAGTTTTAATATAAAAAAGAAAGCCCGGCATACATCCGGACTTTCATTATCTGTTCAACACTTCAATATACGAAGCATCTCCAGTTGTTCTTAAAGCAGAGCGAAAATTGTTATTTTCTAGCGTTTTAGCGACTTGTTGTAATTGCTGTGCATCATCATGATGGATAAGTAAGCTGTCAGCACCGCTTTCTTCTATATGAATATGTTCGACGTTTCCAATGGCATCATGTACAGCTTTTAAAAATTCAGGTTTCATGGTGTCCTCCTATATGTATGTAACGTTTTTATTTAGTATTTCCTTATTTTTGAAATATAAAAGTAAATGAAAGGAGAAATAAAATGAATATAAAGCAGTTTAACGAACATATAACATTACTATTTGGAGAGCATCTTCATAAATACGGCGATGATGAATATGGTTTTACTCATATAAGTAAAGATGAATTTCACAAAATCGGTTACACAACAAATTTAACGTTAGAAACTATTGAAGAAGCGTATAGAAATGGAGTCGATATGATAGTTACACATCATGCGCCGTGGAGTTTTTTATTTGGTATGGAAGAGGCTTGTATTGAGAAATTGAAGCAATATGAAATGAATCATTTTTGGGTTCATTTGCCGTTAGATTTTGTAAAGTTTGGCACGTGTACATCGTTATTTAACGGAATTGGGATAGATACAATACTGGAATATTCCACGTATGAGGAAGAAGAACTACCGGGAATAGGAGAATATAAAGAAGCGATTCCTTTTTCAAACTTAGTTGGAAAACTTGAAGAAAAAATGGAAGAGAAAGTGAAGAGCTGGAGAAATCACGATAAACCAGTAAAACGGATTGCGATTTTAACCGGTGCAGGAAACAATACAAATTTGATTGAACGTGCATTAGAAAAAGGGTGTGACACGTACATAACAGGTGAAAAAACATTATATACAGTGCAACATGCGAAATTTAAAGGGATTAATTTAATTGTAGGCAGTCATACGTTTACAGAAGTGTTTGGTGTAGAAAGTTTGGCTCATAAATTACAAGACATAGACCCTGCAATAGAAATTATTAGAGTATATGAAGAGCATTTAGAGTGATAAAATCACGTTATCATAAATGAGATATTGAAGAAAGCCATTGTAATAAAATAAAATTGTTGTTTGTTATATTAGGATGGTTGGGAGGATTTCCCTTGCGTTTGTCAAATAATAGTAAAGTTGTCTTTTGAATTAAGGGAATTTTCCGAATTAAAGGGTGATAGAATGGACATTTCAATAATCACTGCACAACTAGTTAAGGAAAAAGTTATTTCACATTATCCAAATAGCGTAAAAGCATTAAACGGGGGAACGGCAAGTACTATATATTTGTTAGATGAACAATACGTTGTAAAGTTGAATGAATCGGATGTCATACGTGAAGAAGTTTATTTTCTTCAGTTTTATAAAAAGGACGAATTATTTCCAAAGCTTTTATATAAGGAACCTTTAAATCGCTATATTGTTTACTCATTCCTTGAGGGCACAACTTCTTGCAAACTAGGCTATAAACGGAGTGTTCTTTGTAAACTTGTAAAAGAAGTTATCAATGAGTATGAAGTAGCTACAGAGGTTGATGGCTGGGGATGGAAAGAAAACCTAGTTCAATCTTGGAATGAATTTTTAACGACAAATGTGATGGAAGCTCATGAAAATGTAAGACGTTACATAAATGAGGAAGAGTATAGAACGGTTTTTAAGTTAGCAAATATCCAAGTAGGGGGACAGGAATAAATCAGCCATTTTTATTGCATGGTGATCTTGGATTTCATAATTTTATATTTCAAGAGAATAAACTGCACGGTGTAATTGATCCTTTACCAGTGTTAGGAGATCCTATATATGATTTAATTTATGCGTTCTGTTCAACTCCGGAAGATTTAACAAAAGAAACGATTGGTTATGCGATGAAACAATGTGTATTTCATAAAAATGACCGTGATTTATATGAAGAAATAGTCATAGGATTATATTTGCGTATAGATACATGTTTACGGCACCACCCGAAAGATTTAGAAGATTATTTAGAAGCTTGGCGTTATTGGATGGGTGAGGTTGAGGTGACTTTATAGTACAAATATTTTTGGGGAGATAGTGAGATGAATGTTGCAGAAGCGAAAAAGGATTTACTGTAATTCCATTATCGGTTACAGTTGTCTATTTACTTACTTTTATAAGTTTATTAATTGAAAATAAAAAAGCAGATCATTATCAACAAAAATCAGCTTAATAAAAATATAGGGATAGGGGAAATTATTATGAAAAATTTCGTTTGTACAACGTGTGGCGTGCAGTATGCAGCGAGTGTAGAAGAACCGGTGAGTTGTCATATTTGTGATGAAGAAAGGCAGTATGTGAATCCGAAAGGGCAGTCTTGGACGACTTTAGAAAATTTGCAAACAGATGATACATATAAAAATGAAATAATAAAAGAGGAAAATGGACTTTATAGTATTACGACAAAACCAGGATTTGCGATCGGTCAAACGGCATTTGTAGTGAAAACAGAGTCATATCGTTTACTGTGGGACTGTATTACGTATTTAGATGAAACGACAATTACGAAAATAAAAGAGCTTGGCGGATTAGATGCGATTGCATTGTCTCATCCTCATTATTATTCAACGCAAGTAGAATGGGCAGAGACATTTGATGTACCAATTTATATACATGAAGATGATAAAGAGTGGGTGATGCGTCCGAGTAGTCGTATTATTTATTGGTCTGGTGAGTCTTTACAATTAGCTGATGGATTAGTCATTCATCGTTTAGGGGGACATTTTAAAGGTGGATCTGTCTTACATTGGGAAGAAGGTAATGACGGAAAAGGGATTTTGTTAACAGGTGATATTATTCAAGTCGTAGCGGATGAACGATGGGTAAGCTTCATGTACAGCTATCCAAACTTAATTCCACTACCAGCGAGAAAAGTGGAAGAAATGGTGAATCGAGTGAAGCCGTTACAGTTTAATCGTTTATACAACGCTTTTCATCGAGTAGTAAAAGAAAATGCAAATGAGGCAGTTGAACGTTCTGCTGAAAGATATATAAAAGCAATAGAAGGAAAGTTGTTTCATACGTAAAAGGAGAGTAGCTTAATGAAAACGTTAGTATGTTTTGGAGATAGTATTACAGCTGATGAAACATTTTTTGATGGAATGCCGAGATTAACACCACGTTTGCAAGAGATGTTTCCGAATTGGATAGTAGTGAATGCAGGTGTTCCAGGTGATAATACATTCGATGCGTTAAATAGGATTGAAGAAGATGTAATATCATATAAACCAGATTTCGTAACAGTTTTTCTTGGTACGAATGATGCAGTTTCTTTTTCTCAAGTGTCATTACAAGCATATAAAGAAAACTTAGAGAAGATTGTGAACCAAGTTTCATCAGATAAAGTACTACTGATTAGTCCTGCACCAGTTGATGAAGAGAGGCAGCACAATAGAACAAATGAAGTGCTCTGTCAGTATGCAGACGTGGTGGAGAAAGTGGCGAGGGAAACAGGAAGTTATTTTCTAAACGTATTCGCTGAAATGATTCAAGAACGGGATTATAAAAGATTTGTAGAAAATGATGAAAAAGATGGATTACACTTTGGGCCAGAAGGTTATGAGTATGTAGCGAAGTTAATTGGTGAAAAGTTAAAAGGGATTTTATAAGGAGCAAAGCACTTAGTGCTTTGCTTTTTCGTATTTCTTTCGTAGTCCATAAACTTATTGATTGCTGTAATTTGGACAGATATTTTGCATTTTTATCCCGCATTAACTGCCCGTAAATGCCCGATTGGTGAGGGCTAATAATCAGTGGGGGATGAACAAAAAAACCACTGATTAAAGTTTCACTTTATGTGGGTAAAAGGCTAGTGCTGTTTTAAAGTAATATAAATTTATTTTTAAAAATTTATATTTCGTAGTTGAAAATCAATAAAGGTGTAACTATAATAGTTACAGTAAGTTTATTATTTTGAAATGTCCACATTGAATTACAAGAATGAAGGGAGTTTTTATGTAAATCAAAAAGCTATAAAAATCTATTAATTTTTATAATAAGATAAAATGCTTTTCAGTTCATACACATTATTAAATATGTTATTTCTAATAGAAAACTAGAGGTGGAAAAATGAAAAATTTTAAAGGTATGTTAATATCATCACTTGCAATTACAACTTTTGCTGGGGTAGGTACGACATTTGTAACAAATACAGTATATGCTGCTAATGACGATTCTAGTAAAATACAAGTTCGTTCTAATAAGAGTATAAACACAACAACTGGCTCGAGATTGCCTGTATTATCAGTCAATCCTTATGATGAACCTAGATTTTCAAGACAGGGATATCTTGAAGAGGCACCTTTAGGAATTAATGCTCCTTATGCTTGGGGAATTAAAGGAGGAAATGGCCAGGGAGCAACTTTTGTAGATTTGGAAGAAGGCTGGTTATTAAATCATGAAGATTTAGTCGGTCAAAATATTGAATTTATGTCTGGAAAAATGAGTAATGATCTTTCTCACGGTACTTCAGTTCTAGGTGTTGTTTCTGCAGCTGACAATGGGATTGGGAACATTGGGATTGCACCAAAAGCAAAGGCAAAAGTAATTTCAGTGATCCGAGATAATGGGAGAATCGATGTAAGAGATGCTATTTTAAGTGCCGTAGATTCTTTACAGGCTGGAGATGTTTTATTAATAGAAGAATCCTTTAAATATGATGGATATGGAGATGACCCTTTACCAGTAGAAGTATACCCGAGTATATTTAACGCAATTCGCAAAGGTACAGATAAAGGCATTATTATTGTAGAAGCAGCTGGTAATGGTGGGATTGATTTAGATGAATTTAAAGACCGTAATGGTAAGCAGATTTTAAATCGAAATAGTCCAGACTTTAAAGATTCAGGAGCTATTATAGTTGGAGCATCTACTGCAAGAGTTCCTCATAAACGTTTAGCTTTCTCTAACTATGGTAGTAGAATTGATGTATATGGTTGGGGAGAGTATGTTGATACATTAGATACATATCAAAATCAAAATAGTAAAGGACAAAAAGTTACAGATCAGAACATAATTAATCGTTATACTTCTAATTTCCGTGGTACTTCTAGCGCTTCGCCTATAATTGCTGGGGCTGCTGTATCGATTCAAGGGATTGCTAAAGAACATTTAGGTAAGGCATATACATCAAAAGAATTGAGAGCAATTTTAAGTAATCCTAGTACAGGCACAAAGTCTAATAACCCATCATCTGATAAAATAGGGGTTTTACCAGATTTAAAAGCGATTTTGTCTAACCTTGGATTTCATAGTGATTTGACTATCAATGATCCTATGGTATTTCCAGATAACGTAGAAAAAAATGAAGGAAAAGAAAATTCAATTTTCGTATTTCCAGGTGAAGAAACAAAAAGAACAGGTGATAAAAATTCAACTGTAACATTCCCAGAAGAAGATTTAAAACAGGAGGAAAAAGAAGAGGGATTAATTGTTTTTCCTGATTAATAAAAAAATACTACCTTCCATTTGGGGGTAGTATTTTTTATTTCTTGTCATTAACAAGCAGGCATGAAATTTGTATTTGTTTATCTTTCATAATGAATTTAACTAAAAAATCGAATATTTGACTGTTAATTTACTTTTTCGTCTCAATCAATTACATGAATCAATCTAGAAATGCTTGCTGCAATGCTTTCAATCCATCACTGTAAATACCATGAAACAGATTTATTGCCTCTTCGTCACTAGCTTCAACAGGAGTGAACGTACCAGACCACTCTACTAACGATGTATTACTTTCAGTACCTTTTTTCACCTGGATTGTAGATAGATAATTAGTGACTGGGAACGGTGCATTCATGATTGAATACGTGTAGTAGCGTTCTTTCTCATTGAATACTTCTAAGCGTTCTATAATTGTATCGCCATCTGGATTAGCTAAATGACGTACACGACCGCCTTCAGTTAATTTACTGCTAGGTATATAAGGTAACCAGTCTGGAAGGGAGTTGAACCCTCCGATTAATTGCCATACTTGTTCAGGTGAACCGAAAATTTCCATAGATGTAGTAGTATGTGCCATATTTGTTATGCTCCTTTTTAACCCGAATTTTTTTATTTAATATATAACTTATAAATCAAAACTATATATTTTTTATAACTAAACTATATAATAAATATAGAAACGAAAATTTATGAGCAAGGAAGTTGAAGAATATGACATTAACAATGGGCTTTATTGGGTTTGGAAAATCAGCTAACCGCTATCATTTACCTTATGTAAATACACGTAATAATATAAAAGTAAAAACAATTTTTGTACGTCAAATAAATGAAGAATTAGCGGCACCGTATGAGGAAAAAGGTATTAGTTTCACTACTGATTTGAATGAATTGTTGAATGACAAAGAAATTCAAGTGGTGACGATCTGTACGCCAGCACATACGCATTACGAATTAGCAAAAAAAGTTATACTTGCTGGAAAATCCGTTATCGTTGAAAAACCATTTTGTGATACAGTAGAACATGCGAAAGAATTATTAGCTTTAGGACGAGAGAAAGGCGTAGTCGTTATGCCTTACCAAAACCGTCGTTTTGATGGTGATTTCTTAGCTGTGAAGCAAGTTGTGGAACAAGGATTCCTTGGTGATATTATTGAGATTGAATCACATATTGATTATTTCCGTCCTGGTTCAATCACTCATGAAGCTCCAAAAGAAGAAGGTTCATTTTACAGTTTAGGTATTCATATGATGGACCGCATGATTTCACTATTCGGCCGTCCTGATACGGTAACATACGATATTCGTAATAATGAAGTGGAAGGTGCGGTTGATAACTATTTCGATGTTGGTCTACATTACGGAAATCAGCTGAAAATTAAACTGAAAACAAACCATGTCGTAGCGAAAGATTATCCACGCTTTATCGTCCATGGAACAAATGGATCATTTATTAAATATGGTGAAGATCAGCAGGAAAATGATTTGAAAGCGGGTATTATGCCTGAGAGTGCAGGATTTGGTGAAGATTCACCGATGTACTATGGAGTTGCTAAGTATCGTAATGCAAATGGTGACTGGATTGAAAAACAAATTAAAACGCCGCTTGGTGATTACGGTCGTTTCTACGATGCAGCGTATGACACAATTGTAAATGGTGCACCAAAACTTGTGAAAGATGAAGAAGCGGTAACGAATATTGAAATCTTAGAAAATGGATTTGCTGCCCCATCACCTTCAGTTTACAAACTTGAGGCTTTACATTTGAATGAATAGAAGAGAGTTTGCAGTATAAAGGAGGTATGGAAATGGCAAGCGGATCAACACAAGTAAAATACCTCGGCATTTACCAAAAGATTAAACAGCAAATTTTAGACGGTGAATATAAAATCAACGAAAAAATTCCGAGTAGCTCCGTCCTTGCTGAAGAATTCGATGTTTCAGCACTTACTATTAAAAAAGCGCTGGATCTATTAGTAAGAGACGGTTACATTATCCGCCGGCGCGGAAGTGGAACAGTCGTTCAAGATTGGCGTCAACAGGAAAAGGCACGAATGATTCAAACTTTAACAGGTACGAAAGCTGTTTATGGCAGCGAGGTAGAAAGTAAAATTATCGAGTTTACGATTGTCGGAGCCGAGGAAATCATTGCTGAAAAATTGGGCATTTCAGTAGGGGATTTTGTATATAAAATCATTCGCCTCCGTATCATTCACAGTATCCCAACGATTATGGAGCATACATGGATGCCTATTTCAGTCATTCCAGGTGTTGAGGTTTCTGTTTTAGAGGAATCGATCTACTCGCACATTCAAAATAAACTAGGTCTTGAAGTGGGAACATCCGTTGTTAGGGTCAAAGGAATTCGCCCAGATGATAAAGAAAAGCAGTTTATGAACTTAACAAATCAAGATTTCCTAATGAGAGTTGAACAGGTGGCCTATTTAACGGATGGACGAACTTTTGAATATTCTTATGCTGATCACCTCCCAGAAACCTTTGAATTTGAAACAGTTATTACTGCAAAAAGTTATAATGAAGCATAAAAAATAGGTTGGGGCACGTATTGCCTCAACCTATTTTGGTGTCTTCAATAACGCTATGGGGAAATTCACACAAACAAATGACTAATTACTCCAAGACTTAACATTTGATTAATTGAACTGTAAGGTTTAAAATTACAGTAAGCTTTTTGGAAGTGAGTTGTTAACGTCTGTAAAATGTAGCATGAATAATAGAGATAAATGATACATTGCTGAATAACTAACATGACATGAATTTGATTCTGAACTGTAATTTTTTTTAATACATTTAAATGACTGATATTTAAAATAGAAGTTTCATAAAGAACATTAAAGGAGTGAGTTAAATATGGTAATTCTATATACAACAGCAAGCTGTGCTTCATGCCGAAAAGCGAAAGCATGGCTTGAAGAGCATCAAATTGATTATATTGAAAAAAACATCGTATCAAATTCTATGACAGTTGATGAGCTTAAATCGATTCTTCGTTTAACTGAAGAGGGGGCTACTGAAATTATTTCAACTAGATCCAAAACTTTTCAGGACTTAAATATAAATATTGATGAGCTCTCACTAAATGAATTTTATACATTAATAATTGAGCATCCACTAATGTTACGTCGCCCGATTATGCTGGACGAAAAAAGATTGCAAATTGGTTTTAACGAAGAAGAAATTCGTAAATTTTTACCACGTAGCGTCCGAACATTTTTAAACATTGAATTACAAAGGTTGGCTAATTAATAAATAATATTTCTTACAGAAAATTTTTTTGAAAGGAGGAAACAAGTGATGATTGAAGTATGTGTCACAGTTAATTATAAAAATAGAAACTATCAAACAAATGTTATTGTGAACAAAGATACGATTTGGACAAAAATTAAACAATTGGCAGAAGAACAAGTGAAGAAACAGTGGAGTGTTTAATTTTATTTCCAACTTAAAAAGCTAAATGAAGTTATCAGATATAGGTGGGACCGGATAGGATATAAGGGAATTAATTTTTTGTGGCAAGAAGTATTCCACATGTTTTAACGTTCTAACCAATCTGTAATATTTATGGCTACAGTATGTTAATATATGAGAAACAATATTTTTAATCGTAGGAGGAAAATCATGAACAGCGACTTTACCTTGGCCATTCACAGTTTAACTTATTTAGCTTTACAGCCAGACCGGATGTCAACAAGTAATGCTATTTCAGAAAGTGCAGGTGTACATCCAGTACGTATTCGTAAAGTGCTAAGTTTGTTAAAAAAACATAAATTTATACAATCAAAAGAGGGAACTGGTGGAGGTTTTATTTTCGCTCGCGATTTAGATGAAATTAATCTTTGGCATATTTATCAGATAACCTCTGAAGGTGCTTTGCAGCCGAAGTGTCCGGAATCAAACAATCAGTGTGTTGTAGGTTCGAACATGCGAAAAGTTCTTTTCGCTATTTTCTTAGGTGCTGAAGAACATCTAGGTGAATACTTAAAGAATTATACAATGAAAGAAGTTGTTGACCTTATCAATCAAGAGCGTTAAGCGGCTTAATTATTATATAGCCGTGAGTTCTTAACACTTAAATGTAATGAAAAATATTACAGTATAATTTTTTTTTATATCTTTTTTATCGTCACAAAAAATATTTATAAGAAGGTGAAACGGTATGATGTCAAATAATAATCATGTTTTAAAAGTAGGAGATTGGGTTCGTGGAATATCAAATGAAGGTGAATTAATAGTTGGTTATATTGTATCACTTGATGATGTGGAGGATATAGTTACAGTTAGTATTGTGAAACGTGACGGCGAGTACACAATAAACGAAGCGATTTTACTCTTTAGTAAACACGTTAACAAACTCCCTGAATCAAAGGTAATAAATAAGGAACAAATCCTTTATCTTATAGATCTTGCATTATTAACAGGAGATGAAGAATGGTTTATCGAGCTTTCTTCAAAATTAAACTCGATAAAAGAGCTAGTTAATGAGGGATTTTAAAATTTAAACTTTTGAGGGTGCATACAATCCGCCGTATGGAGAGGACACAATTACTTTTCGCATAAAAGGAAAGAATCTAAAAACGATTCATTACAAACATAGAGATATTCCTGAAGAAGAGCCGAACAAATTACAATTAAGATGATATTGAAGTGATTTGTTTGTGTATTCCTGATAACGATAATTATGTAAATGAGCTGTCCATATGGGGCAGCTTTTTTGTTTTTTGCTCAGTGTAGTTTTTTTAAGTGTATATGAATTCAATATTAATAATATATATCCTAAAATTTGGTTTTTTTGTTTTGGGAATTTTTTCTTTTTACCTACATTAATTATTTATTAGAATATCTTTTATATTTAAAATGATTTTTTTGATAAAAGGGGGATATAAGTATCTTTATAATAAGTCACCTAGAAAGACAATGTATTATTGTATTTTTTTACTAACTAATTCAGCTTTAAGCGATAAAAACAATGGCTACATGCTAACTGTAAAATATTATCCATATAAAATTATTTCACTTTAATATTTCTGAAAATATAAAAATATTAATTTTATAAATATACACGTTATAATGAGGGCGTCGAGAGAAATTTTATTATCTCTGGAGAAAATATAAAAAATGCGATTCTTAGTAAGAAAGGTGTGTGATTAGAGGCGAAATGTATGTAATGTGCTTCAGTGGCTTGTGTAAGCAATATCATCAGTGCTACCGAAGTTATTAAAGTAATGTATAGAACTGAGAAAGAAATGCCTCGCAAATTAAGAGAGGCCGGTTTAGCTAAAATTACTGTTAAAAGTAAAAAAGAGTAACCATTAAAGTAATACACTGTTATTAGAAATGTTGCAACGTATTTATGAAGTCTATTCTATATTGTTCTCTTAAGGGGTCTTTATATAAAGAGCGGATATTATGAGTAAACTTTTTTGTGAACGCTAACAATTATATTAGGACGCTAACTAGCGAATGTTTCAATTTGGATTCATTATGATGAAGGACATACAATGTGGGGCAACTTGTAAGGAATTCATTTTCCGAAAAGGGAATATTTGTTAGATGCAAAGAGAGATGCAGGAATAGATACAAGGGGGAGTTATTATATGAACGGGAATACTGCAAAGAAAATAGAAGTTCAAGCTGAAAATACCGCACTAAAAAATGAGCAATATGCAGATCCGAAAAAGTGGCATAAGCAGGATACTACATGGGCACTGAGTCTATTTGGAACTGCAATTGGAGCAGGGGTGCTCTTTTTACCGATTAATGCAGGTTCAGGTGGTTTATTATCTTTACTACTAATTACATTACTTGCATATCCAGTTATGTACTACTCACATAGGGCGCTTGCTAAAATGATATACGCTTCTAATTCTGCTGATGAGGGGATCACAGGTACAATTAGAGAGTATTTCGGAAATAAAGCGAGTATCATTTTTAACATCGTATATTTCGGTTCAATTTATACAATCGTACTAATGTATTCGGTTGCGCTTACAAACACTGCAAGTAGTTTTATCGTGCATCAATTGCACATGCCAGAACCTCCAAGGGCTATTTTATCACTTGTATTAGTTCTTGGTCTTATCGCTATACTGAATTTTGGTCAAGATATTACTGTAAAGGTAATGAGTATGTTAGTGTATCCTTTCATAGTTTCTCTACTTTTTATCGCAATATCTTTAATTCCACAGTGGAATACGTCAATGCTTAGTTTTTCAGCTGTTTCAACTGCTTCAACAGGAACAGGCTATTTTGGGACGATATTGATGATTCTACCAATCATCGTATTCTCATTTAATCATTCACCTATGATTTCATCATTTGTTGTGAAACAGAGAGCTACGTATGGAATCGAAGCCACTGATGCTAAATGTGCGCAAATACAAAAGGTTTGTTATATCATGACATTCGCTGTTGTTATGTTCTTCGTTTGGAGTAGCGCATTGAGCTTGACTCCAGATGATATAAAAATGGCAAAAGAACAAAACTTATCAATCCTTTCATATCTTGCTAATGAGCTTAATTCGCCTGTAATCACTATTGCAGCTCCAATTATTGCTTTTGTGGCTATTACAAAGTCTTTCCTTGGCCATTATATAGGAGCATTTGAAGTAATGCGTGACATGATTATTAAGTTCGGTAAATCACGTGGAAAAGATATTGAAGAAAAAACAATTAAGACAATAATCCTTACTTTTGTTGTATTATCATGCTGGTTTGTTGCTTATACAAATCCAAGTATTCTTGGACTTATTGATTCTCTAAGCGGTCCTTTAGTTGCTGCTATCTTATGTCTATTACCGATGTATGCGATTCAAAAAGTACCAGTACTAGCTAAATACAAAGGGAAAATGAGCAACGTATTTGTTATTATTGTAGGTGTACTTACAGTTTTAGCAAGTATTAATTCATTATTCTAATTCACTATTGTTGATTTTAGTGTCAAAGTAGTGGCATATGAAATATCTATTTTTGGACAAACTTCTCAAGTTGGAGAGTTTGTCCTTTTTATTCAATCTATTAACAAACAGCCACCTTTCAGATAAGGTGGCTGTTTCGGTATTAATTTATTATTCACGTCTAAATGGACCTTTTGGAGCAATTAGCTCTAAATTAGTACCATCTGGATCACGGAAGTAGGCAACTCCTGTACCAAATCCAGATTTCAAGCCGTCTTCTTGAAAGATAATTGGTTCTCCATATGGGTGCTATCTTATGCCCATCAGGCTAACAAAATGAATTGCCTCTGAAACAAAAAAATGATTTTTATTACTATAAAAAACGTAAAGTATCTGTTTTTAGAAAAAATTAATTTTTATAAATTGATGGAGATATAACTCAATTCTTTTATATATTTAGTTAAATATGATTGTCAGAATGAACTTAAAGTAATTATGATTTCTAGAAATGCGAACTGATGTTTTGAATTGGTTTAAAGTTGCTGGAACAAAATAAAACCAATTGAGCAAAAAAACTTGCAAAAATAAAAAGAGAGATGTATATTAATTGATGTATCAATAATTGATATATCAATTAATGTTTTGACAAGAAAGAAAAGGAACGTTTCATGAAGGGAATGTTCGTAAATATCAGTGGAGAAGAACGCAAAATACTTATTCATGTTCTATTACAGATGCAAAAAAATGTAGGGAATATTAAAGAATAGAGAGTGTAGGGGGCAGAATAGTGTGGAAATAATCGTAGCTATTTTAGTCGGGATCGTAGCATTAGAACATTTGTTTATCATGATCCTTGAAATGTTTTTTATTGATTCAAAAGTAGCGAAACGTGTTTTCAAATTACCGAAGCATTTAGAAGGAGATCGAAACGTAGCCATTATGTTTGCAAACCAAGGTTTATATAATGGATTTTTAGCGGCTGGTCTCATTTGGGGACTTGTACTTGGACTCAATCCAATTGGTTATATGGTCCAATTATTTTTTGTGATTTGTGTGGTGGTAGCAGCTATTTTCGGAGGTTTCACATCTAATAAATCAATTATTGTGAAACAAGGACTTCCAGCTGTTTTAGCAATGGTTGCCCTTTTATGTATGATATAGAATCAAAGTTTCTCAATAAAAGAACTCATTTTTGAAAAGAATACGCTATTCTTTCTTTAGAATTATAGGAAAGGATGGCGTTTTTGTATGTCTATTTCTATAAGTAGTGAATTATAACTATTCCCTCAAGGGACTCAATTGCTTTTTAGCTTTTGGATATATGTTCATCCATCTATGTTTCCTCCTATTGTTGGATAGTGTAATAATTGATAAAAATTTTGATGAAATTGGATTATAACGATTGATCAAAAAAGTTAGTGATTAAAAATATTATTCTTTAGTACATACATTTTTAAGATGTTAAATATATTTCATAATAGTCTCTGTAAGATAGGGATAAGTAGAATAGTACTTTTTATAACTTTGAATATCATTCATAATAGCATCAGTAAGAAGAAAACAAGCTTTACGGTACTAGTTACCAACGATGTTACAGCAGTTTATTTGGAATCAGATTGATTGAAAGGTTGTACTATATGGCCTAATAATTTCGAAAAAATGTCGGTGTGGCATAAAACAATTATGGAGGTTAAAGATATGAGTACTTCAAATTTGAATGAAATAAGTAAACAAATTTTAAAAGAGGAGGAAACACTTCAATTTTCCTCTTTTACAAATGAAGATGCCTTGCAACTAGGTTTATTTATCGTTGAAACAGCGAAGCAAGAAGGGAAATTGATTGCTGTTGATATAACGAAAAATGGTGTGCAATTATTTCATTTCAAGATGACAGGGACAAATGAGGAAAATACGAAATGGATTGAGCGTAAAAAACGAGTCGTTTCCCTGCATGATCGTAGCTCGTATTATATGCAGATACAAAGTGAAATAACTGGAATTTCATATAATGAAAAATATCTTTTAGATACTTCGGAATATGCTGCGTTTGGTGGATGCTTTCCTATCAGAATAAAAAACGTAGGGGTTATTGGAATGATAACAGTTTCAGGATTACCACCAGAAGAAGATCATGAATTGGTTATAAGAGCGGTGAAAAATCAGTTAAATCAGTAATGAAAGTATTTTTATACTTTCATATTAGATAATGGAGTATTATAAGCAATTACTAATATGTAAATCCTTATGAGATGTTAATTATTAAATAAGTGACCAGTATGGTTTCTACTACAGTTCATTAGTAATATTTAGTTAAATTTAAAATGTAAAAAGCCAGGTAATGCATTATTCATGCTACCTGGCTTTTTAACTATCAATTTAAGTTTATTTTCATGTTTGTGTAAATATGAAACACGCAGGATACATGAATAGAGAATGGGTAAAATAGTACCGAATGATCACTAGATTTTATGAATGATGTTATAAGTCTTTTTTAGGGAAATTGAAGGAAGTGATGTGTTTAGATTTAGAATGACTGGCAATGGGTGTTAGGAAGTTCAATGATTCAAAAATGAACTCATTTAAACGCATATTATCTTTGAGATGTATCCTTTTGAAGAATATTAAAACTTAGGAGGAAATGAATTATGACAAAAGATTTCTATACTGCACTGAAAGAAAGACGTACTTACTATGGAATTAACAAAGAGGTACAAGTATCGGATGAAAAAATTAAAGAAATCGTGGAGTTTGCTGTGAAATATACTCCATCAGCTTTCAATTCTCAAACTGCGCGATTAGTTGTATTATTTGGTGAAGCTCATGATAAATTATGGGATATTACAACTGAAACATTAAGAAAAGTAGTTGGAGATGGAGATTTCTCAGGAACGCAACAAAAAATGGATTCTTTTAAAGCTGGTTATGGAACAGTACTATTCTTTGAAGATGAGGCTATCGTTAAATCGCTTCAAGAAAAATTTGCTGCATATGCTGAAAACTTCCCAATTTGGTCACACCAAGCATCAGGTATGCACCAATTAGTCGTGTGGACAGGTTTAGAAGCAGAGGGATTAGGGGCATCTTTACAACATTATAATCCATTAATTGACGATGAGGTAAAACAAGAATGGAATGTCCCTGCTAATTGGAAACTAATTGCACAAATGCCATTTGGTAATCCAACTGCTACTCCAGGTGAAAAAGAATTCCAACCGCTTGAAGAACGTGTGAAATTTCATAAGTAATATTCAAATGTAATAATACGATTTAGTTATAGTAGAGTTATTCGCTCTTTTTCGGGATAGGACTATGCTATTGATGAAATCGGAAAAATACTATTATATTTTTAAAAAGAACAAGGCGATCATTTTTGATCGCCTTGTTTGACATTTGTACAATTAATCTACGCATTACGCTTAATAAGCTAAACAGCATGAATTATTATGTATATTATCTAGTTATAGTTACCAAACATTTTTCAACACTATTTTACCTATTGCATTATTCGACTCCAAATACTTGTGTGCTTGTGCAACTTCATCAAACGTGAAAGTTTTCGAATCTAGCAATGGACGAAGTTTTCCTTCTTCTACTATTTGAGTTAGTTTAGTCAAAATTTCCCCGCAAGCGTCACGTTTATCGGTATGTAATATTTTTAACGCCATAAAAGTAACGTGCAGAGTAAGTCCTTTTGCGTGTAAAGGAGAGAGGTCATGGGTTGAACGAGCTGCAATTGTTACGACAGTTCCATTAACTGCGGCAGCTTCAAAAGAATGATCAAGATTCTTGCCGCCTACTGTATCAAATATAACTTCAAATCCGTTTCCGTTCGTATGTTTTTGTACATATTCTTGAACAGATTCTTCTTTATAATTAATAGCTATATCGGCTCCTAAACGATGGGCTATTTCTATTTTGCTTTGCTGAGAAGCGGTTGTAAAAACTTTAGCACCTGCCCATTTAGCTAGTTGAATGGCTACGTGTCCTACGCCACCAGTAGCTCCATGAATGAGAACATTTTGACCAGGTTTAATATTTGCACGATCAAATAAAGATTCCCAAGCTGTAATTGCCACTAATGGTAGAGCAGCTGCTTCTTCCATTGTTAAATTTTTAGGTTTGTGAGCAATTAATCGCGCATCAGCAAGCATAAATTCTGCAAGTGCACCTCCAGTTTCTTTAAAACCTCCGGCACATCCGTATACTTCATCCCCACATTTAAATTTCGAAACACCTTCTCCTACTTCAATAACAATACCAGCTACATCGCCGTGTAATATAGCTGGAAACTCAGGAGCGACTGCTGAAACGGCACCACTACGCATTTTTGTATCGATTGGATTTACACTTGTTGCTTTTACATCGATTAGAACATGACCTGGTAAAAGTTTTGGTTTTGAAACTTCTTCTAATTGAAATACAGATGAATCCCCAAAAGAATGGATAATTTGTGCTTTCATAGTTTATACCTCCTGTTTGTGGTTATAGCATAGCAAAGTACGAAAAATAAGTATAATATTTTGAATTTGGTTAGTGAGAATTTTATATAAAGAAGAGGAAAGTGCATGAAATGAAATAATGTAACGTACTTCTAAAAACTACTGTAAAGCTTTTTGAAGAAAGGGTAGATGTTATTTTTGCAGCATGATTTATTCATTACGTTTATCCCGCATTAACAGGCAGTAAGACCCCCGCCTCAAAATTCAGCGAAAGCAAAGAAGTTAGGTGGGAGTTGGGCTGCTCGTAAAAGCCCGATTGGTGAGGGCTGATTAAAGTTTCACTTTATTCGGAGCGACAGGGGATTTAGCGAAACGCAAAATTTACCCTGCTTTATATAAACTATTTAGTAATCAAAATATACCACAATCTATTTCGATTATCGGTATTGGCAGAAAGGCAATGTCAGATTTGGAATTTCAAACAAAGGTAGAACAATCCCTTGCTACATTTTCTAGAATATCTTCTGATGACGAATCAGGAGTAGAAGAATTTATTAGCACATTTCGTTATTGTCAATTAGATACAGCGAATATAGTGGGCTATCAAGATTTACTGAGCCTTGTAAAAAAGCGTGAAACAGAATTAAACATTCCTGAAAACCGTATGTTTTATCTATCTGTTATACCAGAAGTATTTGATGTGATTGCTTTAAATATTAAAGAGAGTGGATTGTGGGCTACAAAAGGATTAAACCGTCTTATTATAGAGAAGCCTTTTGATTATAATGTAACGTCTGCTCGCGAGTTTAACGGAAAATTAATTGAAGATTTTGATGAAACTGATATTTATTATATTGATCATTATCTTTGAAAATGAATGGTAACTAGGAATACACTTAGAAAAGTATTATGAAATAAATAGTATTTAATTCAAGACATTTTTATTGACGATAATAATTTATGTGGTTAATATATTAGACATAAGATTACTTAATTACTAAAAGTAATTAGATATAAAATATTTCGTTAAGTTCTATAAATAAGTAAGTTGCAGTAGAAATGCTTTGAATTGCCACTATTAATATTGGGGACAATGAGAGAGCGAAAGGTATAAAAAGAATTGGAATTAGATAACTCTTTGTTTTTTATAAAAACAGGAAGTATAAGAGTATGAGCTTCTGTACAATTCATTTTTAGTATATTGACGAGGATTATACAACAAGAGGGGGACTGAAATTGGAATCAATGACCTTTGTTTTATTTGGAGCGACAGGGGACTTAGCGAAACGCAAAATTTACCCCGCGCTATATAACTTATATAGAGATCAAAAGCTTCCAAAGCAGATATCTGTTATCGGGCTTGGAAGACGTCAAGTATCTCATGAAGATTTTCAAGAAAGAATAAAAGAATCAATAGAGACGTTTTCTCGTCAGAGGGAAGAAGGTACTCCGGAACTCGAAGGTTTTTTAGATAATTTTCGCTATTGTCCATTAGATGTGAGTAAACCGGAAGACTATGAGAGGTTATTACAAGTCGTTCGTGAAAGGGAAGAGGAACTACATATAAAAGGTAATAGAATGTTCTATCTTTCAGTTGCTCCTGAATTTTTCGAGACGATTGCTTTAAATATTAAGGAAAGCGGACTTGATAAAACAGATGGATGGAAACGCCTGATGATTGAGAAACCGTTTGGGCACGACCTTACATCTGCTCGTGAGCTTAATGATAAGCTTAGTCGCACGTTTGAAGAAGACGAGATATACCGTATTGATCACTATTTAGGTAAACCGATGATTCAAAACCTTGAAGCACTAGAATTTGCAAATCCTGTTCTCCAATCGATTTGGAACAAAGAACATATAGCAAATGTACAAATTACAGCTAGTGAAACAGTTGGGGTTGAAGAAAGAGCCGGATATTATGATCATGCAGGAGCCATTCGAGATATGGTTCAAAATCATATGTTACAAATATTAATGATGACTGCTATGAATCTGCCGGAAAAGGTTAATGCATGTGAAATTCGAGAGGAAAAACGAAAGGTAATGGAGACGCTTCGTAAAGTGAAAAAAGAAGACGTTCAAAGCCATATCATTCGAGGTCAATACTCTTCAGGAGAGATAAAAGGCGGGCAAGTTGTAGCGTATAAAGAGGAGCCAGGAGTAAATCCTTCTTCTAACATAGACACATTTGTTGCTGCTCGTTTGTGGATCGATAATCCATTTTGGACTGGCGTTCCCTTCTATATACGAACAGGAAAACGAATGAAAGAAAAGTCCACTCGTATTGTAATCGAGTTTAAAAATACGTTAAAACAGCAATATCAAGATAATAATCCAAATGCAGCACCTAACTTATTAATAATTGAAATTAGCCCAGGTGAGAATGTTTCATTACAGTTAAATAGTAAAAATCCATTGAAAAATGGAGAGATTGAACCGATGCGTATTAACTTTACTTGCGAGCAAGTGGATGTGGGAGTACCTGAAGCGTATGAAAGACTCATTCATGATGCGGTGAGTGGAGACGCTACATTCTTTGCACATTGGAGAGAAGTTGAATTGTCATGGGAATGGGTACAACCAATTCTTGAAGCGTTCGAGGAAAACTTATTACCGCTTCATGAATATGAGTCTGGTTCATATGGTCCAGAAGCGTCTAATGAACTGTTGCAAGAAAGTGGATTTAAATGGTGGTTAGATCAAGAGCCGGAAAAATAAGTACTTTCTTTCATGAAAGCATTTAGGGGGACGATTACTATGACACAAAACATAAATCAATTAGCAGTGAATACACTTCGTACGTTATCGATTGATGCTATTAATGCGGCAAACTCAGGTCATCCAGGTCTTCCGATGGGAGCAGCACCAATGGCTTATGCATTATGGGCGAATCATTTAAATTACAATCCTAATCACCCAGAATGGTTTAACCGTGATCGTTTCGTTTTATCGGCGGGACATGGATCTAGTCTGTTATATAGCCTACTTCATTTAGCTGGATATGACGTTTCAATTGATGACTTGAAAAACTTCAGAAAGTTAAATAGTAAAACACCAGGACATCCTGAGTTTGGTCATACTCCTGGAGTTGAAGCGACTACAGGCCCGTTAGGACAAGGGATTGCTAATGCTGTCGGAATGGCAATGGCAGAAGCTCATTTAGCAGCGAAGTTTAATAAGGATGGTCACTCTATTATAGATCACAATACGTATGCTTTAGTCGGAGATGGTGACTTAATGGAGGGTGTCGCTTATGAAGCGATGTCAATGGCAGGACATATGAAACTTGGCAAGTTAATTGTACTGTATGATTCAAATGAAATTTCACTTGATGGTGAATTAGGCATTGCTTTCTCTGAAGATATTCAGAAAAGGGCAGAATCTGTACATTGGCAATATGTAAGAGTTGAAGATGGAAACGATGTCGATGCTATTACAAAAGCCATTACATTAGCGAAAGAAAATACGGATCAACCTACTCTTATAGAAATTAGAACCATTATAGGTTATGGAAGTCCAAAAGTTGCTGGAACGAACAAAGCACATGGTAATCCGCTTGGAGTAGAAGAAGCGACAGCGACAAAACAAGTGTATGGTTGGCACTATGAGGAAGACTTCTTTGTGCCTGAAGAAGTAACAGCTCATTTTAATGAACTGAAACAAAAAGGTATTGAAAAAGAAAATGACTGGAATGAGCAGTTCAATTCATACAGAGAGTCGAACCCTGCACTAGCAGATGAATTAGAAAAAGCGATTACAGGTGAGGTTTTAATTGAAGCGAAAGACATTCTATCCTTTGATATTGAAAAAACGATTTCCACTCGTGTTGCAAGTGGGGAAGCTATTAATCATTATGTGAAATCGATTCCTTCTATTTTCGGTGGAAGTGCAGATCTTTCTCATTCCACTATGACAGATATAAAAGGTGAAGCTGTGTACGCGGTAGAATCGTATGCTGGACGAAATATATACTTCGGTGTACGTGAACACGCAATGGGCGCGGCAGCGAATGGACTGGCTCTCCATGGAGGAGTAAAACCTTTCGTAAGTACATTCTTTGTATTTAATGATTACCTTCGTCCATCGATTCGACTGGCTGCACTGCAAAATTTACCTGTTACTTACGTATTTACACATGATTCGATTGCTGTAGGAGAAGATGGTCCAACGCATGAACCAATTGAACAATTGGCAGCGCTTCGAGCAATTCCTGGTCTAACAGTTATCCGTCCGTCAGATGCAAATGAAACAGCAAGTGCTTGGGCGTATGCTTTACAGCAAACGGATGGTCCAGTCGTTTTAGTACTGAGCCGTCAAAATTTACCGGTGTTTAATGAAACGAAAGCGAACATAGAGAATCTCTCTAAAGGAGCTTACGTATTAACACAAACGAATGAAAATCCGGATGTAATTTTAATTGCGACAGGTTCTGAAGTATCCTTAGCTGCTAGTGCGAAAGCAAAATTAGAAGAAGATCAAGTTTCTGTTCGCATCGTTGCAATACCGAGCTGGGAGTTATTCGATCGCCAATCGAACGAATATAAAGAATCCGTTCTTCCGTCTTCTATAACGAAACGAGTATCTCTTGAGATGGGTGTATCTCTAGGTTGGGAACGTTATGTAGGACAAGAAGGAAAAGTACTATCAATTGAAACATTTGGAGCTTCAGGAACTGGGGCTGAAGTCATGAATCTATTTGGATTTACGACAGAAAATGTTGTTCAAATTACAAAAAATGTGTTGAATTCTTAAGCTATGACTGTGAATACCTTTCTGTACATACTAACATTTCAGTGCTGAAAGGTATTCCAGATTGTAGTGATATGGATTTTTAATAAAAGATGATTTGAGGAGGAATTATATTATGCAAGTAGGATTAATTGGGTTAGGTAAAATGGGATTAAATTTAGGGAAAAATTTAATGGATCATAAACATGAAGTAGTAGCATTTGATTTAAATACGAGCGCAGTAGAAGAAATGAAAGAGTACGGGGCAACAGGTACATCTAGTTTAAGTGAACTTGTTCAGTCATTACAATCACCAAGAATTCTTTGGGTAATGGTACCACACGCTGTTGTTGATTCTGTTATTGATGAGGTTACACCACTTTTATCAAAAGGAGATATTTTAATTGAAGCTGGTAATTCACATTATAAAGAGTCTATCCGCCGATATGAGCAATTAAAGAAAGATGGCATTCACTTTATGGATGCAGGAACTTCTGGCGGAATGGAAGGCGCTCGTAATGGTGCTTGTTACATGATCGGAGGAGATCAAGAAGCTTGGGACATCGTTGAACCTATCTTCCGCGATACTGCTGTAGAAAATGGATTCTTATATGCTGGAAAAGCTGGTAGTGGTCACTTCTTAAAAATGGTTCATAACGGAATTGAATACGGTATGATGGCTGCTATTGGTGAAGGATTTGAGATTCTAGAGAAAAGTGAATTTGACTACGATTATGAAAAAGTATCAAGAGTATGGAACAACGGTTCAGTAATTCGTTCTTGGTTAATGGAATTAACAGAAAATGCATTTTCTAAAGATGCAAAACTGGATGAAATTAAGGGTGTTATGCATTCTTCTGGTGAAGGAAAATGGACAGTAGAAACAGCATTAGACCTTCAAACAGCAACTCCTGTTATCGCAATGTCTCTATTAATGCGCTACCGCTCATTAGACAATGATACATTTACAGGAAAAGTTGTAGCGGCTCTGCGCAATGAATTTGGCGGACATGCAGTAGAAAAGAAATAAAGTGAAACTTTAATAAGTAGGGGCTTTATTCCACACCAATCGGGCTTTTACGGGATAAGCATATTAAACATGTAACTCATCAACGTTTAAAAACTGGAGGGAATTGATCATGAAATTTTTTATTGATACTGCAAATCTTGAGGACATAAAAAAAGCATATAAACTTGGAGTTTTAGCTGGTGTTACAACGAATCCTTCTTTAGTAGCAAAAGAGGGTGTTAAGTTTGAAGACCGTATCGCAGAAATTTGTCAGGCAGTACCTAAAGTTGAGTCTGTTTCGGCAGAAGTAACGCCAGATGCTGTTACAGCTGAAGAAATGATTGCTCAAGCAGAAGAATTAATTAAAATTAACGGTGGCGATAAAAATGTCACGATAAAACTTCCAATGACGCTAGCAGGATTAGAAGCTTGTCGCTATCTTACTGAAAAAGGTGTGAAAACGAACGTTACACTTATTTTCACTGTGAACCAAGCACTTTTAGCTGCTCGAGCAGGTGCAACGTACGTTTCTCCATTTTTAGGACGTTTAGATGATATTTCTGAAGATGGTGTATTATTAGTTGCTAAAATTGCTGAATTATTCGATGTTCATCAATTAGATACACAAATTATTGCGGCTTCTGTCAGACATCCAGATCATGTAACTCGTGTAGCGATGGCAGGTGCTCATATTGCAACAATTCCTTATAAAGTAATTGAACAACTTGCTATGCACCCATTAACAGACCAAGGTATTGAGAAGTTTGCTGCGGATTGGGCGAAAGCTCCTAAATTATAATGCATGAAAGTGAAGGTGCTTTCCGAAAATTGCTTTTTATGAGAGGACAAATCCTAAGTAACTTCATCGTTTAAACTGGATCCTGAGTTTGTAGTCTTACTACGTGAAAACAGCAGAGAAGAAAGTGTCATTCACTTTTAAAAAAGGAAAAATTGATCGCGCGAAGCATTTATCACAATAACATTATAATTATGAAAGAGAAATCCCCTTATTAGAGAGATGAGTTATAGTGTATCTCTAATAAGGGAGATTCTTTTTATATAAATCATTATGATGTGAAGATGCTTTTAAGTGTATAGCAATATGTAAAGGTATCTTTTACTCAAGTAAGAACTATATAGGTTCTTTTAATTATATAGTAATTATGAAAGGGTTTACATAAAGGGGGATTGAGTATGAATATGTACCTTTTAATTATTACATTATTATCAATTGTAATTGTTATTTTAGGGGTATCTTGGTGGAGATGGCATGCGTTTATTAGTTTAACGATTGCAAGTTTGTTTTTAGCAATTATGTCTGGAATGCCAATGGATAAAATAGTGAGTGCTTATGAAACGGGAGTCGGAAGTGTTCTAGGACATTTAGTAGGCATTTTAGTATTAGGTACAATTTTAGGGAAAATGATGGCAGAGTCAGGTGCTGGAATGCAAGTGGCAGAGTTCTTTATTAAATCCTTTGGGATAAAAAACTTACCATGGGCCATGTTAATTGCAGGTTTTATTATTGGAATTCCGGTGTTTTTTGAAGTAGGTATTTTAATATTACTGCCGTTAGTAATTTCAATTCATAAAACTACGAAACAAAATATTTTATTGATAGCGTTACCAGCAATTGCTGGGCTATCTGTCGTACACGGCCTTGTTCCTCCACATCCAGGGGCAATCGTTGCAATTGGTATTTATAAAGCGAATCTTGGGAAGGTACTATTGTATTCACTCATTATTACATTTTTTGCAGCGATTATTGCAGGTCCTATATTCGCTAAATGGATTCACAAACGTGTAATTCCTGAAAATGAGCCAGAATTGATTCGTGTAAATACAAAATCAACGAAATTACCAGGAATAGGAGTTTCATTTTTAGTTATTTTGTTACCTGTTATGTTAATGGTTTTAGCTGCAGCAGCTCCTTATGTGCCTTTTTCTACTACTTTGATGAAGACTGTCACATTAATCGGTAGTCCTATCATTGCGCTATTGATTGCATGTTTTGCGGCGTTCTATTTTCTTGGATTTCGTCAAGGTATCGATAAAAAAGCTATTAAGAAGATAACAGAAGATAGCTTATTACCAATCGGTTCAATTGTTGCGATTATAGGTGCTGGTGGCGGATTTAAGCAAATTCTTATCGATAGTGGCGTAGGGAATGCTATTGCTCAAATGTCTGAACATTTAGCTCTATCTCCAATTGTATTAGCATTTATGGTTGCTGGATTAATTCGAATTGCGACAGGATCAGCGACAGTCGCCTTAACAACAGCAGCAGGTATTGTTTCGCCAATCGTTGAAAATACGACAGGTGTGAACTTAGAGTTACTCGTCATTGCAACGGGTGCAGGAGCACTTATGTTTTCACACGTAAACGATGCTGGTTTTTGGATGGTAAAAGAATACCTAGGGTTAACAGTGAAAGAAACATTTAAAACATGGACGGTATTAGAAACGTTACTTTCATTTATCGCTTTTGGAGGAGTTTTACTACTCGATATGTTTGTTTAAGATAAAGATGTTTCTATTTAGATAATTGTGGCATACAACGTTATCAATAGATAAAAGGAATGTATTTTTATGGTGGGATACTGTAACAATTTTTTGTTAGGAGGAAGAAATGGTGAGCTCAAAATATATGATTGGTGTAGACATTGGGACAACTAGTACAAAATCAGTTCTATTTTCTACTGATGGATCTGTTATTGCTAGTCATGGAATTGAATATCCTTTATATTCTCCTACACCTGAAACAGCAGAACAAAACCCAGAAGAAATTTTTCGTGCAGTAATAAATACGATTAAAGAAACTGTACGATCAAGTAGTGTACAGCCGAATGATATTCTTTGTGTCTCTTTTAGTTCGGCAATGCATAGTATCATTGCTGTAGATGAAAAAGGAGAGCCGTTAACGAGATGTATTACTTGGGCAGATAATAGAAGTGCAAGCTGGGCGGAGAAAATAAAGAATGATATGAATGGTCATGAAATTTACCTTCGTACTGGGACACCAATTCATCCGATGTCACCACTTTCGAAATTAGTTTGGCTACAGAATGAGCAGGCAGAGTTATTCGCAAAAAGTTATAAATTCATTTCTATTAAAGAATATGTTTTTTACAAGTTATATAAAGAGTATGTAATTGATTATTCTATAGCGTCAGCAACAGGGATGTTTAATTTAAAATCTTTAAAATGGGATGAAGAGGCTTTACATGTTGCGGGAATTACAGATGAAAAGCTTTCAAAGCTTGTTCCAACAACGCACAGTTTAACAGGATTAGATGAAGAGCTGGCCAAAGAGATGAATGTACTTGTTTCTACGCCTTTTGTAGTAGGAGCGAGTGATGGAGTACTATCTAATTTAGGTGTAAATGCAATAGATCCTGGCGTTGTGGCTGTTACAATTGGTACAAGCGGTGCGATACGTGCTGTAACAAATCGTCCTGTAACAGATCCAAAAGGGAGAATCTTTTGTTATGCGTTAACTGAAGACCATTGGGTAATCGGTGGTCCAGTTAATAACGGTGGTATGATTTTCAGATGGGCTCGTGACCAATTGGGTACTTCAGAGATTGAACTTGCGAAGCGTTTAGGGAAAGATCCATATGAAGTACTTACTGAAATAGCAGCAAAAGTGAATCCTGGATCTGACGGTTTATTGTTTCACCCGTATTTAGCAGGGGAAAGAGCTCCTTTATGGAATGCAAATGCACGAGGATCTTTCTTTGGACTCGGATTGCATCATAAGAAAGAACATCTTATCCGTGCTGTTTTAGAAGGCGTAATTTATAATTTATATACGGTTCTTCTCGCTTTAAAAGAGTTAATTGGCGAACCGAAAAAAATTCAAGCGACAGGCGGCTTTGCAAGGTCGGAACTTTGGAGACAGATGATGGCGGACATCTTCCATCAAGACGTATATGTTCCGGAAAGTTTCGAAAGCTCTTGCTTAGGAGCTGCAATCCTCGGTTTATATAGTTTAGGTGAAATAGATACATTATCCGTAGTTTCTGAAATGGTAGGTGCAGATTTTCATCATGAGCCAAACATGGAAAGTGTGGAAAAATATAAAGATTTAACGCCAATCTATATTCGTCTGTCCCGTCAATTGGAAGAAGAATATGAAAGTATAGCAGCGTACCAAAAAAAGTGGGTTTAAAAGCTATTTACCAAGAAAATATGGTAACGTATAAAGAGGTACTCCGATTTTTTAGGATACTCTTTCAACATAAAATATTTTAAGAAGTATGATGAATGAAAAATATAGGGAGAGAGGGTTATGAAAATGAAGGATAACAAAGAGTTTAATGGATATGTTGGAACTTACACGAAAGAAAATAGTGAAGGAATATATAAGTTTACTTTAGACACAGAAGCAAAAAAAATTAGTAATGTAACACTTGCCGCTAAGCTTGATAACCCTACATATGTAACGATTAACCGAAATAATGAATATCTCTATTCTGTTGTTAAGGAAGGCGAATCTGGCGGTGTAGCTGCGTATTCCATTGATAGTCATACTGGAGAACTAAAAGCGAAAAATAGACAAGTAGTAGAAGGTGCTTCTCCTTGTCATATTAGTGTTGATAGTGGAAATCATACAGTAGTTACAGCGAATTACCATAAAGGAACGATTGAGTCTTTTGAAATAAATGAAGAAAATGGAACTGTAAATCCTGCTTCATCTATTATGGCACATGAAGGTTCAGGTCCGAATAAAGAAAGACAAGAAAAACCACATGCACATTACGCGGGGTACACTCCTGATGAAAAATATGTGATAGGTGTTGATTTAGGGATAGATAAAATAATTACGTATGAAGTAAAAGATAGTACATTAACAGAAGTGAATCGTTTATCTGTAAATCCAGGAAGTGGTCCAAGACATATTACTTTTCATCCGAATGGAAAGTATGCGTATGTGATGACGGAGCTTAGTTCAGAGGTTATTGTGTTAACATATAATCCTACAGAAGGATCCTTTACAGAATTACAGTATATTTCTACTGTTCCAGAAGAGTTTGATGAAAATAATCAAGGAAGTGCGATTCATATTTCTTCTGACGGCCGTTTTGTATATGCAGGTAATCGTGGTCATAATAGTATCGCTGTTTATAGCGTAGATCAAAATTCAGGTCAGCTTACATTTGTTGAACACACATCTACAGAAGGAAATTGGCCAAGAGACTTTGTATTAGATCCTACTGAAAAGTTCCTTGTTGCTACAAATGAAAAGTCACATAATCTTGTGTTATTTTCAAGAGATGAATCTACAGGAAAGTTAACACTTTTACAATCTGATGTTGCTGTGCCAGAGCCTGTTTGTGTGAAGTTTTTAAATGTTTAAGTTGTGTCCGATATAATTTCATATACTCAGAAAACAATAAAAAGCAAAGCGATATCGCTTTGCTTTTTATTGTTTCTTTTTCGGTCTACGTACTAACTCACCGCCGCAATTTGGACAAACGTTTTGCCTTTCTTCTGTACATGGTGCGCAAAATGTACATTCGTATACGCAAATGTAAGCTTCAGAATCTTGCTCGAGTGATTGATCGCAAATTTGACAGTTTGTTTTCATTTCTAGTGCCATAATAAGTCTCCTTTTAGTTTGAAAATTTATAATTTAATTATAATTCATTAAATAGAAATAGTCCTTTTCAATTGAAAGGAAATCGAATGATAAAGTTATGAATTGAAATGAAAGATGCTAGTTTATTTTAAAATTGATTATTTATTACAGTTGGAATATTATGAAATAGTCAAAAGACAACAGGGGGTATAGATTTTGACTAATCATAACGATCATTTAAAAGCAAACTGCGAAACATGCTTCGGTCTATGTTGCGTTGCATTACCGTTTGCAGCATCGGTAGATTTTGCAGTGAATAAAGATGGTGGTAAACCATGTTCCAACTTACAATCAGATTTTAAATGTAGTATACATAAAAATCTTAGAGGAAAAGGTTATAAAGGTTGTACAGTATTTGAATGTTTCGGTGCTGGGCAGAAGATTTCTCAGGGTACGTTTAAAGGGATTGATTGGAGGAAAGATGCAAAGCATGCAAGAAAAATGTACGATGCTTTTCCGGTTATGCATCAACTTCATGAAATGCTTTGGTATTTGAATGAAGCGATTCTTTTAAAGGCAACACAGCCAATTCATAAAGAGCTGGAGACCGCAATTGAGGAGACAGAGCGACTTTCGAATTTAAATCCAGATGAGTTAATGAAAATAAATGTTCCAATGCATAGGGCAGAGGTGAACATTCTTCTTTTAGAAACGAGCGAATTAGTATGGAAGGAAATGAATACTGCGCGTAAGAAACGAATCATTCACCGCGGAGCAGACCTTATGGGAGCGAATCTGAAAAAGAAAAATTTACAAGGTGCAAATTTAAGAGGAGCTTACTTAATTGCGGCTAACTTAAATGGTGCAGATTTAAGAGGAGCAGATCTCATCGGAGCAGATTTGCGAGATGCAGATATTCGCGGGGCTGATTTTACTAATAGTATTTTTCTGACGCAAGTTCAAGTTAATGCTGCTAGAGGGGACAAACATACGAAATTACCGAAATTATTGTCTCGTCCATCGCATTGGAGTGCGTAAAGAGTGAGGAGTATTTAGTGTGGATATATTTCAGTATTTAGAAGAGATGCAAGAGGATGTCTTTTCGTTAGCAGTAGAGCAAATAGAAGCGAAGTATTATGATATTTGTTGCATGTTGGCATCTACAGAATATGCAGAACGAATTAAAGTAATTGATGTAGAGTCATATAAGGTAAGTATTCGAGTAGGTTTGGATGCAGCTGTAGAAATGGCTACTAATGAAGAAGCAAAAGCGATTTATTTTGAGTATGACCTTGATAACGAGTGGACTAGTCAGTTTTATATTTGTGAGGAGTATGCTCCACTTGAAGAAGAGGATGATGATTGGGCTTCTGAATGGACATATGATGTTGAGGGACCGGAGTCTGTAGAATTAGCGGATATGTATAATGAAAATGGCTTTGACACAAGTGAAAAAGCAATCGGTATCACTTTATATTTAATTGCTAAAACGCTGTGTAGTTTTATAAGTGTACGTAGTGAAGTGCAAAATAATATACCGATTTGTATTGGTTTTCACGACCAAGATCCAATAATGCGAACAGGCAGAGACTAAGAATCTCTGCCTGCTTTTTATTTCTTTTCAAAAGTAGTAATTAAAACGCTACATATAATAAGAATACCACCAATAAAAAAGTTACTATTTAATGTTTCATTTAAGAGCAACCAACCAAGTAACGATCCAACGATAGGTTGGAAGAAGAAAAATAAGGAACCTATGCTTGCATCCAGTAATTCTAATCCTTTATTCCAAAGGAAAAAGGCACCTGCTGTTGAGACGATTCCTAAGTATAATACGCCTAATATTACGTACGTATTTACTGTTCCGATAGAGGCCGCTTGTAGCTCCCATATCATAAAAGGTGTAATAAAAAAGAGTGAAAAGAAAATTGCGTACGTTGTAATAACTAAGGATGAAAATTGGATTGAAGCGATTTTTACATAAATAGATAGTAAAGCCCACGTAATAGCGGCTCCAACTAAAATGATTGTTCCGATAAAATAGGAGCCAATTTCAATATCCCATCCGATTACGATAATGACACCGATTGTCGCTATTATAGTAGATAAAAGTCTACGAGCAGTTAGTTTTTCTTTCAAAATGAGCGCTGCAAATATAACCATAAATGCAGGTGTAGCTGATGTAACTAACGAGCCTGTATGAGCGTCGGATAATTTTGTTCCGATAAATTGGCATGTGATCGAAATGAAATAGCCGATAAATCCAATCCAAGCGAATAGGAGCCAATCTTTTTTGCGAATGGTTACTTTTTTCTTTTGCTTTTTCTCAGCTAGTTTCAAAATGCCATATAAAACAACAAAAGCGATAATAAAGCGTAGCCAAACGAGTGTTAGTGGTGGGATAAAATCGAGTACGTATTTGCTAACAACATACATACCGCCCCATATACTTGCTGCTAGTGATAAGTATATAGCTCCTAAAATTGTTTGTTTCATTTGAAATACCTCCGTCTATTTTTAGGGTAATATGAGTTCCCTAAGACGAGGCATAGTGTATGTGCTAAATGAATGCCCGTCTTAGTTTATAGACGGCCTACAGGTTGATCGTTTTCGAATGAAGTGTTGTAGTACATGAGTGCATTCCTCCTTCATAATTTTATAATGATATTATAACTTAATTTTCAGTTTATTGGAGGTTCTTATGAAATATATCGTTATAAAATCACATGTTAGCAATTATCCTAATCCAATTCGCTTAGAAGAGAGGGGTGTAGTGAAAATGATAGAGAGTTACGTTGGTCCAGAAGACTGGGAAAACTGGATGTTTTATCACGAAGAGAAGTATAACTGGAAAGGATGGGTTTGGTGAGAAGGAACAGATGATGAGAAGGGCTGGACACCAAAGGAAAACTTACAAAAATATTAGTAATACTATTTGTTTAATAATTAGGACACATATTTTTTGTTTGTGAGTATATTGGTTGTAGAGTAAAAAGTAGATTAATAGAGAAAGAGGAGGAGATTGTAATAACTACAACCGTTATTTCTCATTTTTATAACGAAGAGTATTTGCTACCATGGTGGCTTATGCATCACACGAAACTGTTTGATCATGGTATTTTAATTAATAAAGGTTCAACAGATCGTTCCGTTGAGATTTGTAAAAAATTCGCACCGCATTGGGAGGTGCGAGATTCTGTAAATCCAGAGTTTGATGCATATGCGACAGATCATGAAGTGATGAGGATAGAACAAGAAGTACAAGGATGGAAAACGATTTTAAATACGACTGAGTTTCTTTGCGTGCAAGATAAAAATCAGTTTTGGAAATCGCTAAATGAATTGGGGGGGAGGATGTATTGGCTGGACGGGCTTATTATGGTTGATGATCCTAACTACAACTATCCGGACCTTAACTTTGGAATACCTTTAATGAAACAGCGATTTCATGGTTATTTACCAGAAGATTGGCCGTTATGGAGAAGAGGTAGATTTATTCATAATCATGAGCATGGAAGTTATACGGTTGGAAGACATTTATCTGCGCATGAATCGATGATTTATCCACCTCTTGCCTGTATATTATGGTTTGGGTTTAGTCCGTGGAACGATGCGATGAGAAAGAGAAAGTTACAAATTGGTCCGACTCTTTCTGAAGCTAGTAAGCATGGGGGAATGGGGACGCACCATATTATTACGCCGGAAAGATTAGAAGAATGGTATAAGGAATTAGCGAGAGGAACGAAGGATTTACGTTTTAATGATGCATATCGTTATGTTTTTGTATAAATGATTCCCACCATAAAATTGTTTCGTCTATTCCTGTATTTAAATCGTATGTTGGTTTCCAGTTTACTTCAGTTTTTAAACGTTCTACACTAACGCCGACGAATAAAGGTTCATCCTTAGAGAAAGGAATCGCGTCTAGTATAATTAAATGTTCTTTTCCTATTTTTTTAGCGATGATAGAAGCTAGTTCTTTAATTTGTACAGATTGACCTGAAGCGATATTGATGGTGCCTGTAACGCCATGTTCTAATATTGTTACGAGAGCGTCAGCGACGTCACTCACATGGAGGAAATCTCTCGATTGTTTTCCATGTGTACATAGTGCTTTCTCATTTTTTAATAAGGAAGTGATAATGTTAGAAACGAGCCGATTACCTTGTTCGTAAGGTCCATACATATGAAAAATGCGGCCCCAACACATGCTGAGGCCTGTTTGTTGTGCATACGTTTCTAGCCAGGAGTGCAGTGCATTTTTACATAAAGAATACGGGGTTTTATAGGAAAGGAGCGGTGAATCTTCAAATAATACGCCGTTAAACCATTCGTATTCTGCGCCAGTACCTGCAACGACAACACGCTTTCCGCCGCATGTTGTAAAGTGTTGAATCAATGAAATACTAGACTTTAGCCAATAGTAATTATTAATAGATACATAGCATGCTGGTGGCACTGCTTCCCAAGCAAGGTGAATGAGATGGCTAGGCTGAACGTCGTAAATGAATTGTTTTACTTCGTCATCGCGGAGCAAGTTGACTTTATGCCAGTGGCAAGGGAGGTGAGAGGATTTATTTTTATTATACGTGGCGTGCACTTCATATCCCTTTTGTATAAGTGAATGTACAACATATTTACCTATCCAGCCACTACCACCTGTTACAACAACTTTCTTCATGGATCGATCACCTCAACTTCTGGAACCGTCACTAAAAATTTACCGCCCCATTCACGAATGAAAGAGCATTCTTTCATAATTTCGTCTTTCAAATTCCAAGGAAGTATGAAAATGTAATCCGGTTTTGTACGTTTAATTTCTGCTGGAGATTTTATTGGAATACGAGTTCCTGGTAAAAGAAGATTTTGTTTGTGAGGATTTTTATCTACTGTATAAGCTAGAAATTCTTTACCTATCCCGCAATAATTCAAAAGGGTGTTTCCTTTAGCTGGAGCACCGTAACCGATAATTTGTTTGTTTAAAGCTTTCGCTTCAATAAAAAACTTTAAAATATTTATTTTCAATTGTTCGATGCGTTTAGAAAAAAGGAGATAGCAATCTAAAGTATCTAACCCGTGGTCGACTTCTCTTTGAATTAATTTTGTAACATTGGAATGGATAGTTGATTGGGCACTTAGATGGTTTACAAAAATCCGTAAGGAACCACCATGCGTTGAAAGTTCTTCTACATCAACAATTTGTAAATGATGATAACTTAAAACTTTTTGAAGGCTTATAAGTGAGAAGTAGGAAAAGTGCTCATGGTAGATAGTATCGAACTGTTTAAAGGATATGAGGTTTAATAAGTGCGGGAATTCAATTGTTATCGTTCCATCACGTTTTAATAAGGTTTTTAAACCAGAGACAAAATCATGCAAGTTTGGAACGTGTGCTAATACGTTATTTGCGACGATTAAATCAGCTTGTGGTAATTTTTTTGCTAAGTCATTACTGAAAAAATTCACATGAGTAGGAATTCCTTTTTTGATAGCGATGTCTGCTACGTTTTTTGCTGGTTCAATTCCTAACGCATCGATATTTTCTTTTTGAAAGTATTGTAATAAGTACCCATCGTTACTTGCGATTTCAATCACTTTTGAATGTTTCGTTAAGTTGAAACGCTTAATCGCCATTTCTACGTATTGTTTAGCGTGTAGTAGCCAACTTGAGGAGTAAGAGCTGAAGTATAAATAGTTATGAAAAATATTTTGTGGGGATTCAAATTCATCTAGCTGTACGAGTAAACAAGAGTTACAAACAAATGTGTGCAGCGGATAAAAAGGTTCCATTTTATATGAGCTTTCAGGAGCTACAAATGAATTAGCAAGAGGGGAAACGCCCAAATCTAAAAAAGTGTTGGTTAGTAATGAGTGGCAAAAACGGCATTTTTTCTGTTCCATTTTATAGCCCCCTTATAAATTTTTGAATGCATCGATTTGTTGTCGTGTGAAAGATTCTATATTTTCACCAGATGCATATTTTTTGTACCAATCAACAGTCCAAGCGATAGAATCATCTGTTGATAATTTAGGAGTCCAGCCGAGTTTGTTTACTACTTTTGTACTGTTGAGTGTTAAAATTGGTGATTCATAAGGAGTTTTCGTAGGAGGAGAATGGATTGTGAGTCGTTTATTCCATAATTTCATTACGGATTGAATGACATCATTTACGGTTCTGCTAGATTCATTAATCGGTCCGAAATTCCACGCTTCTGCATATTTAGCATCATCCCAAAGTTTCTCAGCTAAAAGGATATAGCCATGTAGAGGATCTAAAACATGTTGCCACGGGCGGATGGCATATTTGTTTCGAATACACAAAGTATGATTGTGCAAATATGCCCGAATGATATCAGGGAATAATCGATCTTCTGCCCAATCACCACCACCAATAACGTTACCTGCTCTTACAGAAGCAAGCGAAGTAGTATTCGTGTAAAAAAAGGATTTGTGATAAGATGTCGCCACTATTTCAGCACAAGCTTTACTAGCGCTATAAGGGTCGGAACCTCCTAGTCGGTCATTTTCCACGAACGCTCGGTCGCCACTACCGTCATTCTCATAACATTTATCGCTTGTCACATTAATAATGACACGTACGCTTTCGACGGACTTTGCTGCTTCTAGCACGTGGACAGTACCTAAAACATTCGTTTTGAATGTATCGATAGGATTTTTGTATGAAGCAGTTACGATTGGCTGAGCTGCTAAATGAAATATTATGTCGGGTTTATGCTGCTTCATGGCATGACATAAAGAATGGTAATCTGTAATATCGCCTTTTATTGTCGTGCACTCTTTTGCTACGTTACCTTGTTCAAAAATGTTAGGAATGGATGGGGGATGAGAAGAAAAGCCTACTACTTCTGCACCTAAAGAACTTAAGAAAAGGGTGAGCCAGGAGCCTTTAAATCCAGTATGTCCCGTAATAAATACTTTTTTCTTATTCCAAAAAGATGATGAAGCCATATTACCAAACCTTCCACGGAGCGTTATTACTTTCCCATAGCTCGACTAATTTATTTTTATCGCGCAATGTATCCATCGGATGCCAAAAACCAGAATGTTGATATGCGGCCAATTCATTTTTGTTTACTAACTGAACTAAAGTGTCTGTTTCAAAAACAGACTTATCTCCACTAATGTAATTGAAAACTTCAGGATTTAAAACGAAAAATCCACCGTTAACCCATCCGCCATCACCTAATGGTTTTTCTTGAAAAGATGTTACAGACTGTTTATCTAATATGAGAGAACCAAATCTACCAGGAGGTTGTACGGCGGTAACAGTAGCCATTTTTCCATGTTTTTTATGGAATGTAATAAGTTCTTTTATATTTACATTACTTAATCCATCACCATAAGTGAGGCAGAAAGGTTCGTCTCCGACATAATTTTGAATCTTTTTCACTCGGCCACCCGTTTCGGTATTTACACCAGTATCGATTAGTGTAACTTTCCATGGTTCTACACGATGAGAATGGCTAGTAATTGTATTATCGTTTAACTGTATTGTGAAATCAGACATGTGTAAGTTGTAATTTAGAAAGAACTCTTTAATTGCATATCCTTTATAGCCTAAGCAAATAATAAACTCAGTAATCCCGTAATGACTATACAAACTCATAATGTGCCATAGAATGGGCTTTGTTCCAATTTCAATCATAGGTTTCGGTTTTAAATGTGTTTCTTCCCCAATTCTTGTACCGTACCCACCAGCAAGAATAACAGCTTTCATTTTTTCCTCCTAAAATAAAAATTTATTATTTATACAGTATTCATGTTTTATGCAAATGAGATTGTTTTTGATTAAGCGAATGAAAATGTTTGAGGTGATGACGATGCAGAAAATATTACGGTTTGAATTTTGGGAATAATTCTTGATATTCAGGGTTATGACGGAGGTCTTGTGTTAGGTTACTAAGCTCTAAAAAACGTATGTCCAGTACTTCAGGAGATTGACCGTAATGTGTTTGAAGCCCCATTTGAATACCCCTTTTTGAAAGGGTAGGTGTAATTTGTAATTTTCTTGCTTTTGATTGTTCATTCCAAGGGCTAAAATAGAATTTTAAAATAAATGAAGGATAGTCATAAATTATATATCCGTGCCGCGAATGATGTCTACCAGGTAAATATGCACCGTCTAGATGATTGTGAATAAATCTCCAAGCACATCCTAGATTTGGGTTATAAGGGAAGACACCGTGGTATCGCTGTTCTACTAAGGGGATAGAATATCTAGGCTTTGAATAATTATAATTATGATTATCTATCATTAAAATCATTCTAATCGCATACATGTTTTGGCCTAGTGTATGAAGAGATGAAAAAAATTCTTCAGTATTATTACAACAAAAGAATTCAGTAGTATTTAAAACGATTTTCCAACCTGAAACTTCTCTTTCAATTTCCATCACTTCAATATCAGTATTAGTTGGATCAAACTCAAGAAATCTTGAATTTCGTACTTCCCAGTGGGGTGCTAATAGTTTACAAATCTCTACGGAACGATCTGTAGACCCTCTATTAATTAAAATGCCGTGATCGAATATTTTCGTGTGATGCATAAGCCACCATGGAAGTAGGTATTCTTCATTATAAAAATGAGAAATGATTGTCTTTTTCATGTTAATTCCCTCCTATACAAGCAATCGTTATTAGTAGGATATGCTTTTAAATAAGAAAGGTTAAAAGGTGCAGACAATGTAGTGATTAGGTAATAGTTTAGTAATTTTATTGTATGAGTTTAGATTACTCGTATTGAATAATAATAGGGTGGAGCTTGGAATTTTATATAAACTGTGAATAATAAACCGTCACGTTTGACTGTACAGTTTATGTGTTGTATGATGTAAGTAATATAAACAAGGGGGGAAGATCGTTGGGAAGGTGTATCGAATCGGACAGTTGGCTCTCATGGCTCACGTGTCGAAACGAACGATTGATTATTATACGAATCTAGGTATCTTAAAAGCGGAGCGATCTCAATCTAATTATCGCTATTACGACGAAACAGCATTTGAGACATTACAATTTATTGAGAAGTGCAAAGAAATGCATATGCCGCTTTGTGAGATTAAAGAGAAAATCGAGGAGAAGAAGAAGCTGCTCGGTATCAATGAACACGTTTCGAAACAAGTGAATGAAGTGACAGACCATATTCATCGATTAGAAGTGGAGCTTACTGAGTTAAAACCGCTTTTAGATGAATTGACTGATTCACAACGTGAAAAAATATCGAAATCTTTATCAGGTCAAACGACAGCTTTAATACAGACACTTGCTCTATTATTATAGAATAAGTGAAATCCGACCTCTTTAATTTTTGTATCGGGCTATGTTTTCTAACAAACAAATAAGAAAACATTATAGTATACAGGAGGTGGACACCTTAGTTTTTTAACTAAGGGGATTCATTGGAAATATTTAATTTAGTCATGGTTGCGATTTTAATCGCATTTACTGGATTTTTCGTAGCAGCAGAGTTTGCGATTGTAAAGATACGTTCAAGCCGTATCGATCAGCTTGTTGCGGAAGGAAAACGCGGTGCTTTAGCAGCGAAAAAGGTAACAACAAATTTAGATGAATATTTATCTGCTTGTCAATTAGGTATTACAGTTACAGCTATGGGATTAGGTTGGTTAGGTGAACCGACAATTGAAAAGTTATTACACCCGTTATTTGAGAAATGGAACTTAAATCCTTCTATTTCATCAGTATTAACATTTGGTCTTGCTTTTATGATTATGACGTATTTACACGTTGTAGTAGGAGAATTAGCTCCAAAAACGATGGCAATTCAAAAGGCTGAAAGGGTAACGTTATTATTGGCAGGTCCATTAATGATGTTCTATAAAGTAATGTATCCATTTATTTGGGTATTGAACGGTTCAGCTCGTGTGATAACTGGTTTATTTGGTTTAAAGCCAGCTTCAGAACATGAAGTAGCTCATACAGAAGAAGAATTACGTCTTATCCTTTCAGATAGCTATGAAAGTGGCGAAATTAATCAAGCTGAATACAAGTATGTAAATAACATTTTTGAATTTGATAATCGTATTGCAAAAGAGATTATGGTACCGCGAACAGAAATCGTTGGTTTCTACCTGGAAGATTCAGTAGAAGAACACATGAAAGTAATCCAAAATGAGCGATACACACGTTATCCGATTTTTGGAGAAGATAAAGATGATATTATCGGTATGGTCAACGTAAAAGATTTCTTTATTCGATATATGACCGAGGATCAAAAAGATTTATCATCTATTCGCTCGTATATGCGTCCGATTATTGAAGTGATGGAAACGACTCCAATTCACGATTTATTACTTCAAATGCAGAAGAAGCGAATTCCGATGGCTGTTTTATATGATGAGTACGGAGGAACAGCCGGAATTGTAACGCTTGAAGATATCTTGGAGGAAATCGTCGGCGAAATTCGTGACGAATATGATGAAGATGAAGCACCGCCAATTCAACATGTGAACGAGCAACATATCATTGTTGATGGAAAAGTGCTTATCTCAGAAGTGAAAGATTTATTTGGATTACACATCGAAGAAGATGATGTGGATACAATCGGTGGATGGATTATGATGCAAAATCATGAAATCGAAGAAGGACAACACGTTGAGGCAGAAGGTTATGAATTTAAAGTGTTAGAAAAAGACGCTTACCAAATTAAACGTGTTGAAATTCGTAAGATGGAACAAGAACAAGAAGAAGAGAAAGCAGCAACTGTGTAAGTTGCTGCTTTTCTTCTAAAGTACAAAAAATGAGAACTTAGGAGCGGATATTTTGATTCAAGAAGCCTTACGTGTATATCGATTACAATTGTATGTGATCTTTAGTGGTTTACTACTTATGTGGACGATTACTCCGTTTGGAAAACAAGTGACAGGGTTCGGTATTGGATTAGCAGTAAGCGCCTATTGTCTTTGGTTATTAGCTCGCAGAGTGGAGAAACTCGGGAAAAGTATCGTAATGAAGGAAAAGGCTCCTGGATTAGGAGTTTTAAACCGATTTGCAGCTGCTATTTTAGGAGCTATCATCATGTATGAAATTGAGCATGAAATGGAAATGTGGGCATTCGGTACAGGGATTTTAGGTGGTCACTTTTTAATGATTGCAAATTTAGCTTATGCAAATATGCAATTAGTGAAAGAAGAAGAGAAACAAAGGGAACATGCTTCGAAAAACATAGAGCTATGATGAAAGGGACCTAATCGGGTTCCTTTTTTAGTTTAGCGATATTATACAAGTAATCAAATTAACGACAAATATAATACGCTTCTTTTTTGCGTTTTTCAATAGTATGAAAAATAATAAAAAAATTTTAAAAAACCCATCGATTTCTAAAGGTTATGTATGTTATTATGACAAAAGACTTTTTGAAAGAGGTGGATACCAATGTTACAAGCGCTACTTATTTTTGTGCTTCAAATTATTTACGTTCCAATTTTAACAATCCGTACGATTTTGCTTGTAAAGAATCAAACAAGATCCGCTGCTGGTGTTGGATTGTTAGAAGGAGCTATTTACATTGTCAGTTTAGGTATTGTGTTTCAAGATTTATCAAATTGGATGAACATCGTTGCCTATGTCATTGGCTTTAGTGCGGGACTGTTATTAGGCGGTTATATAGAGAATAAATTAGCAATTGGTTATATTACGTATCAAGTTAGTTTACTAGACCGTTGTAATGAATTAGTAGATGAGTTACGTCACTCTGGATTTGGCGTTACAGTATTTGAAGGCGAAGGTATTAATTCTATACGTTATCGCTTAGATATCGTCGCAAAGCGTTCTAGAGAGAAAGAGCTTTTAGAAATCATTAATGAAATTGCACCGAAAGCGTTTATGTCTTCGTATGAAATTCGCTCGTTTAAGGGTGGATATTTAACGAAGGCGATGAAGAAAAGAGCGTTAATGAAGAAGAAAGATGAACATGTATCGTAAAGAAAAGGGAGTTGTGCAGCTTTAAAAGCACGGCATAATCCCCATATAAAAAAGAGAGGAATCTATATTGAAAAAGATTCCTCTCTTTTTTCTGCGTTATTTTTTTCTGCTTTTTCTCAGATTAACAAGTGACCATACAACTTGAATAATTAGTGGTAATATAAATGCAATTAATAAAACGATAAAGGCTATTAATTTCAGCTCAGGTGTTTGAGTAACACCAGTCCCATCAACCTCTCTTAGCCAAATGATAGCTGCCAATATCCCGAAAGTTATAATCCAAAATATGTTACCAATCCACCAATAAATCCATCTTCTTTTCATGCTAGCACCCCTTACATGTACCCTCTGTTAAAAGTGAATTTTCGTTCGTTACATTTATAATGAAATACCTATAAAATTAATTTTTTTTAACTGTATATCTAACTTGTTTAAACGTTACCATCTCTCCATCTTTATGATCATCTTGCGTTTGCAAAAGTTGAACTTTTGGTTTGTAATCTGTCCTATGAGCGTGCTCGATATCTTTAATGTTAACTTTGTAGGGTTCGCCATTATTAATTTTTTGTTCCAATACTTTTTTATTGGGGACATAAATAAACGTCACTTTATTTTCATCAATGCCTTCAGTCTTAAATTCTAATTCGTTATCTTTTGTTGTAATCGTCGGTGTTAATAATTCAATACTGCCTTTTCCAGTTTCTAAAGAATTTTCTGCTATAGTTGAACATCCGCATAATATGATTCCGATGAATAGAAGAGCGCTTAATTTCTTTCTCATAACATCCCCCAATTTCAAGTGATTTTTGATTTTGGCATTGCTAGACTGCTAGTGTGGAACGTAACTGTTTAGCTAGCACTCTTTTTGATTGTACCATAATATGTAAATTTAAACAGGCTGTATATCCAATTTAAGGGGTTTGAAAAGTTTACTTATTGTTTTAAATCAGTATCTTTCCAGTAGGTATATATTTTCTGTAGAAAGCAGTGTTGTCAAAATCATTATGAATTGGCTATCCAACTATATGATGACATGTAGACAGGCGAAAGAACTTATTTTTATGGAAATTACAATTTTTTCATATTAAAATAACGATGTGGAATAGATGAATTCATTCACTTCGGAGGTAGTTACTTGAACATTAACGAGAAGGCAATTGAAATGTTTGAACAAAATGAATATGAGGAAGCAATGGAACTGTTTCAACGAGCTGTACATGAATCTAGAGGTGTACAATCTCTCAATAATCTTGCATGGATGTACTTTTATGAGGAAGAGAATGATGCTAAAGCTCTTGAATTAATAAAAGAAGTTGTTAAGTTGAATCCTTCCTCATACTTTCCTTATAATATCTTAGGGGAAATTTACACGAAACAAGAAAAGTGGGAAGAAGCGAAAGAAGTATTACAAAAGTCTATTTCGATGCAACCATCCAATGAAGCATTTCACAATGTAGCTGTAGCGCATTATAACCTTGGAGAGTTAGAAAAAGCTTCGGAATTTTTCTTGCGAGTTGCGGGGGATTCGGACTATATCATGTATAGCTATGTAAAATGTTTAATTGATTTAGGGCGAACGACAGAAGCGAAAGAGAAGTTAGATGCTTTTAACAGGAAATCCGATGATTTTTTAGGAGGAGTTAATATAGCAGATTTATATGTTGAGTTGAATTGCTATAACGAAGCAATTGAATGGTTCGAAAAGGGATACAAAGAAGTTTGGAAAAGCCCTAATTGGATTAGTAGGTTTGTGTATGCTTTATATAAAGCTAATAATTTCTCACGTATAAATGAAGTTATACGGGAATCGATCGAAGCGAAAACAGCAGAAATAGAAGATGTTCAGAATGAAGAAGTAGAAGAAAACTGGACAGAAGAAGATAAGAAAGAGTTAATTGAGGAATATACAGAAGAGAATAATTGTTATAAAAAAATGATAGAACGTATCGAATCTGGATATGTTCCAGGGTTAGAATTTGAAACTTATCATTTAGGGGCTTGCTATTTATTTGGTTGTAAAAGACATAATCATCTTGAATATGAAAAATAAAAAGATTTGACTGTCAAATATGATGGTCGAATCTTTTTATTATAGGTTGCTTGTCTAAAGGTACCATCTTAATTGTAATGTGTTAAAGGGGTAGCACCACATCGCTATCAAGCTAACGAAACTGGTTACCCCCATAACGAAAAAATGAAATAGATTCTCATTAATAACTAGAGAAATATTTTTTGTTTTGGGACATATCAGAATGCTGCTTGATAAGTATAGCCCCATTCCATATTTAAATGAAAAAGATACGCTAAGGGAAATTCCCCATTAATTACTGATAATAAAAATTTATTAAAATTAAGGTTTAGGTTAGTTTTATATATTGATTTTGTAAAATGGATTTACTTTATGCTATTATAATCGTTTAGGACTTACAGTACATAGAGTGTATGGAAAATATTTAACAAGTTAAAATAGGGGGTGTATTATATTGAAATGGTTATCATGGGATCGCAACTTAAAAACTAGATTGATTGGTGAGACCCTTTTCAATACATTATTTTGGATGTATTTTCCATTCATGGCGATATACTATAGCGATGCTTTTGGTAAGACCATTGGTGGAATGTTAATGGCTATTGTACCTCTTATGGGTATGATCGGTAATTTATTTGGCGGATATTTGGCGGATCGATTAGGACGTCGCCCTGTAATGCTATTAGGTACAATCATACAGGTTGTAATGTTTGCAATCTTTGCCTTGTCTAATTCACATTGGATTAATTATTTATCCTATATCGGCATTGGGATTGGGGGATCAATCTACAGCCCAGCAAGTTCTGCAATGATAGCTGATCTTGTACTAGAAAAGGATAGAAGAATAGTCTTTGCCACTTTTGTTACAGCAAATAATATTGGTGCTGTATTTGGACCGGTCCTAGGTGCAATTTTTTTCTTTCATTATCGAAGTCAATTGTTATGGACTTGTACAATTGTTACACTTATCTATTTTATAGTAATCTATTTTATAATTAGAGAAACATTACCAGAGGCCTCTAAAAATGTCGGAAATAAAAATTCACTATCACGAATTTTTAAGGAACAATGGAATAATTATATTAAAATCTTTAGCGACAAAATTTTCACTTTTTACATATTTGCTGGGATTTTGATTATGATAGCTTTCATGCAGTTAGATCTTTACCTTGCATTATATGTAAAAGAATTTGTACCAACTCAATCTCTATTTCTATGGAATAATGATTCATTCTCTCTGAGTAATACTGAGATTTTCGGATGGATGATGGGGTTAAATGGGATTTTATTTGTTTTATGCTCTTTACCTGTCGCAAAATGCTTTGAGAATTGGAGCGATCGTAATATTTTAATTATTTCTAATGTTTTATTTGGCACGGGTATGTTTTTAATTGGACTTACAACGAATATATGGCTATTGTTTGGATTTATGACAATCTTAACTCTTGGAGAATTGCTTCGCTCGCCGGTTGTACATAGTTTTGTAAGTAAGTATGCACCTAAAAATTCCAGAGGACAATATATGGCTGCTTCTAATTTACAATTCACCATTGGGCGTTGTATTGCACCTATTATGATTGTATTTTCTACATGGTTATCTCCAATTGTTGTGTTTGGAATTATATTACTTTGTTCGCTTGTTAGTGCTGTTTTTTATGTAAAGGTATTTCGAATGATTTCAAATAAAAACATGCACAATACATGATATATTATTCTAAATGGATTAAAAGGGGTTCGCCACATCAATATCAGGCTAACAAAACAAAATACCCCTTAAAATGAAAAAATACGCTATTCTTTCTGTAGAATGATAGGAAAGGATGGCGTTTTTTATGTCTGTTTCTGTGTCTGACGAATTACAACTATTTGCTCAAGAGATTCAAAGTTTTTTATCTCCAAATACCTTACGGGATCTTGCTAGAGGTGTTGGTTTTGTACAACGAACCAGTAAGTACCAAGCAAAAGATTTAGTCGCTTTATGTGTATGGGTGAGCCAAAATGTAGCTATGACTTCTTTAACTCAGTTATCTAGCTGTTTAGAAGCATCAACTGCAGTACTCATCAGTCCTGAGGGACTAAATCAACGGTTTAATAAGGCGGCCGTCCAACTTTTACAACACCTACTAGCCGAACTACTAAGCAACAAATTGGCCGCATCTATGCCGATTTCTTCTCCATACACTTCTGTTTTCAAGCGTATTCGTATTTTAGATTCAACTGCATTTCAACTCCCGGATGTATTTTCATCGGTTTATCCAGGTGCAGGAGGCTGCAGCCATACAGCTGGGATAAAAATTCAACTTGAGTATGATTTGTTAAGTGGACAGTTCCTTCATATTCATACAGGTCCAGGTAAACAACATGATCGCACTTACGGCTCTCTGTGTGCTCCAACTGTGACAGCAAATGATTTATGTATCCGAGATTTAGGTTATTTTCATTTAAAAGACCTTCAATATATACAAGATAAAGAGGCCTACTATATCTCTCGTATCAAGTCGAATACACGTATTTATCAAAAGAATCCTAACCCTGATTATTTTCAAGACGGAAGAATTAAGAAAGGTACAGAGTATATACAGATAGATATGGAGACGTTAATGAACTCCCTTCAACCAGGACAAACATGTGAAATAGCCGATGCTTATGTAGGAATGATTGATAAAGTGCCAGCTCGTGTAATTGTTCACCGATTAACAAAACAACAGCAACAAAAACGATTACAAGATCAAGCTGTAAGAGAAAAAAAGAAAGGAATGAAGTATTCTCCTCGTAGTAAACGACTCAGTGGTATCAATGTATATATGACAAACACCCCTACAGATATTGTCCCGATGGGACAGGTACATGACTGGTATTCTTTACGTTGGCAGATCGAAATTTTATTTAAAACGTGGAAGTCATTCTTTCAAATTCATCATTGTAAAAAGATAAAACCAGAACGATTGGAGTGCCATTTATATGGTCAATTGATTGCCATTCTAATCTGTTCTTCTATCATGTTTCAAATGCGCCAATTGCTCCTCATGAAGAAAAAACGAGAGCTTAGTGAGTATAAAGCCATATATATGATTAAAGAATATTTTCTTCTTCTATTCCAAACTATACAAAAAAACACCCAAGAGCTATCAAAGGTGTTACTTCGCCTGTTCAATCTCCTACAGCAAAACGGGCGGAAATCTCATCGATATGAGAAAAAAACGGTCTTTGATATATTAGGTGTCGTTTACAATTGTACCATGTCTGATAATCAAGCGGCTTAATTCAAAAAAAGGAAACCCGTTAGGGTTTATTTCATATGCAAATCTTTAAATTTCCTACATGTAGCCTTTAGAAAAAGGAAACAGCCTCTACTATAATTGACGTTGTATGAGCTTAGCTTGATGGCGATGTGGTGCTACCCCTTAAAGAGGTTTCGTCTCATTACATAAATATATATCCTCTTTAGAGCTCTCTTTTTTAATATTTAAAATATGGAGTGAAATAAAGCCAATAAGTCCTATTCCGCCGAAAATAAGCCATGGTGTATACATTCCGCTTAAGTTGGCTGTAAAAGATGTACCGGTATAATTACCGATGATAAAACCAAATGCGAGTGATAGTTGATAAAATCCGAAGTAAGTAGCTGTATATGATTCGTTACTGTAATTTGCAATAGCGATATCAGCGTTAGGTAATACGAGTGTTTCGCCAATTGTAAATAAAATTACACAAATAAATAGCCAATACGGGTGTTGAAATAAAGGAATGAGTAAAAAGGAAATACTCATTAATAAAACACCGTATTTAATAATCGAAAGTGTATTGTATTTATGAAATAGTTTTCGAAATAATATCATAAATATGACGCCTGTTATTGCATTTATCGTAATAACTAGTGTAGCAAGCTGGTTGCTATTACTAATGTTTTTCATATGAAGTGGAAGTGCGACAGTAAGCTGAGTAAACATAATATAGAAGAAAATCATAATAAATGAAAACAAAAGGAAAGATTTGTTTTGTAAGATAGCCTGTAGCCCTAATGTAATAGACGTATTTTCAGTAGTGACTTGGAAGTGATTTTTAAGTAAGTAAAAGATAAAAGCAAATAACAGCATAAGAGATCCTGTTAGAGAAAAAGCATAGATTGGATCGAGTAAGAGTAAGAACCCTCCTGCAATTGGTCCAATTATTGCACCGCAATTAAAACTAAGGTTTAAATATGTAAATAAATTTTTTCTCATATGAGCTGGTTGTGAGCCGAATATGGCGCGCGCAGCAGGTTCGTAAAATGCGGTTCCGAAGCCAATAAGTGCAGAAGAAATAGAAGTTGTATAGAAATCAGAGCATATTCCTAAAGCGATAAATCCGATTCCTCTTAAAAATAATCCGGCTATCATCATAATGATATAGCCTATTTTGTCAGCAATTAATCCTGAGAATAATGGGACAACTCGTGATGTGATTGTCATAACCGTCAACACTGTTCCTACTTGAACAGCAGAAAAATGAAGAAAGCTTAATAGATAAATAGCTAAAAATGCGTATACTGCAAAATACCCAAAAGACATAAAAAATGAAGAAATAAGCATGAAACGTATCGGTATTGAGAAACTTTTCATAGAACTCCTCCTAATATTGTAACCAGTAAAATTATTTAATGGTTAACTATTTTATATTATAATTATACATAAAGTCAGAAAAAAGTAAATTTTAAGAAGAAGGTGGATGGAATTGAATCAAAATGCACCAAATGAATTAGAATATATTCGGGAATTTTTAAATACATGGAAAATACCAAACGATACGAGAGAGCCAATTGATTTCCTGCAAACAGAAGAGGATATAAAGCTCTTTATGAAAAAATATTTTCATGAAGAGGTTCCATTTCATACGATAGAGGAATTAAAAAGTTTTCGAGAAGATATTCGGTTAACCGTTGAAGGCGAAGGATCATTGCAAAAGTGGTTAGAGAAATACCCATTTCATGTACATGTAAAAGAAGATATGAAAGGTATTACATATGAGCCTGTGCACGAAGAGAATGTATATACAAAAGTATTAAGCGTTGTTTTAATGGCGATTCAAGAAAATTTGTGGGGAAGGTTAAAAGCATGCCCAGATTGTCGTTGGGTATTTTATGATCATTCGCGTAATGGAAGTAAAAGATGGTGCGGTATGTATGCTGGAGAAGAAGGAGGAAGAGCGTGCGGAACGATCGCGAAAGTGAAAAACTACCGAGCGAAGAGAAAAGGAAGAACAGGTTATAATGTGTAATTTATATTAGGGGAAGAAAATTGGATGGGGGAATGTAGAATATGAAAGGGACACAAATGTTAGCTTTAAATAAAAAGTGTTGGGATACAGTAGCGCCATATTTCTTTCAAGTGGATTGTTTACCGAAATATGGTCCGTATACAGCGTCTGAAGAAGAGATTCATTTGTTTGATTCAATTAGAAATAAAAAGGTTCTTGATATTGGATGTGGAAGTGGGCATTCGTTGCAATATATGGCAGAACATGGGGCAGAGGAAGTATGGGGTCTTGATCTTTCAAGTGAACAAATTAAAACAGCAAATGAAACTTTAAAGTGTTGGAATCCAAAGTTAATATGCGGAGCAATGGAAGAAGAAGGAGATATTCCAAAAGGGTATTTTGATATTGTATATTCCATTTATGCATTAGGTTGGACTTCGAATTTAAGAAAAACGTTGGAACTAATTTATTCGTATGTAAAGCCAGGAGGAAGTTTTATTTTTAGCTGGGAGCACCCAGTATATTCAAACTTACAGTATGGTACAGAAGTAATTGTTTTAAAGTCTTCATACCATGAGGAAACACCTATTACGTTTGAAACATTTAAAGGAGAAAATGTACAAGCGACATTATATAAGAGAAAAATAAGTACATACATAAATGAGTTAAATAGAGCGGGGTTTACAATTGAGAGAATAGAGGAGCCTGAACCATCTAGCTCATTTGATGAAGAACGAGCTGAGCCATCTACGAAATATTATTCTTTATATAAAGCTAGAATGGTGCCAACGACTTTTATTATTAAGGCGAGAAAGTAAAGTGCTTTATAAAAAGAAGCCTATCATTTCAAATACGCTTCTTGTGAATGTAACGAGTGCTAATTCAACATTAATATTACAAAATGGCCCGTTAGGTGTAGGGCATGTGACGACTATAGCAGGTGCGATTACGGCAAGTTTAAATGTAGTGAGAATACTATAAGGAATATAAAAAACACAAGGAATGTCTGTATAGACACACCTTGTGTTTTTTTCTTTATCTTTTCGGTTGAAAAATATGTTGAAAGAAGTATTTGTGATGTAAGTTATCTACAACTTTATTAGCTTGATATGTGCGATGTTGTTCGAGTCGAAGTCTTTGCTCCATCATTTTTATTGCGTGATCAGATAAACGTAACATTATACATGTCTCCTTTTCTATAAATATAGGTGTCTATTGGTATCGATCCCATATTTATAATTAAGGAGGTACACTGTGTAACATAGGCAAAAAGCACCTTCCTCTCCCATTACGCTTACGAGGTTAGCTGTCGGACTCGGGAAGTGAGAGTTTCCCTACTTAAATAAGATTCGCCCCAAGTAGCATGGCTACAAAAATGGTTCCCCCGCTCCAAAATTTGGACTCAGCAAAAGGATTTATAAAGTAAAGGATAACATAAATAAATTGATGAGTCAAACTATTTTATGTTTTCTGATTTTTTGAGTGAGGTTAAAACCACTCCATCGGGTAATATAATATCATTTATTTTAATAAATCCATGTTTTTTATATAAAGACAGAGCAGGTGTATTTTCTTTCCCTGTTTGTACAATATATGTTTGTGAAGGGGAGAACATGTCAAATACATAAAGTAGTAGTTTTGTGGCGATTCCTTTATGAAAATGATCGGGGGATACTACTAAACGATGAATATCAACTTCCTCTTCATCCATTTTAAAAGAAATAAACCCAGCAAGTGTATCTTCATAAAAATAGCCGTAAAAAATTTCATCACATAATTGAATATCGGCTACAGTATCATAAAGACGAGGAATAGCCGTACTATTTATATATTTTGCTTCAATTTCATAAGCGGGTATTTGAATGTTTAAAATAGAAGTAGCGATGTTGTGAGAAGTTGTTACTAATTTTTGAATCATAGGGTAAAACCTCCTTATAGACTTTATTTTCATAGATTTGACAAGATTTTTCTTTATTGGATATAATAATTATAATAGTTACATAACAATTTAGTATCAAAAAGAAATACACTATAATAGAAATGGAGGACTAAAGATGGGATGGATTATCACATTAATAGTTGGTGCTATTATAGGTGCAATTGCAGGTTCTATAACGGGTAAAAATTTTCCGGGTGGTATGTTTGGAAATATTATCGCAGGTTTGTTAGGTGCTTCGTTAGGTGGTAGATTATTTGGATCTTTTGGGCCATCATTTGGTGGGATTCATGTCGTGCCAGCATTATTAGGTGCAATCGTATTAATTCTTATTGTATCATTTGTAGTGAAAGCTGCAAGAAAATAAAGATATAGATCATGATGAAAAGCCCTGAATAAGGGCTTTTCATCATTCGAAGAGGTGGTTTCATTGGAGAAATTAAATATTAGAAAAAGAGATAAGTTGAAAAAGTTTTTTAGAGAACAAAATTATTTAGCGGTGTTACTCGGCTTTGCGTTATTGTTTATTAACATATTACTGCTAACGAAAATTTCTTTTGTTTTTACTCCGTTTATCGTCTTTTTAAAAACAATTTTCTTCCCCGTATTATTAGCGGGAGTGCTATTTTATATTTTGCATCCATTCGTTTCGCTTTTAGAAAAGAAAGGTGTTTCCAGAATCGTATCAATCGCTTCTATATATATAATAGTACTAGGATTATTTGTATTTTTAGTTGTAACAGTAATCCCGATTATTAAAGATCAAATTGATGCATTAATAGATAACTTACCGTATTTCGGTCATGAAATTGAACGAGCAGCACGTAGATTCGGGGAAAGTAATTTACTAGGCAAAATTCAAGAGAATTTAAATATTGATGTAGCGAGTATGGTAAAAGACTACACAGTTGATTTTACGAAGTCGCTATCATCAGTAACTGGAAATGTAACTGGATTTTTAAGTACTGTTACAGAGGTCGTTTTAACGTTTGTAATGGTTCCGTTTATATTGTTCTATCTTTTAAAAGATGGTGAACAATTACCGAACCACTTTTTAAAGTTTATTTCAGAGCAAAGACAACCAGCAGCGATGAGAATACTAGATGATATGCATTATGCGATTAGCTCGTATATTAGAGGGCAAATTATCGTTAGCTTATTTATCGGTATTATGCTATTAATTGGTTACCTTATTATCGGTATTAAATATGCGGTACTACTTGCTATTTTAGCGATGATTGTAAATATCGTTCCGTACGTTGGGCCAATCATCGCAATTACACCAGCATTAATTATTGCATTTATTGACTCGCCAGCAATGGTTCTAAAAGTAATTATCGTTATGATGGTCGTACAATTAGCAGAAGGGAAATTTATTTCTCCGCAAGTTATGGGGAAAAAATTAGACATTCACCCGATTACTATCATTTTTATTATTTTAACTGCCGGAAATTTATTTGGGATTATGGGGATTATTTTAGCAATTCCAGGGTATGCGATATTAAAAGTGTTAGTGACGCACGGGTATAGATTTGTTAAGTTGAATACGTGAAAAAATAGCTAAAACAGTATTATTTAAATAGACTAAACTAGTAAGAGGATATTATGTTCAATATATGAGCATATATCCTCTTTTCTTATACATATTAGGTTAGTTATACAGTTATTAAAAATATAGTTTAATATATATGAATTATTCATAAAATAAGCGCAATCTAGTTGGCGGACGTAGGTCATAGTGGGAGGTGTAGAGCTGTCTTTAGACCAAGCCGTTAATATTTTTTAGGAATGAAGTGCTATGAGGGTAAAAGAGGTTCTTATAGAGAATAACAACAAAAGATATATATTACTGAATCAAGAGGGATTTCCAGTGATGCCAGCAATGAAGGAAATCATGGATTGGATAAAGGTTAACTATCAAGGAAAAGAAGTAGTAAGATGGAAAATGAAAACAACTGAATTATTTAAGACATATTTAGAAATTTAAGAAGACTGCCCAATCCAAGAACTAGAGTTTTTTGTCTGTTTATTCCAAAAAAATCTTTGTCGGAGATTAAAAAATTATGGTTTAAACAGTAACAATGATCGGTATTAAAGAACTGTTGAGATGAAATAAGGTTTGATTAGAAATGATTTGAAAATCCTTTTTGAATGAGCACTAAAAAGAACCCATTTTGAAAACAATTAATCAAAATGGATTCCCATGTTAAAAGTTTGAATGTTGATTTTATAAAACAGATTGATTAAAACTCATGAACATATCAATTACAAAATTTCACATACTTGTACTAGAATTAATCTACTCTTCAAACCAAAACAGAGTCTCGATAGGCGCTTTTAAAACCTTTGCAATATCATAAGTAAGTTGAAAGAAGTGTTATATTTTCCATAGAGTAAGTGATTAATATAACTGTTTTTTAGTTAGTGAAATAATTAATATTTTATTTTAGCTGATAAAGGCTAGTAAGTTTATCTAAAAAAGTATATAGCTGATTATTCATTGGTGTATAATTATTATTTTTTAATTGCTCTGGAGACTGAACGAAACGATTTTCCTTATACTTTTCTAGTTCTTGTTCAGAATGTTGAATTAATAATTCTATTAATTCAGGAGTAAACTCCATATGGCATTGGAAACCATAAACGAGTTCACTATATTCCACAATTTGCTGTGGACACCCCTCACTAAACGCTAATATTTTACTGTTTTTAGTTAAACCAGGCATATCGTTGTGCCAGTGGCCAACCGTACTTGTAGTAGCGAAATGAGAGAAAAGTTCATTCGTTTTTCCTTCTTCAGTTAAAGTAATAGGGAAGGCTCCTACCTCTTTTTCCGGACTATGTTCATGAGATGCACCTAAGGCTTCACCAATTAACTGGGCACCCAAACAAACTCCTATAACAGCTTTATTAGCCTCTATACATTTTTTGATGACTGATATTTCTGCGACTGCATCAAAATGCGGGCACATTTCTTTCGTTGTACTAGGACTTTGTGGTCCACCTAATACTATGAGTAAATCTATGTCTTCGATATTATAAGGAAGTGGTTCTTGTTCGTAAACTCTTGAATAACTGACCACATGTCCATTCATCTCTGCCCATGCTAGAAAAGCCCCTGGTCCTTCAAATATTTCATGAATAATAAAATGTAAGTGCATTTGTTTCTCCTTTTTAAAAGAATTAATTAATTTGTGAATTGATTAATAATATTATAAGATGTTGACTGACATATATAAAGGTACAGTTTTATAAAAAATCACATGTCAGATGAGGGCTATATGAAAAACTTCTTGTTTACTTTTGAAAAAAGTATCCCTAAATATAAACAAATTTATACAAATGTCAAATTACTCATTGAAAAGGGGGTATTAAAAAAAGATGAATCGTTACCTTCGATACGTCAGCTTGCAGATTCACTCAATGTCAGTAGAAATACGACACTATTAGCATATGATCAGCTTGCAGCTGAAGGATATATCCGTGGCGAAAATCGAAGGGGGTTTTTTGTTAATGAATTAGAACCAAATTTATATCAAAGAAGAAAAAAAGTTAAACAAAAAGATGAGAAACAAATCAGTAAAGAAATTACCATTAACTTCAAAGTAGATACAGTGGAAAAAGAAATGTTTCCAAAAAATACATGGAAAAGGTTTGTGAATCATTCCATGGAAGAAAACCTTTTATATACATATGGTGACCCATTTGGAGAAGCAATTCTTAGAGATCAAGTCGCAAAATATTTATTAGAGTCTAGAGGATTGAGTACGGATCAAGGATCTATCATTATAGGTAGCAGTACACAACAAATGTTAACTTATATTGGTCATGTATTAAAAAGTGATTTCTCGAGCATTATTTTAGAAGACCCAGGTTTTTGGGGCGCTAGAGAAGTTTTTAAACTACATCATTTTTCTTTTGAATTTCTCCCAGTATATGAAAATGGAGTTGAATTATCTGAGTTAAGTAATTTAAAAGCTAGACTAATTTATGTAACCCCATCTCATCACAGCCCTTATGGAGTAAGCATGTCTATTCAACAACGACAACAACTTATTCAATGGGCTAAAAAAAAGAAGGGGTATATAATAGAGGACGATTATGATAGTGAATTTCGATATACACAACGCCCATTTCCTTCATTAGCATCTATTGATCAAAATAGGGTAATTTATATCGGTAATTTTTCAAAAGCATTTTTGCCAGGTCTACGATTAAGCTATATGGTCTTGCCAAAAGAACTATTAATAAAGTATAAAGAACACTTTAAAGGTTTTGAGAATACAGCATCAACGATACATCAAATTGCCATGGCAAAATTTATGAAGGAGAATGAATGGTATAGACATATAAAACGAATGCGTAATATTTATAGAAAAAAAATGGAACATTTAATTTCTACCTTAAACGAACATTTCGGTAACGATATAACTATTATCGGTCACAATTCAGGATTGTATCTACTCATAAAGGTGCATTTGCAAAAATCAGAGGATTGGTTAATAAAACAGGCGTATAAAAATGGTGTAGAGATAGGCCCGACATCCAGATATTTTGTTAATAATTATATTGATAGACCAATTATTAAATTAGCTTTTGGAGGTTTATCTCACAAAGAAATTACTTTAGGAGTAAAATTACTTAAAAAGGCATGGTTTTAAATAATAAAAGGAGTAAGCTTTAGTACTATAACTAGATCCCACTCCTTTTATGTAATTTAAAACGTTATTTTAATTCTAGTAAAAGGTAACAGCATGATTTAAATACAGATTAGAAATACAAGTAAAGATATAACCTGTTTTCACATATCTCTACTGCACCCATTATTGGATTCTAATAAACGGAACTCAAAACCCGTACTTTACGGTAAATAAGGGTTTTGAGTTCCGTTTTGAAAGAAAGATTAATAAAAATGGATTATTTTCTATTCAAATAAAAATTCTTTTTTTATAAAAATGTTTGATTAAAATTCACTTAGAATTCTTTAATTAACAAAGGCCAAACATCGTAACTTTTAAATAAAGTCGCGCTTTATTCAAAACAACGCGACTTTATTTAAAAGCAACAATCATAGTTGTTCCGTTAAAGGGTGATACATATTAGTCATATATATATAATATGTATCACCCTTTATTATTTAAGACTTTTACAATTTAGGTCTTGATAATAACGCTCTGTTTTAGGTCTTTTTTATTAACAATTGATGTGCATATTGGCGTGCCCATTGATCTACTTCTAAAATAGCATCTAATGAAGGATCTTTTACGTTATGATGAGCTTCAATTGTTTTGTAAATTGTTTTTTCAATATCGAAAAAGGCAATTTCGTTTTTAAGGAACAGTGCATTTGCAATTTCATTTGCTGCATTTAATACAGCGGGAGTAGTACCACCGATTTTGCCACATTCATATGCGTATTGTAGGCAAGGAAACGTCGCTAAATCTGGTTTTTCAAAATGTAAACTACCAATTTCTAGTAAATTTAATTTTTCATAGGAAGAAGGTAGCCGAGTAGGGTAATGAAACGCATATTGAATCGGCATTCTCATATCAGGGGCACCGAGCTGCGCCATAACTGATCCATCAATAAACTCCACTAAAGAGTGAATGATACTTTCTTTATGAATCATAACATCAATTTTTTCATAAGGAATATCGAATAGCCATCTAGCTTCCATTACTTCAAAACCTTTATTCATTAACGTAGCAGAATCAATCGTTAGTTTTGCACCCATTAGCCAGTTTGGGTGTTTTAAAGCATCCTTCGCTTGTAATGTTTTCATTTCTTCACGTGTTTTATCACGAAAAGCACCGCCAGAAGCTGTAACAATTAATTTTTCAATTTCCTTATTATTTTCTCCGTTTAAACATTGGAAAATAGCTGAATGTTCGCTATCAACTGGAATTAAACGACATCCGTTTTGTTTCGCAAGTTCAGTTACGATATGTCCAGCTGCAACCAAAGTTTCTTTATTAGCAATGGCGATATCTTTCTTCGCTTTTAATGCTTCAATTGTTGGGAGTAATCCCGAAACACCAACGACGGAACTTAATACAAGATTTGAATCAGGGTGAGTAGCTACCGCAATTAAACCGTCAGTTCCATATGTAATTTTTGTGTTGGTTGAAATTCGTGTACGAAGCGTGTCCGCTAATTCTTTTGTCGCAACGCTTACAATGCGAGGTTGAAACGTTTCGATTTGTTGTTCAAGAAGATCAATATTATAATTTGCGGTTAAACCGACGATTTTAAAATGTTCAGGATGGGCTGAAACGACAGCTAATGCAGATGTGCCAATGGATCCTGTTGAACCTAAAATAGATATATACTTTACCATGAAAAAACCTCCAAAGTTGTTTCGAGTATTTCTGCAAACCTATATAGTATTGGACAATTAAAGTGGAAATTCCTGCTATATAAAACGAGAAATTTAGGTTTATTTGAAAGTCAAATGTGATAAACTGTAAAAAATAACGAAAAGCAATGAAAGAGAAGAGTATATATTCGAAACTTTTCAGAGAGCTGATGTGTGGTGGAAATCAGTAAGGGATGAATGTGGAATGGGCTCTGGAGCTTCTTGCTGAAATGAGTAAGCAAAGACGGTTACTTCACGTTAAGAAGTTAAAGTGAGCTATGATGATAGCTAATTAAGGTGGTACCGCGGGAGTCTCTCGTCCTTTTTATAGGATGAGGGCTCTTTTTATTTTTGGAGAGGAGGAGTTAGGTTGAGCGAAAAAATAATGTTAACAGGAATTAAGCCGACAGGTTATCCGCATTTAGGGAATTATATTGGGGCGATTAAACCTGCATTACAAATGTCAAAGAAGAATGAAGGAAAAGCACTGTATTTTATAGCTGATTATCATGCGTTAAATGCTGTACATGACCCAAGTCAGTTTAGTAGTTATACGAAAGAGGTAGCAGCTACTTGGTTATCACTCGGACTTGGAGAAGATGTTATTTTTTACAGGCAAACAGAAGTGCCGGAGATTCTAGAATTAGCTTGGATATTAGCTTGCCTAACTCCGAAAGGGCTTATGAACCGTGCTCACGCGTATAAAGCGAGGGTGGAGCAAAATAAAGAAGTGGGTTTAGAGGTAGATGCGGGAGTGAATATGGGATTATATACGTACCCGATTTTAATGGCAGCTGACATATTATTATTTCAAGCAACTCATGTACCAGTCGGGAAAGATCAAATTCAGCATATTGAAATTGCGCGTGATATTGCGACGTATTTTAATCATACATTCGGCACGACATTTACGCTTCCGGAGTATGTCATACAAGAAGAAGGTGCCATTTTACCTGGTCTTGATGGAAGGAAGATGAGTAAAAGTTACGGAAATGTGATCCCATTATTTGCAGAGCAAGCAAAACTACGAAAGTTAATATTTAAAATCAAAACAGATTCTTCACTTCCAAATGAACCGAAAGAACTAGAAATCTTATTTACAATTTATAAAGAATTTGCGACAGAAGACGAAGTACAGTCATTACGTGAAAAATATGAGACTGGAATCGGATGGGGAGATGTGAAAAAAGAGTTGTTTCGCATTGTAGATCGTGAGTTAGCTGGACCTCGTGAAAAGTACGCAATGTATATGAATGAGCCGAATTTATTATATGAAGCGTTAGAAAAAGGTGCTGAGCGAGCAAGAAAAATCGCGAGGGTAAATTTAGCGGAAATTAAAAAACGGATTGGATTTGAGAGGGGGCGCTGAGCGTTCCCTCGTTTTTCGATATAAATTATTCTTCATATTGATACGTAGAGCAAGGAGTTCGCACTTCTTTTCCGAACTTATTAGTTGCATATATGAAAAAATATGCTAATATAGGGTTACTTATTAAACATGTTTAATAAGTAAAGTTAAAGTCACTTATTAAAGGTGTTTAATAAGTTGGCCCTATTCAATAAAAAAGGAGATGAATGTATGAAAACGGAGAAAGAAAAGATGGTGGCAGGAGAAATGTATATTGCGGATGACGAAGAATTGGTGGCTGATAGGGTGGAGGCAAAACGTTTAACACGCCTTTATAACGAGGCGATGGAGACAGGAGATGAGAGGCGTTTTACGTTATTAAATCAGCTTTTAGGTTCTTCAACTGATGGGAAAGCACAAATTAATCCTGATTTTCGTTGTGATTACGGCTACAATATTCATGTCGGAAAGAGCTTTTTCGCAAATTTCAATTGTGTGATTTTGGACGTTTGTGAAGTTCGAATCGGTGATAATTGTATGTTTGCACCTGGTGTTCACATTTATACTGCTACTCATCCATTACATCCGGTGGAACGAAACTCTGGCAAAGAATATGGAAAACCGGTAAAGATAGGTAACAATGTTTGGGTTGGCGGAGGAGCTATTATTAACCCTGGTATTTCAATTGGAGATAATGTTGTAATTGCTTCAGGGGCAGTTGTGACAAAAGATGTACCTAATAATGTAGTTGTTGGTGGTAACCCAGCTAAAGTTATTAAAACGATAGACTTATAGAAATCGTTTTTTATGAGTGCATGAATAAACAGATGTCGTATCGTATAGAAAAGGTGAAAGATGTTTCATATAAAGAAAAATAGTACGGAAAATCGTACGAAGACATTACTTACTTCTTGAAACGCTCTTTTTCGTATTTGTTTTGCCGGTTTTCTCGTTTGCTGTAAGTTTCTATCATGCCTTTCGAGAGGACTCCCACCTCTAAACGTAAGTGAAGGTGGTGAGGTGAATCGAAAGAAATATTTTATTTTCAAGAAAACAACAGAAACATACGTTCTGTTTTGCTATAATATCCTTAACAAGGAGGTGAATAAAATGACAAAGGAAAATCCGTCAAACTATAAAACTCTTCAAATTTGGATTAAAAAAGGGCATCGTATGTATTCTTATTTTCAAGAATGTTGTCATAACGCTAAGAACATGTACAACACCACAAACTTTTATATACGCCAGGTGTACACTGGATTAACACAAGAAAAAGAGTTGCAGCCTTTGCAAAAAGAAGTTCTGGATAATATTCATAAAAATATTGATAAGATGAATGACACACAACTTCTTGCCTATCAGAAGAAATTGGAAAAAGAGAAATTAAAGCCTAAAGAAGAACAGAAAGAGATTACATGTAATTTGTTTTCAGAACCTAATTTTGAAAAACCTTATGTAGATTACAACTTTCTAGATGCACTATTTAAGGCTATGATTCAAAATGATTATCGAGCTTTGCCTACGCAATGTAGCCAGTCAATCATGAAGGGTTTGTTCCAAAATTGGAAATCTTTTTTTGCTAGTTTAAAAGACTATAAAAAGAATCCAAACAAATATGCTGGAACGCCTAGGATTCCAAAGTATATTCGTTCTTCTGAAAAAGAGATTCTGTATACAAACCAAGATTGCATCATTAAAAACGGTAGATTTTTAAAGTTTCCAAAGACGAAATTGCAATTAAATATTGGGAAACTAGGTTTCACTGAAGGTAAACTGAAACAAGTTCGTGTGATTCCAAAATACAATGAATATGTAGTGGAGTTGGTAATTGATGTTCCTTCTGAACAACAAATGATTGAAGAGAATGCTCGTTATATGAGTATTGATTTAGGGATTGATAACCTTGCAACCATCGTAACAAACACAGGTATGAAACCTGTCCTTGTTAAGGGCAAACATATCAAAAGCATAAATCAATATTACAACAAAATGAAGAGTCATTTTACAAGCATTCTTAGAAATGGAAAACAAACGAATGAAGGACCTTTTACTTCTAAAAGGATAGAAAAACTTCATCAAAAACGTTACTTGAAAATAAAAGACGTCTTCCATAAAGTTAGTCACCATATCGTAAAACTAGCTCAAGAAGAAGTTTGTAAAATCGTTATTGGTCAAAACAAAAGTTGGAAACAAGAAACGAATATGGGAAAAAGAAATAACGAATCGTTTTGTCATATCCCGCATAATTTACTGATTCAAATGATTACATACAAAGCAAATGCTGTAGGCATTCAAGTTGTTGTAACTGAAGAATCATATACATCGAAAGCAAGTTTTCTGGATAACGACTTCATTCCAACGTATGGAGAAAATGACCAAAATACAACTTTTTCAGGAAAACGAATAAAGCGCGGCATATATCGTTCAGCAAATAAAACTTTAATTCATGCAGATGTAAATGCTGCGGCTAACATTTTACGAAAAGTAATCCCAAATGCATGGACAAATGGGATAGAGGGGTTAAGCGTGAAACAGCTCGCTAATGTGTTAACTCCCCTGACGTTAATCGTCCGTTAGGTCGAAACGTTAGAAACCCCCACTTCAAGCTTTGCTAAGTGGGGGAGTGTTCATTGCTTTAGAAAATGATGTATGATATATTGTCAACGCAACTTATTAAAAGTGTTTAATAAGTATGTTGATTAAGGTGGTGAGCGATTTGAGTGAACAATTTGTTACTCAAAAATCGATTAAAGAGACGATCCTTCGCGGCATTCGTACAGCTCTTCTAGAGCGAGGTAGTGCAACGAAAGTTGAACTTAGTAATACATTAGAAATCAGTTTTCCAACGATAAGTAAATTTATAGAAAAAATGAAACAAGACGGTGAAGTCACTTTAGCCGGTTTAGATGATTCAAGTGGTGGAAGAAGAGCAAAACGATATGAATATAATCCAGAATATATGTTAGGTTTAGCGATATTTTTAGAAAAAAATGAGACGAACTATACAATTTTTAACTGTTTAGGGGAAGTAAAAGAACAAGGCAGTACTTCAAGTGCATTAATCAATACGGGTCTAAGTGTATTGACAGAACATATAGAAAGTCTTATAGCTACGTTTCCAAAGATAAGTTCAATCTCAATTGGTGTTCCTGGTGCTGTCGATAATGGGCGTATTTTCTATATTCCTGGATATGAAAAGTTCCAAAATTTTAATTTGAAAAGTCACTTGGAGGAACTGTTTTCTATACCAGTAGTAATAGAAAACGATATGAATGCTGCAGTACTCGGCTATCATAAAAATACTGGAAACAATGAAAATTCCTCTCTTGTATATTTGTATTCAGGTCAAAATGGCCCAGGTGCGGGGATTATGGTAAATGGAGATGTCGTACGCGGAAGCACATTTTTCTCAGGAGAGATATCTTTCGTCCCGCAGTACGATAATAAAAATTTCTTGCAAGCTTTGAGAAGTGAAGATTCGAATAATCCAGAGGAATATAATATAGATGCTATTACTCGTTTAATAGCTACATGTATAGCTATTATTAACCCTCATGGATTCATCTTCTGTGATGATGAAGTGAACCAAATTGTAATAGATCAGATTGTAAAAAGTTGTCCGCAGTACATTCCGGCAGAACATATTCCGAAAATAACAGTGAGCAACTGGAAAGAAGATTATTTATATGGGTTAAAAAGCCTTGGACTTGATCTTATGATTACGAGAACAAATAAAGAAAATTAAATGTACTGGCAATGAAGCATCCAATTGCCAGTTGAATAACATAAAAGAAAAGGTGTCGATTATGAAAATTGAACATGTAGCAATTTGGGTGAATGATTTAGAAAGAATGCGTGATTTTTATAAACAGTACTTCGGTGGTGAAGAAAATAGCTTATATCACAATCCGAAAAAGCAGTTTGAATCTTATTTCATAACTTTTGAAGGCGGTGCGCGTCTAGAACTTATGAAGCAGGTAGGGATAGACGAGAAAGTACAAACACAAACAATAGGATATGCGCATATTGCTTTTTCAGTAGATAGTAAAGAAAAAGTGAACGAATTAACTAATACATTAAGAGAAGCAGGATACTCAGTGTTAAACGGGCCGCGTACTACAGGGGATGGTTATTATGAAAGTGTAGTAAGTGATCCTGAAGGAAATCAGATTGAGATAACAATCTAACATTATATTTACTAATAATTGATAAAAAATAAAATTTTGTTGTTCCCCCAAATGTGTACGAGAAACCTATTATTTCTGCAGAAAGGGGGACATAACGTTGAGTGAAATCATTTTTATTTTCTGTATATATCCATTGCTTGTTTGTATTGTTTCAATAGCTGGAGCATATAAAGTAGGTACATTTTATGTGATGCCAATAGTAACATTTCTTATTTTTCTTATGTTAAATGTTACAGTGCACGATCCAGCATTTTTCTTTTGGGTGGGCATGTATACTATTCTTTCATTTATTGTTTCTTATATAACTATCCTTTTTATAAAGGGATATAAAGTTGTAAAAAGAGAGCGTTAATATCATTTTGGGGAAATAGGGATTTACGGTGAACGATAACAACCTCATTTCACGTTGTAATGATGGGAAATGAGGTTGTTTGATTTCTATTTTTTATTGGAGTGATGAAAATCGCGAAGAATCTTCTCAATGACTGGATGAAGAGTACTAGGTAACTCATCAAGCGGAAAGAAACGTAATTCTTTTGACTCAGTTTTATCACATACAAGCTCCCCATAAAATTCTCGGCAAATATAAACAACGAGTACACCGTGTACTTGATCGCCATTTGGATAGATTTGAAAGAAATCTGGCCCTGAGTATGTACGGAATAGTTCTGGATTTTTAATAATAAGTCCAGTTTCTTCAAACACTTCTCGTTTTAAAGCATCTTCTAATGTTTCGTTATATTCTAAAGCACCGCCAATAATGCCCCAGCGGTTAAAATCTGTACGGAGCTGCAGCAATACTTCATCTTTTTCATTTACTATAATGGCGTGCGAACCTATTCAAATAAGTGGATGATTTCCTACTAGATTTCTCATATCTTCAATATAACCCATGTCATTGCTCCTTGTATTTAATAATAGTTAGGAAGTTCTTTTAACATTCTTTCTGTTTTACGTGCTGTAAAGGCTAAGTTATGGTCATCTTTCGTTCTAAAAAATAATGTGCGTAAAAAGGTTTTAATGTTGGCGCATAAAATACAATATTCATTAAGCGAAAGGCGTTTTCTAATTTGAGGAAGCCTTTTTATTTTTTTTTGAATAATAGAAATTAACTCGTTTTGAGGAAAATCATGATACAGCATTGCTAGTAATGGAGTAACGATGCGCTCATCTTCGTTATTATGAAAAAGGTCAGATGGAATAAAGATTTTATTTAATAAACAATGAATTAATTCTTCGTACCATTCAAAAGTGGTATACGTATTATGAACAATTTCAGTAAAGGCATCAGATACGTGAGCAAGACAATGAGCCCATCCTTTATTTTCGATATAGCCCCGAAAATCTGTTTCTAAGTTTGTGTAAGTAATGAGTTTATTTTTTATTTCTTCGATATCCTCCTCTGTACAAAAGTAGTGCGAATTAGCGAATTGGAGTATTAACGCAATTAACGAAACAGTGTAAGAACGTGTGAAAACCCCATCTGTATGTGGGGAGTAAATGTCACAATATAAATACTCATCACTTAAACAAGTTTGCAGAAGTAATTTCAGTTGATCATCCATAAGGAATTCATGATGAATGAAATGCGCAAAACATTTATATATAAGTTGGTAACGAACGTAGCTATCAGTCGTTCCGATATACTGAAGCATGTTCAAAGTTAACTCATTTACGTCTATATGCTGTAGTTGCGTATAGTCATTTTGTTGTATAAGCTCTAACTGTTGTTGCAATGCTGTAATATCCACTGGAGAACCTCCTCCGCACTTTAAAGATGCGATCTTTTCTAGTATTCTATATATTCAAGGACAATCCTGCTCATGCAAGGAGAACGATTAGAAATTCGAGTATGATATAGATGAGGGAAGAATATGACGACGATAGAACAGTTAGAAAAATATTTTAAAATAAGAAGAAATGTTTCTTCTATTATGATAAAAGAAAATAATGCAGAGATTTTTACAGAAGAGCAATTAGAGGAAATGATGCAATATTGCGTTGTTGAAGCTAAAAAAGATGGATTAGAAAAACTATATTTTGAAATCTCTTCAAAAAGTCCAAATTATGATGTGTATAAAAAATGTTTTGAAACGTATTCATTTGAATATGTTACGGAAAACATGATTGTATTTAAAGATATATATGAAGTAGAAGATGTAGAAAGTGAAATTGATTTTAAGCTTATTGAAGAAGTTGGAGAAGAGGCTTTTTATTCACTGTGGAATGAAGCGACGGGAGAACCAGTCGCTCATGATCAAGTTGTGCATATGATGCTACAAGAAATTGGTGAGCAATGGAAAGAACATTGCTTAACAGCGAGTGTCGATGAAAAGCAGATAGGAATTGTAATCCCGCATATTGAAAGAGGTACGTTAGAAGAAGGGAAACTTATGTACTTCGCAGTTACTCCAAATATGCGTAATAAGGGATATGAAGAGGCATTATTTGCAGGTGCGATGTTTGTCTTAAAGGAAATAGGTGCATCTTATTATATTGGTGAGACAAATATACAAAATGAATGGATGAAGGATGTTTTTGAAAAGAACGGATGTCAGTTGCTGAGTTGTACTGAGCGGTATGTGAGGGAGTTTTAAGATATACTCTGGGACACATCTAGTGGGAACCCGTGTACAAATTTTGAACAAGTAAAAGAACTTTTCGCCTGTTTGTAAGATAAAAAGAAAAATGAGAACGACAAAGTAGTTATTCCTATAATACAATAGAGTAAGATTTGACTATAAGAGAAAGCGTTGGTGAAAGAATGGAGCAGCAAAGAAATTGGCTACAAGCAACTGTAGAGAGAAATGAAGATAATACGTTACAAATAAAATGGGAAAATAATATAGAAGAAGTTCGTATTTATTGGAGTACTTCACCAGAACATATTGAAGAAACTGGAGAATTACTTGCAACGGTAAATGGAGAATTATCATATACAATTGAAAACCCGAGTGAAAATGAACGTCCATATTTTAGATTAGTAGGAAGTAATGGACAAGCAGTAACAGTAGCTGAGCGTAGACTGCCATTACAAGGCGCATTTAACTTCCGTGATATGGGAGGATATGAAACGACAGAAGGCCGTAAAGTGAAATGGGGCAAATTATACCGTTCTGAAGAATTAGCAGGACTAACAGAATGGGATATTGCGTATTTACAAAAGTCTGGTTTAAAGTTAATTTGTGATTACCGTACAGACTTTGAAGTGAAGCATAAGCCGAATCCAGAAATTACGGGTGCTCGTCAAGTGTGCTTACCAGTTATGCAAGACTTAGCGAAAGATCTAAATATAAATGAATTTTTCCAAGTTGGTGACCTTTCTATGTTAGGAAAACCAGGTGAGTATCTTGTGAAAATGAATCAAGATTTCGTAAGTGGTAACGAGGCATTCGTGAGCTTCTTAAACTTAGCGCAAAACCCGGAAAACTTACCATTAGTAAACCACTGCACAGCTGGAAAAGATCGTACTGGATTTGGTTCAGCGCTTTTATTACTTTTACTAGGTGTACCGGAAAAAACAGTAATGGAAGATTACTTATTAAGTAACGGATTCCGTGAAAAGCTAAATGAAAAAATGATGGCCTTTTTAGGTGCGAAATTACAAAATGATGAGAGCAGAGCAATATTAGGTGCAATGTTTGAAGCGCGCGCCGAATATTTACAAGCTGCGATTGATGGAATCAAAAAGCAATACGGATCAGTTGAAGCATACGCCGAAAAAGCTCTTGGCTTTACGAAAGATTCGTTAGAAGAAATGAAAGTGTTATTGCTGGAAGATTAATAATGAGAAGGAGGCTGATTTGGATTAGCCTCCTTTTACTATTGTTGTTATAATTTTGTTAATGAGGATGTGTTGTGCACTGAGGAGAAAATGGATGAAAAGAACTTAAGAATCGGGGGATAAAATGATTCATACACGTGTAAAAGCAGAGGGGTTAAGAGAAAAGCTGGTAACAATACTAAGTCAAGAGTATAAGGAACTAGCTATTCAAGATTTAAAGGTGATTGGAACGGGAGTGCAAAATATTGTTTTTCAAGGAGATTCAGAAAAGGGGTCTTTAGCATTTCGAGTACCGTGGGAAAGGGAAGTGGAAAATATAAATGAAGACTTATTTAACAGTCGGATTTCGTTGCAAAAGGAAGCGGAGCTGTCTAAGTATTGTCATTCAAAAGGTATTCCAGTACCAAGGATACACGGATTGCATCTTTCAATCGAACTTGATTTTTTAATTTCGGATTGTGTGTATGCTGATCATATGCCAATTTCCGCATGCAAAATAGGGGAGTTAGTGAGCAAGCTTCATAGTATGCCAATTGATGGTTTGTATTACAAACAAAATATTAGAGAGCCCATTAGTAAGTATATAGCAGAACGAATTGTGAAACGGATAGAAGGGTTTAATACAATCACGAACTGTAAAATTAATCTTCCGGATACAAAAACAATTGAATATATTCTTAGTACAGCAGATCATGTAAAATGTTTATTACATATGGACATTCGACCAGCCAATTTAATCGGGTATAATGGAGAAGTTAAAGCAATAGTTGATTGGGATAACGCTTTAATTGGTCATCCATTATTGGAGCTTATGAGAATAGCTGAAACAAATGAGGTTAGTTGGGATGAATTTAAAGATGGATATAAGAATGATAGTATCTTTAATGTTACTCCTCATATTGTTAGTTTATTTTATAGACTAGATACAGCAGTCATGCTAGCAAACTTATTTATAGCACATTTGAAAATAAAAGATAAAGGTGTATTCTATAAAGAGCGGGTTAAAGCGCTTCATCACGAAATATATAAAAGTTTATAAGCAATGAGAACGAAGCTTTTAAAATAGGAATTGAGGAGAACATCATGAAATACAAATTTATATTATTCGACGTAGACGATACATTATTAGATTTCCCTGAAACGGAAAGGAATGCATTACACAATGCGTTTGTACAGTTCGGCATGCCTACAGGGTATAGTGATTATCTTGCAAGTTATAAAGAGATTAGTAATGGATTATGGAGAGATTTAGAAAATAAAATGATTACGCTAAGTGAATTAGCAGTAGATCGATTTAGACAATTATTTGCACTTCATAATATAGACGTAGATGCACAGCAATTTAGTGATGTATATCTTGAAAATTTAGGGAAAGAAGTACATCTTATAGAAGGCGCAGTACAATTATGTGAAAATCTACAAGATTGCAAGTTAGGTATTATTACGAATGGATATACGAAGGTGCAACAATCAAGAATCGGAAATTCGCCTTTATGTAATTTCTTTGATTATATTATTATTTCTGAAGAAGTTGGTCATCAAAAACCAGCACGTGAGATTTTTGATTATGCATTTGAGAAATTCGGAATTACGGATAAATCAAGTGTACTAATGGTTGGAGATTCGCTAACTTCTGATATGAAAGGTGGAGAAGACTACGGCATTGATACGTGTTGGTATAATCCGAGTTTGAAAGAAAATAGGGCAGAAGTTAAGCCGACTTATGAAGTGGAGAGTCTTCTGCAAATTTTAGAAATTGTGGGAGTGGTTCAAGAAAAGGCAACCTCATTTTAATTGTGTTGAAATTTGATGAATCGTCGATATAATTTCATATACTAAGATATGGAACAAAAAAGATGGCACCAAGTCAAAACAATTTTACTGAAGAAAACAGAAATAAAATCAGAACCATTTAAACAAGCTGGAATTAAAATTGAGGGTTAATGTGGAGAAGGTTTTGGAAAACAGAAATAACACGAAATAATATTTTAAGCAGTTTGTAATGACAAATTACAAACTGCTTAAAAATAAAAAAAGATTGCCTCTTTGGATATGAGCAATCTTTTTTATTTTGTTAGGAGATGAAATGTATATTTTTGTACCCTATCTCCATCAAGTAAAAAAATGTTTGTTCCCTAATAATGAAAAAAATGAATTTAATTTTCATAAATAACTGTAAAGTGGTAAAAATTTCGTTTTGGAAGTAATTCGAAATTTTAAGTTAATGGGCATAGGTTGGAACCATTTCCTTGTTTAGACTGGATATCCGCCTGTTGGCGGTGGCCAAGCACTAAATAATCTGCGGATCAGCACAATTTCTCCTAAATGGTAGGAGTTGTGAGATGCAATATTGCGTAGAACACCCCCAGTGGTCTCACCAGGCCATTCCTCCAATATTTTGTCCAATTGAACAGTTTGGGCAATCGTGCATGCCTGTTCAATCCCTTGAAGAAAATACTGAATAATCTGTTGCCACTCTTCTTCACTGGCAGGACATTCTTCTTCAGGCCAGCTCTCTTTTACATGGGCGGGCAATGCAGGCTTCTTCCCCTGGGCGGATAATAAGAGAAAATCTTGCCAGTAGGTCATGTGTTTTACTAATTGATAAATAGAATAAGGTAGTTCCTCTCTGCGTTTTCCCGCAAGCACCATGTCTATATCCGACAAAGCATTTTTGATGGGAAGATGTCCTCGTTCTCCTCTTAACGATTTTACTAATGCTAGGCTAAATGCCTTATTTGATTGATCCATAATAATTGACTCCCATCCTGTTTTATTTTCTAATTTGCTGATTTTAAGGTTTCGTCTCTTTTATATGTACTAAATAAATTATAGAAGATTTACGACTATTAAGAGAAAGTAAAATAAGGAAAAAATAACAAGAATCACTTACTTCTTAACGCACAGGAAATCGTTGTTTTTTATTTGAATAGTACCTTAATATACAATTGTAGTAACAGATAAATCAAAGGTTCGAATAACAATATCCAGGTCTGCGATAATGTCAGCCACTTTTGATTTTAGCTATTCCAATCCCTACTGAATTTTGTCCAATTGATTTTATTTTGAATGAACTATGAGTTGATTATAATGGTTAGAGTGAACTCTAAGTCAAGAAAAAATAATAAAAGGATAGTTATTCTATTATGAGGGAGTTCGTAAAGCAAAAATAGTGTTTCTATACTAAGGTCATTTACGTGTTATAATACATAAATTAAATGTGTATATATACATAGTTTCTCAGAGTGCTGCAATGTTAGGTATGAACTGTGTAACAACTAGAGGTGAATAAAGGATGTTAACGTTTTTATTTGAGTTAGACAAGAATCTCCCGCAGAAGGATGAGCCACGGTATGTTGCTTATACAAATGGTTTTATCGAAGGGGATTTAACAATTTGTATGGGTGACAGAGTATTTTTTCAAAAATCATGTATGAAGGTTGCAGAGCTGGGCATTTATTTAGGTCAGTGGATGGAACAAGTTCAACACGGGCAAAACGTGCCTATGAAATATGAAACGGCTGACCGTGAAGAGGTCATTCTTGGTTTCTTCTATGAAGAGGATCATAACCAATGGAATGTTTCTTCCAGCTGGCAAGAATTTGAACTTCAAGAGCGTATCTCTACTGAAACATTAGTAGAGAGCGTTCAATGCTATTTATATGAGCTAAATAAGGAACTGCGTGCGATAGAATATCCTGTGACGTTTGATCAGTACTTAAGAGGAGAGCGAATGATGCAGCTTTCTTACAAACGACCGTGTGATAGCAAAGCAGATACGACGCCGATAGAGGTTTATAATGGAAGCGAGCAAGTAGGCGTAGTAAGGGGCTATTATAAAAATACGCTGATGAGAGTGCTGGATTTTATTCCGAAAATTGGTAGTAATATCATTTATGAAATAAAGGATATTAAGAACAATATTCGCGTCATTGCAAAGGATGTAAGTAGGCAGCGCCAAAGAAAGATTTTAGTAACGTACATCGATAATAATGATGCAGAGCATGAAATACTTGTATGTGACGGAAAGTTATTGGATGCAAATTTTATATTTACCTTTACATATAAGGCAGAAGAATATGTTGTTCATAAAACTTCATTTGGAATGGGAAAATTATTACGAAAAGGCTATTTAATCGCAGATTGGAATATTCGTCTTGAGGAAGATATGTATTACATCGAGATGAATGCATATGATGGAGATTACATGGAGGATCAATACTTACTATTAGGCGTATTTCATGCGGTTTTATATGGATAATCGATGAGAAATACCGTCATTCTTCTTGGAAAGAATGACGGTATTTTTTATTTATCCTCAAAAATAAAAAATCTCATCAATCGTACTATGAAGTGCCTTCGCTATATCGTGAGCGAGTTGCAATGAAGGATTATACTTACCTTTTTCAAGGTGGCTAATTGTTTCACGGCGTACACCAACTTGCTTCGCTAAATCTTCTTGTGTCATGTTCAATTTGGCGCGGTATTCTTTTATCCTCGTTACGAACGCCATGGTGCATCTTCCATTTCATCAACAGGTTTATCATAAAAGAACATAGAAAAACCGAACGTAAGAATGAGTGTGCCGAAAATAAGAGCGATATCAATTTCTTGTAAGATCGGGTTTGGAAATAACATTTCAATAAACATAATGATAGCGGTAGTTAGTAATGTAATGATAAATGCATTGCGACACGATTTATTTACAATTTGTTCAAACAGTTCATCGTGTTGAACTGTTCTATACGATGTGAAAAAGGAGAAGAAACAGAACATAGTAAACAATCCTTTTTCATAAAAAAAACCGAGGAAACCGAAGAAACCGAGAAATCCTAAATATTTTATCCAAGTTGTTTTCATGATAGGTCCTCCTTGCGGTGTTAGAAATAAGTCACGTTATGTTATAAATATATCACGTATGGATAGGAATGGTAATAATAGTTTTCCAGTTTGCTTCATAATAATAGTAAAAAGAGGAAATATGCTGCGAAATAAAGAGGATAATATTGTAAAATGATTGTAAGGAGGGGGAGGAAGAAATGCTAACTTGGATCATGATCGTTGTATTACTTGTAGTGATTACTGTCATTGCGACGGTGTTAATTGGGCGGAATGGTGATGCGAATTATAGCAAAGCGACAAAGGGGAATATTAAACGATTAACAATGATTTATATTATACTAGCTGTCGTTTTAGTTGTTGGATTAGGGGTGTATATTTATTTTAAAGGTTAAATAAACTGAAAAATGTAAAAATATTAAAATAGAAGTATGCTATAATATCAATATAGTTATTTGGTAATTAAGGAAAGGATTGGATGGAATGATTGAAATTACGAATGTGTCAAAAAGTTATAATGGGTCTACCTATGCAGTAAAAGATTTAAGTTTATCTGTACCTAGCGGCGAAATCTTTGGATTTTTAGGACCGAATGGTGCGGGTAAATCCACGACAATTAAGATGATTACTGGCATTCACGGGGTGGACAAAGGGACTATTACGATTAACGGAAAAAATATTATGGAAGAGCCGATGGAAGCGAAGAAGACGTTTGGTTATGTGCCGGATAGTCCAGATATGTTTTTACGTTTAAAAGGAATTGAATATTTAAACTTTATGGCAGATATGTATGAAGTGCCGAAAGAAGTAAGACAAGAACGAATAGAGTCTTTAGCGAAGAAGTTTGATCTTTATAATGCATTATCTGATCAAATTCAAAGTTATTCGCACGGTATGAGACAAAAAATCGTTATTATTGGTGTGCTCGTGCATGAGCCAGATGTATGGATTTTAGATGAACCGTTAACAGGGCTTGATCCGAAATCTGCATATATTTTAAAAGAAATGATGAGAGAGCATGCGGATAAAGGAAAGATTGTATTTTTCTCTACACACGTATTAGAAGTAGCAGAAAAAATATGTGACCGCGTTGCGATTATTAATAAGGGGAATTTGCAGTTTAAAGGAAATTTAAATGAAATGAGAGATCATTTTAAATCCAATGAATCACTTGAAAAAATGTTCTTGGAGATGACGGGAAATGAGTAAAATTTGGACGTTAACGAAAGTATTATTGAAATTAAATTATGCAGATTTCATAACAGATAAGAAGAAGCGATGGGCGTATGTATTTTCATTTGCAGCTATTTTATTTGTTGGCTTTTTAATGTTTGGTTCTATAACGCACGCAATGTATGAGGGAACGAAACAATTAGGGCAAGACCCAGGAATGATTATCGCAATGGGACTTGCGATTGCGAGTATATGGGTATTTTTAATGAGTATTACGAACATTTTAACTGTATTTTATTACAGTAATGACATTGAAATGTTACTACCATTACCATTAAAACCAGCGCAAATTATTTCGGCAAAATTTTTAACAGTATTAATTACACAATACGTAATGAGTTCATTCATTTTATTACCAATCTTTATTACGTACGGGTTAAAAAGTGGCGCATTTATTACATATTACATATACATGATTTTGATTTACTTACTCTTCCCGATTGTGCCGTTAGTATTAGCTTCGTTACTTATGACAGTAATCATGAGATATACAAATATAGCGAAAAATAAAGATCGAGGCAATATATTTATCGGAATCGTAAGTATACTATTTATTGTAGGAATTAACGTATTTATGCAGTGGAAAAATAAAAGTGCGTTTTCTGAAGATGCAATTGCGAGTTATCTTGCGAATAATCAATCCTCTCTTTTAGTACAAATGACAAATTATTTTCCAACTACATATTTTGGAGCAGTGGCATTAGTAGAAAATGCAAATTGGAAGGGACCTTTATATGTAATAATCTTTGCAGTTATTTCATTTGTCTTCTTTGTGTTGTTTTATTACATAGCAGAGCGTACATATTTAAAAGGGGTTATTGGACTTTCAACGAGTACAGCAAAGAAACAAGTTATTTCGGCGGAAGATTTACAGAAATCAACAGCACAAAGTTCGCATTTAAAAGCGTATGTGAAAAAAGAATTTAAAACGTTATTCCGTACACCACAATTTTTCTTAAATTGCATTGTACAAACTTTCGTTATGCCAATTATGTTGTTCTTTATTTTATTTGTGCAAGATGGAAATTTAAAGTTTATTACAGAGTATATTAACAATCCAAAGACAACGGGATTTGCAATTGGTGTTGGCCTTTGTGCATCGTTATTTTTAATGGGTAGTAATGTCATTGCAACAACGTCATTTTCGCGAGATGGAAGCTCTTGGTTTGTGAATCGTTATTTACCAGTAAAGGCTTCGGATATCTTTTTTGCGAAAGCAATCACTGCTTGGTTAATTAATGTAATCATTTTAGCAGTATTCGGTATTACGATGGCAGTTGTAGCTGGGATTTCTCCAGTCTTCATGATACTGTGGTTTTTACTAAGTGCGAACGGGTTACTGTTAATTAATTTAATCGGAACACGCTGGGACGCACAAACTGCAGATATTCATTGGGATACAGAGCAGAAACTATTTAAAAGTCGATATACAACTTTATGGAATTTTTTAGCTAATATTTTAATAGCTTTAATTATTGTGGGGGGAGTAAGTGTATTATACTTCTTCCTTCAAGTAGGACTTTGGGTTATGTTTATCGTTTTATTTGTAATGTTTACGATTGTAAACTATATCTTTATTAAAATGTTAAAATTAGGTGCTGAACGTATACTGTCAAATATTCAATAAGAAGATAGATCCTCTGTATTCATGCAGAGGATCTGTGTATAGATGGAGGAGAAAAAGGTGAAGAAAATAGCAATTGTAACAGGGGCAACTCGTCTGAATGGAATTGGTGCAGCTGTATGCAAGGTGCTTGCTCAAAAGGGGATAGACATTTTTTTCACGTACTGGCCAAAGTATGATAAAGCGATGCCATGGGGAATGAGTGATCAAGAACCCTTTTTGCTGAAAAAGGAAATTGAAAGTTACGATGTACGATGTGAAATGGCAGAAATCAATTTATCGCAGTCTTATTCGCCAAATCGTTTGTTTTATATGGTATCAGAACGGTTAGGTGATCCATCTATTCTAGTTAATAATGCAGTATATTCTACTCATACGAGAATTGAGGAATTAGATGTAGAGCAGTTGGATAAACATTATACAGTTAATGTTCGGGCTACTATGCTATTAAGTTCATTGTTTATAAAACATTATTCACTTAAAACGGGCGGGAGTATTATTAATCTTACTTCAGGACAGTCAGTAGGTCCAATGCCAGATGAACTAGCATATGCAGCAACGAAAGGGGCAATTGAAGCATTTACAAAGTCAGTAGCACCAGTTGCGATGGAGAAGGGGATTACAGTGAATGCTGTAGATCCAGGACCGACGAATACAGGATGGATTACAGAGGAGCTGAAGCATCATTTAGTATGGAAGTTCCCGCAAGGTAAAGTAGGAGAACCGGTGGATGCTGCGCGCTTAATTTCTTTTTTAGTAAGTGAAGAAGCGAAATGGGTTACTGGGCAAGTCATTCACTCGAATGGTGGTTATTCATAAAAATATTATGTTAACAAATGTTGAGAAACAAAAAACGAAAGAAAATTTTATTTTTTTGTATAAATAAAATGTCAAGAAAGATAAAAATTTGATAGAAGAGTATATCGTCATATGAAGATAGTAATTCTTAATGTGACAATATACTCTTTTTCTTTTACTTGCAAGTAGAAAAATGAAGTAGAAGAAACTCGAATATTAAAATGAGTTTATCAGTTTTTGTACGTATTATTATGAAGATTACTGTCGGAAAGATGGTAATTCGTATGAAAAGGGATTTTTTAAGGGGGAATCGAATCGTAAAGGGGAGGATAAATTATGTAAAACATAGGGGGATTTATATGAAAATGAAAAAGGTCGCTATCGCATCGATAACAATTGGTACAATGCTTACTATGGCAGCTTGTAGTCCTTCAGCAGATAAAGAAACGGAAAAGAAAGAGCAAGTAACTGCGCAAAATGATGGAGAAGCAAAAACGACAAGTGCAGATGAAGCGTCAAAAACAACGAAAGATACTGAAAAAGAAACAAATACTTCTTCAAATGAAAAAACAGATAAGGATGCAAAAAATACGAAAGAATCATCAGAGACAGAAAGTAACGGAAAAACGTCAACTCAAAACGAAAATGTAAAAACAAAAGAAAAAGAGACGACAGGAAAAACGAATGATCAAACGACTAGCGGGAAAACAACAGATCAAAGCACAAGTACAAGCACAAACAATAACGGAAAGACAACGAAAGATCCGAAGAAAAGTGTTGCTGTGAAAACGAATGTTAAAGAAGTTGTAGCATTAATTGATAGCTTGGACAAGCAGTTAGCTGCTAATCCGAAATTGGAAACAGTGAATAAGCTTGGCAAACAAATTAATGAAAAGTGGGATGTGATTGAAAAAGAGCTAGAGGCATCACATCCGACGGATTCTAAAACAATCGGTCAAAGTATGTATCCGTTAATTGTAGGAGCGGAGAAAGAAAAAATCGATATTAATAAAATGAAATCTTTAACGACGAAAACGAAAAAAGATTTAAATCAGTTATTGACGAAACTTTCGTAGTTTCAAAAGCCTACTCGTGTCAGTAGGCTTTTTTGGTTGTTATACTGTGCACAGTATAACTTATTTATTTTCATTTTCAATTACGATGCGAAAGGAACTAAATGCTTGTTGACTGATATAATCTTCTTCGCTAACTTTATAAGGAAATGGAAAAGCGACGAGTTGAAAATTACTTTCCTGATCCACTGAAGGCAATATGAAATTAAAGATTTGCCTCGTTTCAGGTGCAACTTTAGTATAAACGACTTTTCTATTGTTAAATATTTCAACTTGTTTCCAATCTTTAAAAGCCACGATTGCGTAAGTCATTTCATCATTCGTTTCATTACCGTTTGATAGGGTTAATTGCTTGCCTTCCTTTTCAAAGAAGACAGTTTGTAAGTTCTCTTCACGGTTCGTAACAAATAATGGTTCGTAAAGACCATCTTTTAAAATAGCATCTGGATCTATATGGGAGAGTTTTATTTTTTCGCTTTCTTTCTGAGGAAGACGCATTGAGTATCGCATACTTAGAATATCTTCTAAAATGGCTGCTTTATTTAAGTTATTATCTTTTAATTTGTATTCAGGTTTTTTAATTATTAAAAAGGTTAATTCACTTGCATTAGGAGAAGTGTGTAAAGAGATTTTCGTAGTCATTGAACTGTTTGGCTTCATATCAAAAAAATAGTGTGATATTTCATTAGTAGTATCTTCTATTTTAAAAGGTTTTTGTTCGTAATCTTCTAGAACAATTAATCCATATTTTCGGTTTTCGTTAATAGTATGTACGAATGATAATGATACATTAATTTTATTATCCTCACTAGTAATTGTACTACCGTTGTTAATATGTTGGCCTTGATTATCCTTCAATCCGTAAGAAATAGTATTGGTTTGTTGCCCTCTCTTATTTTCTTTAGAAGGTGGATGAGGTTGTATGATTGAGGTATTGAACAAAATATAAATTGTAAGTAATGAAATGAGTAAAACACCGATAATAATATATATTTGTTTCATAAATAGCACCTCAATATATGTAAAGTATTAGAGAAAAAAGATATGCAAGATGCATATCTTTTTTCTCTTTCTTACCAGAAGGCTTTTGTTTCGTGATTCACATCATTATAACCACTTAATTTATAGGTATGATTACCGATAGCGTAATCATCTCCATAATAAACGCTTGTGTTGGTCGCTGTAGCACTGACAAAGGATGATTTTTTTGCACTATTACTTTTCGTATTTACTAATGAGCCATCGCCATTGAAAGTTCTTGCTTTTGCATAAACATAGTCTTCGGTCGTAGTTGATTTCGATTTAGCAACTGCATATGGGTTACCAAAAAAGGGAGTATATACGCTAATGTTAGAGTCATTCTTAGGTGCAGCTGCAACAGTCAAACTAGGAACACTAGATGTTTTTGTTGATTGAATTGTATCAAAGTCAACTAAAACGGGCTGCTTGTCTACAGTATCGACCTCTGAAGCACTTGCGTTATTAGTAAAACCAAAACCTAAAACCGCTAACCCTAAAGTTGTCACCGATAAAGATTTTTTCATATTCACTAATTTTCCCACCTTTTTAAATTTTTGAGTTCGAACTCAATTCATACAATATATGAAAATTTCGAAACTCTCAATGGTTTATCCCATACTTAACTTTTCTTTTACTTTCGATTCAACATGTCTTCATTTGCAAAAAAGCGAATATATCTTCTAATGCTTAGCCAGCAAGGGATACAGGTTTAATTTTATGAAATTCATGTAAATTTAAATCTATTCATGTCAGAATCTCTGTTATTTTTAAGTTCATATGGGAAACTTATTAAAAAAAGGATGGTGACAAAAATGACAATCGATCGAATTTGTACAATTGGACCCGCAAGTAATAATAAAGAAACGTTAGCACAGTTAATAAAGAATGGTATGAAAATTGTTCGACTGAATTTATCGCATGGCACGCATGAAAGTCATAAAGACATCATTCGTTTAGTGAAATCATTAGATGACTCTATTAAATTTTTGGGTGATGTACAAGGTCCTAAAATAAGATTAGGTGAAGTGAAGGGAGAGCAAATTACACTTCAGGCAGGAGATTCTTTTATTTTACATACACAACCAGTTACAGGGAGTAATACAGAAGCAAGCGTTGATTATGAAGGAATTGCGAATGATGTGAAAGTAGGCAGTAGAATTTTAATTAATGATGGAGAAGTTGAATTAATTGTTGAAAAGATAAGTACGGATAAAATAGAAACGAAGGTAAAAACAGGTGGCAATATCTCATCTCATAAAGGAGTTAATTTACCAGATGCGGCTGTTCGTTTACCAGCTATTACAGAGAAAGATAAAAAAGATATTCAGTTTCTTTTAGAAGAGAATGTTGATTTTATCGCGTGTTCTTTCGTAAGAAAACCTAGTCATATAAAAGAAATACGAGATTTTATACAACAGTATAAAGAAACGTCACCTAATGTAATTGCAAAAATAGAAACGATGGAAGCAATCGAGAATTTTCAAGATATATGTAAAGAAGCAGATGGAATTATGATTGCAAGGGGCGATTTAGGAGTAGAGTTACCGTATCAATGCATTCCGCTTTTACAGAAAATGATGATTCAGGAATGTAATCGAACGAATACATATGTCATTACAGCAACACAAATGCTTCAATCTATGGTAGATCATTCTATTCCAACAAGAGCAGAGGTGACTGATGTGTTTCAAGCTGTACTGGACGGGACGAATGCAGTTATGCTTTCAGCTGAAAGTGCATCAGGAGAACATCCAATCGAAAGTGTGAGAACATTACGTCTCGTTTCAGAATTTGCAGAGCATGTTAAAAAAGATGGACCTTTTGCGATGAAAGATGTACTGGAGTTACTGCATAAATCACTGAATGAGTGATGAATAAAAAAAAGAGGGTGGATATGCATCCCCCCTCGTGTTTACTCTTGTTCTTGTTCATCTAAAATCTTATCAAAAGCAGCAGATACTTTATCAAACTCTTCATCATTTTCAATGTATGAAAACTCATTATCTTCTTCTACTTTTAAAAAGAAAATATCAATGTCTTCCTCAGTTTCTGTTTGGATATCTTCAACAAAGGCAACTGCAATATATTCTGCACCTTCGACATCCATTGCTCCAAGTACTTCTACTTCCTGATCCTCATTATTCTCATCGCTAAGTGTAAACACTTCGCCAACTTCAATATCAGACATATTCATTCTCCTCCTGTTCGACTCTAAAAATAGAGCACTCAAACTGTATACATACTAACATATCTTTCCATGAAAAACCAAATTCATACGTAAGAAAACAATTGATTCTTCTTTAGTATGAGTATACAGCTATTAGGAGCATTATTTGTCTGTGCTATATTACTTAATCCATTCAACAATTGTATCCATAGTCTGTCTTGTTTTATCACGCTTTGGCTCTTCTTTACGGTAACCAAAGGCAACCATAACTGATACTTCAAAGTTATCGCCTTGTATAATGCCTTCTTGACGAAGTAAAGAATCTACTTCCTCTTTATCAAATCCTTCTATTGGACAAGAATCAATACCGATTTGAGCTGCGCTCGTCATCATATTACCTAAAGCAATATAAGTTTGTTTAGATGCCCAATCAAATACAGCACGATCGGATTGTAATAAGTTAAAATCTGATTCCTGGAACTTTTTGAAGAATTCATATCTAATTTTTTGAGTGTCTTCAGGCAATCCAATAATATCGTTCATCATATATTTGATATACTCTGCATCATAATGCATATCTTTAATGTTTCTTGAAAGAACAATAACAAAATGACTAGCTGTTGCAAGTTGCCCACCAGCGCCCCATGAATACGGTTGTAGTTTTTCTCTTAATTCTTTATTTTGTACGACAATAAATTTCCAAGGCTCATATCCAAAAGAAGAAGGAGATAATCTGCCTGTTTCTAAAATAAATTTAAAATCCTCTTCTGAAATTTTGTGCATAGGATCGAATTCTTTACATGCATGTCTGAAATGAAAAGCCTCCATAATCTTTTCTTTTGTAATTTCATTTGTATTTGTCATAAAAGTTCCTCTTTTCATGAATTTATTTTTGTAAGTAAATTATATTTTTAAAGTAACAAAGATACAAGTACGCACATTTATGTGGTATAGTATCAAAAAAGATACTATTGATAAGGGAAGGGATTTATTATGGATTGTTCAAATGAAAATAATATAAATTACCCATTTTTAAATAAATATTCTTGTCCAGTTGAAGCTATGGTTGAGGTGATTGGAGGGAAATGGAAAGGGGTAATTTTGTATCATTTATTAGATGGTACAAAGCGGTTTAATGAATTAAAAAGATTAAAACCAAATATCACACAAAGGATGTTAACACTGCAGCTGAGAGAACTTGAAGCTGATGGGATTATACATCGTGAAGTATACCGTGAAGTACCACCTAAAGTTGAATATTCGTTAACTGAGCTTGGTGAATCACTACGTCCAGTGATTCTATTAATGATGGAATGGGCAACTCATAATATGGAGAAGGTTTTGGAGAATAGGAATACGAAAAATAATAGTTAAGAGTTGAAATTGATATAGACGAGTTATGTGAAATAGTTGTAGAAATAAAAGGTGTTTCCATACGTGAAAACACCTTTTATTTCTATATTTTTTACTTTTTAACTTCAACTGCTGAAGTTGGAAAGTTATTTAAGTTTGCAGTTTGACCATACCAATCAGCATGTTTAAAAACAACACCTTTTCCATATCCGTCAGTTGAAGTACGTTCCCATAGTGTTGTTGAGTAGCTAGCAGTAGGAGCTGCTGTACGTACAGAAACAATTTGATTTTGCCAACTAGCAGACAAGTTTTTATAACCGCTACTTAGAGAAAAATACTCGCTACCTTGATTTGTAAGTTTATAGAAGTCTGTACTACCAGGTCCGCTTCCTCCAACACCAAGGGGAGTGATTGAATGATTCAACCTTTGTTTATCTTTTTCAATAAAAGACTCTAAACTTTCTTTGCTCGAAAATCCATAAGATAACCAGTCTCCATTTTGATTTTGTTTCGGTAGAACTAACGTTATTTTTACGTCTTCCTTTGATGGAGCACTCAATTTGTTAAACGAATCAACAGTCTTTTCATCTACAGTTACATATTCGAAAGAGGAAATCGTATAATCTTTTTCGGTACTAGCTGATACTGATCCTAGTCCTCCAGTTAACGACGAGACAGTTAATAATGCACCTGCTACCAACTTTTTCAGCATGGATTCATCTCCTTAAAACTTAGATTTTTTACATAACTAAAATGTATGTTAATTTGAATGTTTTATAAATATTTAGAAGTTTATAAAAATTAAACAGAATATTCTTTTATTATTCTGGAGTAAGGAAAGTAATTAAAAATGAAAAAAGGTTTACTTAAAAAGTAAATCCTTTTTGGGGGTTAGCAATAAAGTTAGTGTGTGAAATTGATTTTCCTTTTTGCCGACCTATCTCAAAACTCTATGGATTAAAGTTTCATTTTATCCATCTATGAATCACAAACTTCTTTTGCATTCATAGAAGCAGCATCTAATAAAAGGAAAATGGTTGCTATAATATGTAGAAGGATTTCTATATAAGGAAAGAAGGCAACTAGAGTAACGATAATACCTATATAATGAGTGTACGTATTCATGCCTGCTTTTTTAGCTAATAAAATAGTAGTGATATGTAAAGCAATCAATAGTAGTAAAGGTAATCCATCTAGGTTAACAAGACTTGGAAATAAATAATAACAAGGAATTAATAAAAGATGATAGATTCCTGTGATCCACTTTAGTGCTTGTATGTAAGTTTTCAAAGTAAATCCTCCTAAAATAATATATCTATATATTACTAAAAATAACAGGTAATTGGATATTATATATTTTTAGTTTTAGGTAGCTTGTAATTATTTTATGTAAACTAATTATTGATTATCTATAAAATAGAAAAACCACCCAAACGAGCGTGGTTCGTATTATAAATAACTACTTAAAGAAGAAAGGGAGACCTTCACCTCACTACCTTCCTTCATATTTCGCAGCATAACGGTTTCTGTACTAAGTTCGTCTTCACCAATGATAAGCACATAAGGGATATTCTCTTTATTGGCATAATTAAGGGCACGTTTTAATTTGCGTCCTGCTAGTTCAAGTTCAACTTTTAAGGAAGTGGTAGAACGTAATTGCTGGGCAATTTGTAAGCATTGTAATTCTGTTCCGAGTGGGATGATAAATAGATCCGCTGTAGATGATAATGTTTCTTTCTGCGAAAGTGCTGTATAAATAACGTCTAAACCGAATGAAATGCCGACTGTTGGATAGTTCATATTATCACCACGGAATGCTCCGATAATGTTATCGTAACGGCCGCCACTACCTATGCTAGATGTAATTGAGCCATCTTTTAGGAAGATTTCATATACAGTCCCTGTATACATTGTGAGTCCTCTTGCTAAAAACGGATTGAATATCGTATTTTCATTTATTCCGAGAGCGATTAAATATTGCTGTAATTGTTGCAATTCGTTTACTCCATCGGCAACGAGTTGGTTATTGAAAGCTTCTTTAAAGTCAACAATTGTAAGCTTTAGACAAGATAATACAGTATTACATATTGTATCAGCCATTTCTTCAGAAATGCCGCGCTCTAATACATCTTTTCGTACACCATCAATCCCAATCTTTTCGATTTTGTCTAATGATAAAATGACGTCACTTGTTAATTCACTAGGGATGTTAATGGCCTGAAGAATACCATTTAACAATTTTCGGTTATTATATTGGATCGTTATCTCTAAGTTTAATGTTTGGAACAGCTCAAACGCCATGCTCATGAGTTCCGCTTCTGCCATGACTGATTCTACACCGACTATATCAACGTCGCATTGTATAAATTCACGAAATCTTCCTTGTTTAATTGGCCCATCTCGAAATACTTTCCCAATTTCATAACGTTTAAAAGGGAGGCGAATATTCGGATTCATTGCCACAACTTTTGCGAATGGAATAGTTAAATCGTATCGTAAGGCAAGCTCACGTTTTCCCTGATCCTCAAGTGTATATATTTCTTTTAAAATTTCATCGCCACCGCCGTACTTGTAAGACATAAGCTCATACATATTTAACGTCGGTGTCTCTAACGGTTTGCATCCGTATCGTTCAAACGTATCTTCACAAGCCCTTTTAATTTTATTTCGCAGCACTTGCTCCTCTGGTAAATAGTCTTTTGTGCCTTTTACATTTTTCATTTCCATTGTAATCACTCCTATTTTAAAATTAAAAAAAGCTATGCGGGTATAAAAATACCCACATAGCTTTATGAACGCTTCGTGGGTCAACAGGAAAAGCCCTGTACCCACGAAGAAAAATTTTTCTTCGGATACACGGCGTTACGTATGATGATGAAGTTGGAAAGAAGTATTAAAATTTCGCATTACAAATCTCTCCTTAACATAAGTTTTTCCAAATTATATCAGATGATTTTTGAATTATCAATATTTTTAGTTTTGAAATATACGTGAAGTTATGTAGGAGAAATGGAAAAGGGTGTATAATAAAACTTAATAATATGAAATAACCTTTTAAGGAGAACGTTATGAAAAAAGATAAAACAAATGCGATGCGAATATTAGACAAAGAGAAAATTGAATATTCGATGATGTCATATAATCCAGACGATGGAAAAATTGATGGTGTATCAGTAGCTGAGAAAATTGGACGAGAAGTGAGAGAAGTATATAAAACGTTAATCGCTCAAGGAAATAGTAAAAATTATCATGTGTTTATTATTCCGGTAGATGAGGAACTAGATTTAAAAGCTGCCGCAAAAGCAGTAAGTGAAAAGAAAATTGAAATGATTGCTGTGAAAGATATTACGAAAGTGTCAGGATATATTCGTGGTGGTTGTTCACCAGTCGGAATGAAGAAGTTATTTTCTACATGTATCGATGAAAGCGCCCAATTACTTGATAAGATGATAGTGAGCGGCGGGAAAATTGGTATACAAATTGAGCTGAAAGTTGATGACTTGGCGAAAGTGACAAGAGCGCAGTTTGGAGAGGTAACGAAGTAAATATACATAGGAAAAGAAGTTCTTGTTTTATTAAATTTAGATAAAGATTTATAGGATAATTAGTCCATTATGAGGACGGATTATCCTTTTTTCTTGCTACTGATCATGAGACGTTATGTTAACCGAGTGTGTATACAATATTCAACCGAAAACAAACAACATATCAACTCTATAAAATGGTAAAATAGGGAAAAGGGCATTCTGAATAATACCTTTAGAAACCACTATTTATCACATAGGGGTTTTCAAAAAAGTAAAGGGGGGGGATAAATGAAATATATTAATGGATTGTACATAGCACTTATATTAATGATGTTCATTAATTTACTTAATTTCACAATTTTTGATAATAAATACTCAGGGATAACAATGTATCTTTCTTCCGTTATATTCATAATTGGGAGCGCATTTTTTGGAAGTGCAAAACGGCTTAAAATGAGTGAGAAAAAATAAACCTTTTAGGAGGTTATAATCATTAATGAAACAACAAGAACAAGTTATCTTTCGTGAGGTTCAGCGATCCCCAATTTGGGTATGGATACTCATATTAGGGATCTCCATGCTGATGTGGTATGGATTTATTCAACAAATTATTCTTGATATCCCGTTTGGAGATAAACCAGCTCCTAATGGTGTCTTAATTGTTATGTGGTTGTTGTTCGGGATTGCCTTTCCTGTATTAATGCTTGGAGTATTGAAACTGATCATTGAGGTCCGTGAAAAAGGTCTTTATGTCCGCTTTGTTCCTTTTCATTTTCAATATAAGCAGTACCTTTTCAAAGATATACATCATTATGAATGCATTACTTACAGTCCAATAAAACGATTTGGAGGATGGGGAATTCGTTTTAACCTTAAGAATGAAAAAGCCTATAACATGAATGGAAATAAAGGTATAGAGTTAAAGTTGCAATATAACACAGTAGTAATCGGCACTCAAAAATCAGATGAATTAAAAAAAGCACTGGACTCAGTACAAAAAGCATAATGAAAATTAAACTTTAATAAACGGGCACAATTCAACAATTTCTACTAGGTATACCTACTTTAAAAACAACTTAAATTTACTTCCAATAACGAAAATTATGTAAATAAGCTGTTCACTGGATTCCCATAGAAAACTGTGGTGAGATGAGATTTTTGATTTTGAAGTACTTCAAAATCTTAGCTAGATGGCTATGTAGCGGTACCCACATTAAAAAGGCAGGAACATATCAAATATGTTCCTGCTTTTGATTTTATTTTAGATAGATGTTTCCTAACAGTTGATTTTGTTAACGAAAGTCGACTTTAAATCCATATTTTGTGTGAAAAAAGAACATATAATAAAAGTATGAGGTGATGATGTGAAAGAGATAAACATTCATAAAAAAATTGCGGATAAGAGAAAAGAAAAGGGAATTACGCAGGAAGAGTTAGCGGCGTATATCGGTATTACGAAGGCATCTGTTTCCAAATGGGAGACGGGACAGAGTTATCCAGATATAACATTTTTACCACTGTTAGCATCATAGTTTAACATTAGTATAGATGAACTAATTAGTTATACACCGCAAATGAAACAGGAAGATATTAAAAATTTATATCATAGACTCGCAGAAGCTTTTAGTGAAAAACCGTTTGATGAAGTGATGATAGAGTGCAGAGGAATAATCAAAAAATATTATTCTTGTTTTCCGTTATTACTTCAAATGGGACTACTTTTTATTAATCACCATATGTTAACGGAGGATACGGATAAAAGAATTGAAATGTTAGAAGAGGCAATGCATCTCTTTAGCAGGGTACAGGAAGAAAGTGACGATGTTTCTCTTGTGAAAGAGGCGGTATCGTTTCAAGCAACTTGCTATCTTATACTCAATAGACCGAATGAGGTGCTTCAATTACTTGGCGAAACGATACGTCCTAACGTCCCAGCGGAAGATTTAATCGCACAGGCGTATCAAATGCTTGGAAATACTGAAAAAGCGAATGAAATAATGCAAATTAGTATGTACCAACATTTAATACAACTTGTTGCGACAATACCGAATTATGTAGTAGTAAATGCTTCAAGCGCTGAAAAAGTAGAGGTAATTTTAAATAGAGCTTTTATGTTAATAGATATATATGAATTAGAAACGTTACATCCCAATATGACTTTAAAAGTATACTATGCTGCTGCACAAGTATATTGCATGCAAGGGAATTTTGAAGGTTCATTAGAAATGTTACGGAAATATGCAGCGGTTTGTGCGGCGAGCTTTACAGTAAATAGTCTACATTTACATGGAGATTCCTATTTTGATGCGATTGATGGATGGTTTGCAGAGTTTCCACTTGGTCCTAAAACAGTTAGAAATGAAGAGATTATAAAGCGAAGTATGTTACAAAGTATTGCAGAGAATCCAGTTTTCGCTCCGATGAAAGATGTAAGAGAGTACAAAAATATAATAGCGAGTTTGAAATTCAAATTAGATATAACTGAATAAAAGGAGGGTTCATATAATGACCTTTGACGAATATGAAGTAGCGATAAAGAGGGAATTAACTTTGCTAGGTACGATTACTAAACCGAAAGCCGACGGGAAGTATGCAGCGGTTGTCATTATCGCGGGATCTGGAGAGATTGATCGTGATGGAACGATCGTACCGCTAAAGCTTGAGGCGAACATATATAAAGATTTAGCGCATGTAATAGCGGGGTTGGGTGTAGTGACGCTCCGCTTTGATAAGCGCGGAGTAGGAAAGAGTGATGGAGAATTTCTGAAGACTGGAATGTGGGATTTAGTTAGTGATATAGAGTCTACGATTACGTATTTAAAAGAACAACCATTTGTTGATCCAGAAAATATCATTTTAGCTGGTCATAGTGAAGGATGTATGTTGGCAACAGTAGTAAATGCAAGAACACCAGTTAATGGGCTTATCCTTCTTACAGGGGCTGCGGAATCATTAGAAGAGGCTACGAAAAGACAAAGGGAAATTGCATATAAAGAACTAAAGGAGCAGAAAGGAATAAAAGGAAAACTAATGCGCCTTCTCAATGTAGAGAAACGTGGAGAGAAGCAAATGGAAAAAATAAAAGAGAAAATGATGAATACAGAAAAAGATACGATTAAAGTTGGTTTTAAACCGATGAACGCAAAGTGGTTTAGAGAGCATTTTCAGCATGACATTTATAAAGATTTAATGAAAGTAACGTGCCCGGTATTAGCAATCGCTGGTGATAAAGATATTCAGGCTGATCCTGAAAGAGCGAAGCGGATCGGTGATTATGTGAAGGGTGATTCTGAAGTACATGTAATAAAAAATATGGATCATAGTTTGAAAGTTTTTGAAGGTGAGTTTAAAGCATTAGATTTTAAAAAGAATTATGAAGAAGGGGCAAGAAAGCCACTTCATCCAGAGTTGGAAGAAATAATTGTGAATTGGCTGGATACACATTTTAACTCGCAACATGCGGGTAGTAAGATTCCCGGCTCAATATTAGGCGAAAGTGAGGAAGTCGGAAGGAAGAGTAATTGTCTGTAAAAAAAACGGTTGTTGTAGGTTGATTTAGTTTAGTATATGAATTTATTTTTTTTGCGAATTCATTCATTATAAAATGTTCGTTTTTATTAATTAACGAGATAAAAACGAACATTATTTTATTTTAAATAAATTGGGTAATTAGACTATAACATTAATGCTTATCATTGAATATAATAATAATATAATGGAGGTGATGTTATATGGCTCTTACTACAGGACCAATTGAAAACGTAGGAAATCAACCTGCTAATGCAAATAAAGTTAGGGTGAAGATCCTTAACCGTACTGCGGGCCCACTTACTGGAGTAGCTAGAGTTTTTAGACTTGACGGTTCATTAGTATTAATTGAACAGGTAAACTTCAATGTGAATTCTAATGCTTCTACTTTTGCAACTCTAAGCTTAGTTCATCCTGCTCTTGGACAAGCATTTGAATATGAAGTTCAAATTGTTCCTAATCAACCTGGTGGACTATATAGTGTTTATGGACTAACAGCTGAAAATGTTATTATTACTGCACAACGTGTTGTGAACTCAGAATTGACACAGTTTCTTTAATTAAAATAGATTGGTGCCTACATGGTATCCAATCTATTTTTGTACGTATTATTCAGAGAAAGAAAGGTTTTACACAAAAATAAAGACAGTTATGGAAAAGGGAAGAGTCGAGCTATCATCTTGATTTTTATTATTTCTGTCTTAGACCGTATCTGTTTTGTGGCACGGTTTTCTTTGAATGCTTTTTATTCAAACTGTTTTTTAAAGTATTTATCAAATATGCATTATTGCATAAATAAATTTAAATTTATAAGTTAATATTAAACTACTTTTTAGTTGTAAAGAATATGTTAATAATCTTTATAAGAAAAGGATATTCCTTGTAAAAAGTGAAATTGTTTGGAATGTGAATAAACAAAAAGTTTAGAAGTGATACAGACTGGATAGAGTCTTGTATTAAATAAAAAGAAAAGGGTGGGTATGGGTTTCTAAAAGTTTTGGGGGGAGAAAGTATTTTTTAGTTAGTAGCTTCAAATTATATTTTAAAGGGGAATGGGTATATGAAGTTTCGAAATACAAAGATTGCTATGATTACACTATCTTCATTTTTTATTTTAGGTTCTGCATCTCTATCATTCACAGATACTATACACGGTGAAGTAGCTTCTGCATCAGCACAAGAGATTATTGTAAAAAGTTATGACGATACATATTATAATAACGCAATAGGAAAAACGGGCTTAGAATTAAAGAAGGAACTGCATAATATTATTGATAATCATACAAAGTTATCATACAGTGCGGTTTGGGAAGCACTAAGAGATACTGATGAAGATCCAAATAATAAAAATAATGTGATACTCTTATATACTGGTCGTTCGCAAGGGAAGCTTACGAATGGATCAGGAGTAAATAACTGGAACCGTGAGCATGTTTGGGCAAAATCTCACGGTGACTTTGGAACGACTGCAGGACCTGGAACAGATCTACATCATTTAAGAGCGACGGATGTATCTGTAAATAGTTCACGAGGGAATTTAGATTTTGATAATGGTGGTGTGAATCATTCTGAAGCGACAGAATGTAAATATGATAGTGATTCTTGGGAACCTCGTGATAGTGTAAAAGGAGATATTGCTAGAATGCTGTTTTATATGGCTGTTCGTTACGAGGGGGACAACGGCGAAATAGATTTAGAACTAAATGAAAAAGTGAATAACAATAAAGATCCATACATGGGGAAACTATCGGTTTTATTAAAATGGAATGAACAAGACCCGGTCGATGATTTAGAGCGAAAGCGTAATGAAGTGATTTTTACAAAATATCAACATAACCGCAATCCTTTTATTGATCATCCTGAATGGGTAAATAAAATTTGGAACTAAGATTTTTAAAGGTATTATATTTTGATAGAAGGGATTGATTATTATGATCAATCCCTTCTTATATTTTTACTAGAATAAATGATTTTTATAGGATTGAAGAGGAGAATAGGATAGATATTTTATCAAGTTAATTATATATGGGTATTTTAGTACGGTCCCCACTCAATATTCACCCCAATAATAAGAAAAACAAGTCCAATGATAAACCAAATGAGTGCAAGTGGAGCCATGAAACGAATCCATTTTCCATAAGAAATCCCGCTCGCTGCGAGAACGCCCATTAAAACACCAGAAGTTGGATTTAAGCAGTTTACTACACCTTCCCCAAGCATAACAGCCTGTACTGTAACTTGGCGTGTAATGTGCATGAAATCAGCTAATGGAGCTAATATCGGAATAAAAATAACCGATTCTCCTGTCCCGGATGAAATAAGGAAATGTAATGCAGCACTACTTACGTACATACCGATAACGCCAAATACAGGGCTTTGTCCTTCAAGAGACTGTGCGAGCTGGTTAACGATAGTATCAAGTAATTTGCCTTGTTCTAAAATGACTGAGATACAACGAGCCATTCCGACGATTAAGGCACCGTATATGAGATTTTGGCAACCTGCTAGAAAAGTAGAAGCGATATCGTTTGCTTTCATACCACCTATTATTCCTGCTGTAATTGCTATGAAAATAAAAGTAGCAGTCATTTCTGCGTCCGTCCAATGTAGACGAAAAGCGCCTATTAAAAATGAAATTAAAGATAAAGCTGAAACGAGTAAAATTAATTTATGACGTATCGTCCAAGGAACTTCTTTTTTCTCTGTTTCTTTTTCGCTTGAAAGAGCGTTACTTGGAAACCAGTTGTCGCCAAGAATGCTTCCTTTATTGGATTTTTTCAAGCGCTTTATATACCAATTTATATATAGAATGGTAGCAAGTAAAAAAGATATATAAATTGCTGTGCGTAAACCAATTCCCGAAAACATCGGAAGTTCTGCGATCTTTTGTGAAATGCCTAAAGGTGAGGGGGATAAAATAGTAGCATTAAAACCAGCATAAGTGCCTAAATAAATAATTGCTACGCCAACGATAGCGTCCCATTTTAATGTGCGGGCAACGATGATGCCGATAGGGATAAAGCCGATAACTGAGTTAACGATAATGCCAGTCGTTCCGAGAATGGAAAAGAGTGCGGCGACAATACATATGAAAAGTAATTGCTGATTACGAAATTTGTTAATAACATGATAGATTAAACCGTCAAGGGCACCTGTCTTTTCAAGAATTGCAATGGCTCCACCTGTAAATAAAATTAGAAAGATAATAGGAGCAGCAAGTGTCATTCCTTTTTCAATAGCGGTAAAAAAAGAAACAAATCCTACAGGTGATTGTGGAACAGAATGGTAGCTTCCCGGTATTGTCGTTGTAACGGTTCCATTTGTAACCCTTTTAAATTCTCCAGCGGGAACGAAATACGTAGCAATGGCGCAAAGTAAGGCAATAAAAAATAGTAGTACGTACGCATCAGGCATTTTAAACTTTTGTTTACTAGGTTGTTTTTTTGCCTCAGTTTGTATTTGCATAAAATCCCTCCTTCTTCACTAGGTTAATTTTTAATATTCTGAATTTAATCTGTGAAATAGATTATAATAAAGGTAGCTTCTTAAGGCAATAGTTTTTGTATCCTTTTCCCGCACATACAAATTATTGCAATATTAGACAGGGAAACGATAATAAGCCAAGAATATGTTATGTAGAAAGAAAAAGGAAAAGAGGGAACAAGATGTGGAAAACTACTGATCTATGTGATGAATTTGAAAAGGAATTACAAATATGTCGCCAGTCTTTTCGGTCTTTTGGGAAGAAAGAACAATTCTACGGAAAAATTGCAACTGTAAAAGTGAAAGATGATAATGTACTAGTGAAGGAAGGATTGCAAACATTACCAGAAGGAACAGTATTAGTTGTTGATGGCGGAGCGTCTACTAATTGTGCGTTACTCGGTGATAATTTGGCAGCTATTGCAGAAGAAAGAAAGCTAGCAGGAATTATTGTGAATGGATATGTTCGTGATTCTAGTGAACTAAAGAATATTAATATTGGTATTTTAGCGTTAGGAACGATGCCAAATAGAAGTGTGAAAGAAGGAAAAGGAGAACGAAATATTTCATTGCACTTTGGAAAAGTGGATTGGAATCCAAATGAATATGTCTATGCGGATGAAGATGGCGTCATTATTAGTGAAAAGAGTTTACATTGTTAAAGGTTAGTAAGTTACTATTCTTAGAAAATAAATCCGATAAAGCATGGACAAAATTCTTTGTCAATAGTAAAATAATACAGAAATTTATAATTTACAGAATGTATAGGTTTATCGTTTTACGATAACTTAAATGGAATTAAGTTGTGCCAAGAAAAGTGAATGTTATCACAATGATACGTTCATAAACAAAATTATTTTTCCTATACAAATATAGCCGCGAATAATGCGGGTAGGAGGTGTTGTACATTTTTGTTCGACACTTACAAAAAGAGAGTGTCAATCGCACGCCCTTGAAGGGCCTTTTTTTGTGTAAATGGTAGTAAGGGAGGAAATTTTGGGATGGCAATGTTGAAAAAATGGCTGCTTACGTCTTTAATGGCAGTGACACTTGTATTTGTTTCTTTTGCGAATACAGTACATATTACGTTTGCTGAAGGAAATACAGCAAAACTTGCAATTATTGGGGAATCACAAAAAGGCATTATGTTATGTCCGAAAGAAGAGCAAATTAAAGATGGGGAAACAGCTTTAAGTTTGCTGCAAAAGGTCATGGGGGACAAGGTAGAATCTGAAACGATGTCGTTTGGAACATATGTAAAAGGCATCGATGGTTTAATGGCCGGGGCTACAAGTGCTTGGCTGTATGATGTAAATGATAAGTCTGCAGAAGTCGGAGCAGATAGTTATAAATTAAAATCTGGAGACGTTGTTGTCTTTCGTTTTGTTTCAGACTGGAGCAATATAAGCCAGGAAACATTGAAAGAAACGCTAGATAAGTTCGGAACGTGTAAAACAGAAGAACCTAACGGTGGCAAAACAGAAGAACCAAAACCAGAAGGTCAAGACGGTAAAACACCAGATGGGAAAAATCAAGGTGACCAAGACGGTAAAACGCCAGATGGGAAAAACCAAGGTGATCAAGACGGTGAAAAACCAGATGGGAAAAACCAAGGTGATCAAGACGGTGAAAAACCAGATGGGAAAAACCAAGGTGACCAAGACAGTAAAACGCCAGATGAGAAAAACCAAGGTGATCAAGACGGTAAAACGCCAGATGGGAAAAAACCAGAACAACCACAGCAAGAGAACATTCAAGTTTCAAGTGCACAATTAAATGAAGCCATTTCTAAAACATCAGACAAGATGTTACAAGATGGAATTGAAAGTGATTGGGTAGCTGTAGCGCTTTCTCGTTCTGGAAAGAATGTGCCAATTGAGGCAAAATTAAATTATGTTAAGTCAGTAACTGAAAAAGTAGAAAAGCGCATTAATCGTTTTTCAGCGACAGATTTAGCTAGAACAATTATTATGATGAATGCAATGAGTGCAGACCCTAAAAATGTAGGTGGACATAATTTAGTTCAAAAATTGTATGAGTCAGATAAAGTGAATTCTGTTACAGGTTATGCATTTGCTTTACTTGCATTTGATACGAAGAAGTATGAGATTCCAGTTGAATCAAAATGGAACAGAGTTGCTCTAGTGGAAGCACTGTTAAATAATCAGCATACAGACGGTGGATGGACTTATAATAGTTCAGGTAGTAAAGATAATGCTAGTAGCGTTGATGTAACAGGTATGGTTTTATCAGCATTAGCTCCTTATCAAGAGCGATCAGATGTGAAACCAGCTATACAAAAAGCTGTTGCGTATTTATATAACGAACAGCTGCAAAATGGCGGTTTTTCAGCTGATGGACAAGAAAATTCAAATAGTACTGCGCAAGCAATTATTGGATTATCGCTTGTTAAAGATGTAGATCAAAATCGTCTTCATAAGGCAATGCAAAACCTATTATCATATCAACTTTCAAATGGTGAATTTAAATGGTTACCAAGTGATCAAAATGGTAACGGAATGGCTACAGAACAGGCTCTTTTAGCATTACTTCAATTTAAGGAAATGGGAAAATCTATTTATGATTGGTCTAATGTAGACGCTGGTGATGTAATTAAGCCAAAACCGATTGAAGAGCCAGAAAAGGTCGTTGAACCAGAAAATAATGTAGTAGAAAAAGAAGTTACTGAAGAACCGAAAGAACAAAACCAAGTACAACAAGAAACAAAAGATGAAAATCTAAAAGTAGTTGCAGATAACGAACCGGTTAAGAATAAAAAAATCGGAAACGGTAACAGTCTACCAAAAACAGGAGCATCTTCTCATAGTGCAGCAACAGAAGTAGGTATGGGTGTATTATGTATTGCTTCTGCATATGTATTATGGAGACGTAAAGCAGCTTAACAAAAAATTAGGAGCAATTATTTGCTCCTAATTTTCGTATGAAAGGTGAGAGATAGGATGAGTAAGGTGAAATGGTTCATTTCTTTACTGCTTTCGCTTGGGCTACTTGCCGGATGTGAAGAGGCAGCTGTAAAGCCTGAGAAGAAGGTAGAACCGAAGCAAGAAGAGGTAGCGAAACAAGAAGAACAAAAAGATGAAGCGAAGCCGGAAGAAAAAACAGAAGAAAAGCAAGCTGAATCAGAGCAAAAGCAGCAAGAAGAGCAGAAAGAGAAACAAGAACAAAAAGTAGAAGAGAAGCAGAAAGAGGAAAAGCCGCAGGCACAACCAGAGGTAAAGAAAGAAGAGAAACAACAGGAACAACCGAAAGAACAGCCGGCTGTAAATAAGCAACCAGAGCAGCAAGCACAAGAAGAGAAACAACAACCGAAAGCACCAGAAGTAAAAGAAGAAGCAAAGGTTGTGAATCAGCCGAAAGAAACACCGAAGCAGGAGCAAAAAGTTGATCCGAATAAAGCGGAGAAAACGATACCGACTCCGGCAGTACCAAAACCTGAACCACCAAAACCAGATCCAGTAACAGTACCGAAACCACAAGCAAAACAAGTAACAATCTCGGTAAAAGGAAATAACGGATATATAATGGGTGCGAAAAAGATGGATGTACAAGATGGCGATACTGTGTATAAAGTATTACAACGTACAGGATTAGATGTTGATGCAAGCGGATCTAGAGATAGTATTTATGTAAAAGGTATTAATGATTTATATGAAAAAGATATTGCGGATACTAGTGGATGGAAATATCGTGTGAACGGTGCTTTTCCAAACCATAGTGCTGGTGTAGCTACGATAAAACCAGGAGATACAATTGAGTGGGTATACGTATTACAATAAGAAAGGCATTCGGTAAAGGGCTATGAAAATAAGTTTTTCTTCTTTACATCCTTTTGTGAATTTTTTCTATTATATCGGGGTGATGATACTATGTATGATGTGTCTTCATCCTCTTTTTTTAATTGGAGCAATACTATTAATTGTTATTTTAAATGTGATGCAAGGGAATAGCGAAAAGATAAGAAAGATGTTACCAAGCACAATTATTTTCTTTTTTATGGTCATTTTATTTAATTCGTTATTCACGCATAGAGGCCGAACGACATTATTTTGGTTAGGTGATAGCCGTATTAAACTTGAGGCAATTATGTTTGGGTTGGTAATGGGGTTATTATTAGTGGCGATTATGTTTACGTTTGCTTCGTATAATGATATTATTACAAGTCATAAATTTTTATATTTATTTTCTAGAATTTCACCGAAAGTAGCATTGTTAACGATGATTACAGTGAGATTTGTTCCTTTGTTTATGAGGCGATTACAGAAAATAACACTCGTCCAAAAGACGAAAGGTGTACAGGTAGATGCAGGTTCCATTGTAGAACGTGTGAAAAATGGTATGCAATTGCTGCAAGTATTATTAATTTGTTCATTGGAAGATGCACTGCAAACGGCAGATTCTATGCAAGCTCGTGGATTTGGTGTAACGAAACGTACGACATATATTCGCTATAGAATGGAAAAACGAGATTGGTATACGCTCAGTTATTTAAGTATTCTATTTATAATTGCTATCATATGTAGTACGTATGGCGGAGGAAAGTTAATCATTTATCCGAAAGTCGAATCTATTTTATTTCAGCAATACGATGGGATGATGTTTATCGTATTTACGATGTTTATTAGTTTACCAATTATAATGGAAGGAAGGGAATGGTTATGGTGGCGCATACAGAAATAAACAATTTATCATTTGTATATGCTGATGAAAACGAAAAAGCGTTACAGCATATTTCTCTTTCTGTTCAAAAAGGAGAGTTTATTGCACTTGCCGGCGGATCAGGATCCGGGAAGACGACTTTATTAAAACATTTTAAAAAAGAATTACTTCCAATTGGTAAGCGTACTGGGGATACATATTATGATGGTACTTTATTAGAAAATGTACCTGATTTGTTATCTGCTCAAGAAATTGGTATGGTATTTCAAAATCCAGAAAATCAACTCGTAATGGATACAGTTATTCAAGAATTAGCATTTTCTTTAGAAAATATTGGGTTACCATCACATATTATTCAAAAACGAATAGCAGAGCTCATTAGCTTCTTAGGATTTCAAGATTTATTGCACCAATCTGTTCATACGTTATCTGGCGGACAAAAGCAACTTGTTAATTTAGCTGCGGTATTAGTTATGCAGCCGAAGTTATTATTATTAGATGAACCGACAGCGCAGTTAGATCCAATCGCTGCAAAAGAGTTTTTAGGATTATTAAAACGGATTAATGAAGAACTTGGAATTACGATTATTTTAAGTGAACATCGTTTAGATGAAGTTATCCCGCTTGCAACACGCGTTGTTTGTATGGATAATGGCCGTATTATGTATGATGGTAGTCCTAAAACTGTTATTACGAATATGTGGGGAGTAGAAACATTCCGTCCATTTATTCCGCAAATTCCAAGGCTATTTTTAGAGTGGAATGTGAGAGATATTCCGTTTACGGTGCGAGAGGCGCAAATGAAAATGAATAATTTTTCAGCGATATCATATGTAAATGAGCCAATAGCACAAAGTGAAAAGCAAGAGGTAATTTTAAGCGCAGAGCATATTTCGTTCCAGTACGAAAAAAGTAGTCCGCTTATTTTACGTGATTTATCAGTTTCGATTGAAAAAGGAAAATGGGTAGCTCTCGTTGGGAAGAACGGTACAGGTAAGTCTACACTGTTAACGCTTTTAGCTGGATTGCAAAAAGTGAGAAGAGGGAAAGTAAAGTGGAATGGGAAAGTGATACATAAAATTGATTCGAAAGAACGATTTAAAAGTATTGGGTATGTATCGCAGCATCCGTATTATCATTTTACATTTGATACAGTGTGGGATGAGGTGTATGAACGTGCACGTGAATTATACGGAGAACAAGGAAAAGAAATAGCAGAAGATACGCTAAAACAGTTTTGGTTGTATTCGCTTAAAGAACGCCATCCGCACGATTGTAGCGGAGGAGAGCAACAATTACTTGCGTTATGTACAACGTTATTATCAAAGCCGACTTTATTATTACTGGATGAACCGACAAAGGGATTAGATCCATGGAAGAAAGAAAGAGTAGGAGAGCTATTTAGGAAGCTACAAAAAGAAGGTACAACAATTGTAATGGCAACGCATGATATTGAGTTTGCAGCGAAATACGTGGATCAATGTATGATGTTATTTGATGGAGCAGTTATTATGAATGATGCACCGAAAGAATTTTTTAGTGGTAACTTCTTTTATACAACATCTATTAATCGATTCATTCGAAAAGAATTGCCATATGCATTAACGTGGGAGGATGTGTACGAAGCGTGTCCAAACGATATGTTGCATTCATAATATGTATTTTTGCAGTAATAATAGGCACATTACTCTTTACTACAGTTATTATGGACGGTTATTACATGTTAAGTAGTTTGTTTTTATTAGTTGTTATTATGTTACCTTTCTATATCCGTTTTGAAAGGAAGGCGTTTGTTTCACGTGAAATTGTTCTCGTTGCTGTATTAGCGGCAATTGCAGCAGTTAGCCGCGTACCATTTTCTATTTTACCGAGTGTACAACCAACTTCTTTTGTTATTATCGTTTCTGCAATTGTGTTTGGAAGTGAAGCGGGTTTTATGATCGGTGCAACAGCAGCGATTGTGTCTAACATCTTTTTAGGGCAAGGTCCGTGGACGCCGTGGCAAATGTTTTCATGGGGTATGATTGGTTTTATAGCTGGATTATTGCGTAATACATTTTTAATGAAAAAGCTATGGGGAAGAATCCTGTACGGATTGTTTGTTGGATTTTTATTTGGCTGGATTATGAATTTCTGGGGACTTCTCGGTTTTATACGAGAGGCAACGTGGGAAACAGTCATTTCGTATTACATCGCAAGTTTTTATTTCGATTTGAGCCATGCAATTTCGAATGTTGTCTTCTTACTATTATTTAGTACTTCTTGGATTACGATTCTCACAAGATTTAAAAAGAAATACGGTATATTAGATAAGCATAACATAGCATAGAAAAGCATACTCATATAAGGTAGGGTCGCGACTTACATATTCGTTTGCCTCTTTCATGCTTCTTACATATTGTAAGGAGCATTTTTTATTGTCAAAAAATAGTCCAATATATATCCGTTACTATATAAAATTATTTGTATAATAATAGGTGAGAACTATTTTCAAAAGGGAGGTGTATAGTTAATGAAGTTAGTTATTCCGAAGCAACATGGTGCATGGGCGATGCTTGCTATACCATTTCTATTAAGTGTCATACTTGGAAAACCTACTATATATCACATTCCATTGTTTATAGCTTGGTTCTTTATCTATTTAGCTACGTATCCATTCCTTATGTACATAAAACAAAAACGAAAAAGAGAGTATTTACATGCTTCAATTGTATATTTTATTATTGCGTTCGTATTTGGGATGATTTCTCTATTATATGAATGGCGCATTCTTTTATTCGTAATAGTCATGATTCCACTATTTATAGTAAATATGCATTATGCTCGTCAAAAAAATGAAAGGGCATTACTAAATGACATTAGTGCAATTGTTGTTTTCTGTATTGGTGGTTTAGTTAGTTATTATTTTTCAATGAAACTTATAGATAAAACAGCATTATTTATTGCGCTTATTTCATTTTTATATTTTTTAGGAAGTACGTTTTATGTGAAAACGATGATACGTGAGAAAAATAATCCGAAGTATCGTTTTATATCTTGGGGTTATCATATTCTATTAACAATCATTGTATTTGCAATTAATCCGTGGTGCTCCCTTATTTTTATACCAAGTGTCATTCGAGCCATTATATTGTATGGCAAAAAAATTTCTATTATAAAAGTAGGGGTTTTAGAAATTGTCAATTCTGTATATTTTTTAATCATAACGGCAATAATTATGAAGTATGCCATTTGAAAAAACTTCCCACCTTATGATGGGAAGTTTTTTCAATCTTGTTCTAAAATGTGAACGGTGTAATCGCAGCGTTGAATAGCTTGTTCGATCGCATAAAGGGATTGCTCAATACGAGCGCGATTAAAATCTTTTTCAACAGTCTGTAGTGCTTCTTCTAAACAATGTTTTGCTTCTTGTAATGATTGAAAAGAATCTTGTACATATCCGCGAGCATTTTGATGCATTTCATAATCCTCCTTGCATATTCATATATGTATAGTATGAACAGTAAAGAAGAAAATATTATTTGTTATATTTGTTTGACAATTAAAATGAAATTACGTATAGTAAGAATTAAGTGAATATTTTCTTATCCAGAGAGGTGGAGGGACTGGCCCGATGAAACCCAGCAACCGCGATGCAGGTGCTAATTCCAGCAGAACATATTTGTTCTGGGAGATAAGACGAAGATATATACGTAACTTCTTCTTATCGGAGAGGTTTTTTTGTTGCAAAAAAACCGATTACGAAAATTTATCTTAAGAAGAAAGGGGTTGCGCATTGCTGTGACACTCGAAAAATACGTAAAACTGCGTAGTACAGTTTATGAATATATGATAGAGCAAGATAAGCCGATATCATTGTTAGATATTCAAGAACATATCGTTTCGCATCATGAAGGAAAATTCACGAAAAAGATGTTGCATCAATTTTATTTATCAAGATTATTAGACGAACTAAAACTGGATGGGAAAATTACATTAGCTGATGAATATCTCTATACTGAAAAAGGGGTATTGTATAAGGCGAGAAAAGGGAGCTAAGCTCTCTTTTTTCTTAAAATAACGGAGTATGTAGAGTAAAAGACTGCTAAAGCAGCCTGATACAGGGAATGGTGTTGAGTGTGTAGTGTCAAAAATTGAATGTGCCTGAAAGAGGCAATTCATATCGGCTGCAAATGAAAAGAGACACCTTCGCCGAATAGGTGTCAGTCGTTTTGCAAAATAGACTTGCTATTTAACAGTTCTTAGAATAACATGCAGGGTTTTGGAAGTCAAAAGGGAATTAAAGGAAGGGGTACAATTATGTACGCTTACTTATTAAAAGATATAACGAAATGGATCCCAAAGTACGTTGTAGATAAGGGATATGAATATTATGAAGATGGACATGTAGAAGATATTGAAATACAAGATAACAAGGTGTTTGCTTTCGTTACTGGAAATGCAGGGAATTATGAAGTAGTTATCGATCTCGAAGATTTTTCAAAAAGTAGTTGCGAATGTCCGTATGAAAATTATTGTAAACATATGGCGGCAGTTGTTTATGATATTCAAGGTGCTGGTGAGAGTGCAGTTAAAGAGAAACTGAAAGATTTAGAAAAAGAAGAGTTACTTACTGTATTAAATCGACTGTTGCAAAGTTCGAAAAACGTACAAATTGTAGAGAAGTTATTAAAGAAGGGGTAACTTTAACGATAGAGGGAGTTGTTTTGTAGTGAACGTACTGATTATATACGCTCATCCTAATCCTTCAAGTTTTAACGGGGCAATTTTAGAGCATGTGCAAAAAGGGCTGCAGGAAACAAATCATTCGGTTACGTTGCTTGATTTATACAAGGAACAATTTGATCCGGTACTTGTATTCAATGAAGAGAAGAAAAGACGTGATTTAATAAATGAAGAAGAGACAGCGCGGTATAGAAAATTAGTGGAAGAAGCAGATACACTTCTCTTTATATATCCGATATGGTGGTGGGGGATGCCAGCTATTTTAAAAGGTTTTATTGACCGTATTTTCGTAGCTGGATTTGCTTATAAATATGAAGGGGCTCTGCCGAAAGGATTATTGCAAGGGAAAAAAGCGTGGGTTATTAATACGTTAGACTCGCCTCTATGGTACGTCGCATTGTTATATCGATCAGCAGATTGGATTATGATGAAGAGAGGTGTTTTACGTTTTTGTGGCATTCGTGATATAAAACGGTCAGTGTTTCAATCTGTGAAAACGAGTAAAGTATCAAAGCGCGAAAAATGGTTATTACAAATAGAAGAAAAGGCTCGTACATTATGAATGAAGTCGATCGTATTATAAACTGTTGTCAGTATGATAACGAACTTTTTCGAAAGTATATTACGTGTTTACTTCAATTGAAAAAATGCAGCGATACATTTCAACAAATTCAAATAGAGTTAAGAAATGATTATTTAATAAGAGGGATTTGTGAAAGAGAAGTTGATGAGGTAGTACGGGGAAGTAAAGAATATGAAACATATTTTCTTCCTAAAGCGTTACAGTGGAATTTCTTGAGGGAAAATCCATATTTAATTGAAAGAGTGTGTGAAGATTTTTTTGCGTTTGAGTCATTACATCTTACGGACATAGAGTGGAAGACAGTTATAAATTGCATGGGAAATGAATGATTTATTATGTAAAAAAGCTAGTATAAAACTAGCTTTTCGTTTAAATAAATAAGAAGCATAGACTAATGATAAAACCTGCATATAGTAAGTTCACAACGCAAAATCCCATAATATCGCGAGCACCTAAACCAGCTATCGCTAATGCTGGTAATGCCCAGAAAGGTTGAATTAAATTCGTCCAAGCATCGCCCCACGCAATGGCCATTGCAGTTTTTGCAGCAGGTACACCAAGTTCAGCGCCAGCTGGAATCATAATTGGTGCTTGCACGGCCCATTGACCGCCACCAGATGGAACGAAAATATTAACGATGCCAGCACTTAAAAAAGTAAAGAGCGGGAAAGTTGATTCGTTTGAAATGCTAATAAAGAAATTAGAAATAGCTCCTCCAAGTGAAAGTCCTTCACTATTCGCTCCAATCATCATGCCCATAATTCCTGCGTAAAACGGAAATTGAAGTAAAATGCCAGAGGCACTTTTCGTAGAGTCTGAAAAAGCGCGAATATACTGGATCGGAGTGCGGTGGAAAATAAGTCCAGCAATTAATAACATAAAAATCACGATATCGAGAGTAAGATTAAATCCTTTCGTATAAAAGTAATTGAAAATATAAATGAGACCTAACAATCCAACACAAAGTGTAATAATGATGCTATTTTCCATTTTTTCAGCGAATGTATTTTTTTCTACTTCTTGAGCAGCAGCTTCTTCATGGAACACGCTAGGATCTACAGTTATCGTATGTTTTTCATCTGGATGCATCGCTTTATTAATGAGAGGCATCGTAACGAGAAAAATAATAACTGGAACAAGAGCGTATGGTGAGAATAACGTTTCTGTTATCGGAATCGCCTCTTTAATACTTCCAGCAGTCGTTTTAATTAACGTTTCACCGCCTGTTGCTAAAGTAAGAGGGATAGAGGCAGAAAGACCGGCATGCCAAATGAGAAATCCAGAGTAAGAAGAGGCAATTGCTAGTCTATAATCTAATCCGTCCAGTTGTCTTGCCACTTCTTTTGCGTATAAAACAGATACAACAATTCCAAAGCCCCAGTTTATGTATGCACCAAGTAAACTTACAATGGAAATGGCAATAATGCCTTGGCCATTCGTTTTTGGTATTCTGGCAGCTTTCGTTAATCCTTTTTTAATAAGAGGAGCATTTGCTAAAGCAGATCCAGTCACGAGTACAAGTGCCATTTGCATAGAAAAGGCGAGGAGTCCCCAAATTCCATTACCCCAGTGATTAATCATTTCTACAGGTGTTTGGTGAGTCGCGAACATACCAAAGAAGATAACGAAAACAGTTAGTAAACATGATAAAATAAACGGTTCTGGCAAGAAGCGCTGCACTAAGGCGACGCAACCATTTGTAAAGGAACGAAACAAAATAGATCAACCTCCTTATGTATATGTATTACGATTATTCGAGGTGTTTCGTTCATAACCTTTTAAAATCTGAAAATTTTGATATTTTAAAAGAGATTGAAATATTTTCAATAAGAGTAGTACCATCATAACCCTGACAAAAAATGATGGTAGCGGCATATAAGCAAATATTGTATACCGTAAGTGCTGAGCTACCTAACAATCCATCCAATCTGTTTGATAATAGTGTTTACTTTTGATGAGTTAACTCGTAAAGGAGTAAGTCATTCAGCTCCACCTGTTGTGGTTTCAAATGTAGCTTATGGTAGAACGATTTATGTAAAATTAGAAACAACATCTAAGAGCAAAGATGTACAAGCTGTTTTTAAATCCTTACTTAAGGATAACAGCGTTGAAACAAGTGGACAGTATAAAGATATTTTTGAAGAAAGTACCTTTACTGCTGTAGTATTCATATTTCTTATGGCTGTATCAATGTTTTTAATGATTACATTTCCCATTATTAAATTCCCATAAATATAGCCTATCTTAGGTTGATAGTGATGCATGGTGCCTCCATGTATGTAAATGCATCTTGTCGAAATTATTAAAAAGGGGAATCTTTCTATTTGAAGAACTAATAATTGATTGTCAATATGTATTAGAAATCTCAATCTAAACTAAAGGAGAACAAAATGGGACAAAACAATAAGGGCTTTTCTGAAACAGGATTGCGCAAAATGCGCAATATATTGGCGCGGCATGTCGATTCTGGAAAGATTCCTGGGCTCGTCGCCTTAGTCAGCCGAAACGGCGAGACGCACGTCGAAGCACTTGGAACAATGAGGCATGATGGTGGTGCACCAATGCGTCGGGACACGATTTTTCGATTGGCGTCCACTAGCAAGCCAATCGCAGTTTCACCAGTAATGGTTTTGCTCGATGAGTGCAAACTGCATTTAGACGACCCAGTAGACAAATGGCTACCGGAACTCGCCGACCGGCAAGTGTTGAAACGACCCGATGGCCCGCTAGAAGAGACCGTCCCAGCACGGCGTCCTATCACTGTACGAGACTTGTTGACCTCTACATTCGGGCTCGGAGTGGATCTCACGTTGATGGGTTCTCCAATTATGAACTCGTTCTTCGAGAGTGGGATATTCGACACGCCAGGGCAGGATATGCCCGATCCAGATGAGTTTATGCGTCGCCTAGGTGCACTTCCGCTAAGCTATCAGCCCGGAGAGCGGTGGCAGTATCATATCAGTATAGAAGTAATCGGCGTTCTTGTTGCCAGGGTCACGGGTCAGACGTTCGAGTCGTTCTTGCACGAACGCATATTCGATCCGCTAGGAATGAAGGACACTGGATTCTACGTACCTCAGCTCAAGATTGATCGGCTTCCACCAGCCTTCACCCCCAATCCGGAGACAGGTGAATTCATCGTGTGGGATGAGGGGGCGGGTGGACGTTACAGCAAACCTCCAGCATTCCAAGCAGGCGGTGGTGGACTGCTTGGAACCGTCGACGATTATCACGCGTATTTGCAGATGCTTTTGAATAAAGGGATGCACGGCACTAAACGGATCCTGTCTAGGCCCGCAGTACAGCTGATGACCACCAACCGTCTTACTCCGGAACAACAAGTATACCGAGACGATTTGGCCAAAAATAACGTCCATTTGTCGTTCGGACAAGGGATCCAAGGTGGCTGGGGCTTTGGGATGGCGGTGCGTACCTATCTTGGAGACTACGCGTCTATCGGTCAATTCGGCTGGGATGGTGGAACCGGTACTTCAGCTTACGCTGATCCAGATAAACAGTTTATTGGAATTCTGTTCACCCAGGTTGGGATGTCGACTCCGGCCCCATCGCATCTTATCCAAGACTTCTGGACCACGGCCTACCAAGCGATCGAAGACTAGGGTATCGTTTAAAGGAAAACGCCAAGACGGATAGATAATCATAGGCTTGATGGCCATGATCACCACCATGGTTAAAAGTTAGGATAGGACCGTGTTGGAAGTACTGCGGTAACAGTTAGGCATTATTAATAATAGCACAACAAAAACTCCTCTTGGATGCAAGAGGAGTTTTTTATTGGGAATAGTAAGGAGGAGGGAGGTGCATTACATATGGGAAAAGGTAGAAGTAATAATGCTGGTAAAAAGCAACCGAATTTCGATGATTCATCTAATTTCGCTAAACAAAGCCAACCGACAGAAAAGAAGAAGTAAAAAAAGGATCTCTCTTTATCAAGAGAGATCCTTTTTTAATATATTGACGTTTCGGCAAAACATATCGATTGCTCAACCAAATAGACATTATAGTCATTCATGCAAGGCTTAAACTCCTTCGAATGGAAGTTAATTTAATATTATTGTCCTGCTTTTCATAATGCTTCTTCACGTTTACCTTATTTAAAAAGCCAATAAAAAAAGACACGTTTCCTAAATAAACGAGCTCTTAATGGAGTATTATCTTTATTTTGAGCATTTAATAAAATTCTCCAATTTATATTTTACTCTAATAGTCTATGAAATTTAATTAAATGTAAAATCTATATAGTAAGTTATAGATATTTATGAAGAACTTTAAATATATTATTCTACAATTAGGCCAAATTGTAGAGTGCAAGTTCTACTAGGTGTAAAACTATTGAGAAACATGAGGAGAGGGTTATATTGACTATTTATGAGCAATTTATAGAGGCACTTAAAGAAAAAATAGGCGATATTTTAACATCTGCAGAGGTAAAGGACAGATTAATAACAAAATTTCATACGAAACCGGGGAGTATGAATCCTGCTGATTATTGTTATAACCGCTATAACAAAGGAAGAGCTGTTAATAAAAATCTGTTTATATATAAATAAAAAAACTTATAGATATGTAGGTGAAAATTATCCTTATACTGGATTAGTTTTTCATAAAACTAAAGGGGCAGAGTGTGAATCTGTTGTAGGTGAGTGGGATAATGGGAAACTTCTTGTCAATGAGGATAAGGACAAAATAGGAATCTCACAAATTAAAAAGTTATATGAGGCATACTTTGAAATGTTACGATTTAAAATGAATGTTCTTGGTTGTAAGGCGACTGAATTAAGGCATCTTATAGGTCGTCTAGGTGAGTTTTTTTGTGTCCTTTACAACGAATGGTGAGCTATCCAAAGTGACGAATCAGCATGGATATGATGTCATTAAAGATGGACGAAGAATAAGTGTTAAAAAAACTGCTCAAGAAAAAGGGTTTATCACGATTAATCAAAACACATTTGACCAATTCGATGACTTCTTCGTAGTTCAGTATAAAGATGATGATTTGAAACTATTATTTTATGGGGCAAAGGAAGAGATTCCATCACTTAGACCATATGGGAATACTTATGAGGTTGATATAAATTCTTTAAAGAGAGTAGAAAAGACACTCCTATAAGGGTGTCTTTTTAGCAGAAGTAAGCAGCCCCAACAATGATGATTCAGCTTTGTAATTGTTATAGGAATCATATGAAACAAAAAATATTAGTGCTCAGTGACTAATATTTTCTATCCGGCCTCACCAAACTAAAAAAGAACATATACAAACATAGCCTTATAGAATTGTATTTAACTTTATTTAAATCTTTATGTATGAGTGTTATTTTATACATTCACTTAATTGTTGAATATGCAGGTATGATTCTCAACGCTCTTATGTTTACCTGTTTTGAGTTAAAAATAAGAAAATTTGAAATGTTAGTTGTATATATCGTGTTAAATATTGTAAAATGAAATGGTACCAAAAAAACTAAAGTGGTACCAAAGGTTTAGGGGGCGGATTATGAAACAAAGAATAGTAACAGAAACAATTCATCAAATTCAAACGAAGGGGTTTACATTTACAATTAGTGATTTAGCAAAACAATTAGCTGTCAGTAAGAGGACAATCTATGAGCACTTCTCTTCAAAAGATGGAATAGTAGATGAAGTTATTCGTAATGTAATAGAAAGTATTCAAGAAAAGGAAAAAAATATCGCTAAAGATGATACGTTACAAACAGTTGAAAAAATAAGGCTCATTTTAATTTGCATTCCACAACAATTTACATTTATGGATGCACGATTATTAGTAGAACTAAAAAAACATCATTATTACCAATGGTTAAAATTAGATCAGTTTTTACGTGAAGGCTGGTCTACTGTAATCGGTTTAATAGAAGAGGGAATAAGAGAAGGAAGCATAAGAAAAATTCAAATTCCATTTTTTATTGAAGTGTATTTAGGGGCACTGAATCGCATATATGATCCTATGTTTATTGAAAAGAGTGATTATACATTGGGAAGTATGCTTGAATCAATTATGGATATGTTACTGTACGGAATTTCTAATTCGAAATAGAAGGTGGGAGAATAGTGCAGTGGATTTATTTAAGTTTAGCAATTTTATTTGAAGTAGCGGGTACAGCTGCGATGAAACTATCTGATGGATTAACGAAACTTGTACCAAGCATTCTTATTTTTGTATTTTATGTAGTAAGTTTTGCATTTCTTTCATTTGCATTAAAGGGGATGGAAATGTCCGTAGCGTATGCGGTATGGTCAGGTATGGGAATTGTAACGATTACAACAATTGGTTTTATTTATTTTGGAGAAAGTATCAATATAATTAAGATACTAGCAATTCTTTTTATTTTAGTTGGAGTCGTAATATTAAATTTTAATAGTGCGGCACATGAAGCGAAGAAAAAAGAAATGGTGGAGGAACGTATACATTGAATCAATTAAAGTATTTTTTCCTTATTACTGATCTTGGATTTGTTGTATATTGGTTTATAACAATTTTCCATATGATTCCGCAAGAATATTTATTTAAAGATTATGAAGACCCAATTTTAGTAGCATGGAACTGGTCTTTTTTACCCTTGGATTTGCTAATCTCTTTAACGGGACTTTTAAGTTTGTATTTGTATTCTAAACAAAAACATATTTGGAGCCACTTTGCGTTTTTATCATTAATTTTAACTTTTTGCTCAGGGTTACAAGCTCTAGCATTTTGGACAATCCGTTTAGATTTTGATATGTCTTGGTGGATCCCTAATTTATATTTATTAGTCTATCCATGCTTCTTTTTAAAAAGCGTTTGGAGAGAGTGTGGATCGTATGAGACTAGCATGAGAAAAGAAAGAATAGAATTCATGTAATATAGGAAAGATAGGACCTTTAAGCACATTCTAATTCTAGATGCTACAACATTGCAGCTTCTAGATAAGTTTTTTCGCTAGCCGTACAGTAGTAGTCAAAACAATTTTCGAAATGAAGGTAGCCGATGATTCCTATGGTAAGGAAGCATCGGCTTGTATTATGTATATTGAGTGAGTTCACGTTTCTGGAATAATTGTAATAGCGACAGTCCGAACCGGAGTCTCTATTTCGTCATCTTTACTTTGGCTATTGTAGTATTTAATCATTAATTCGTTAAGTTCGTTTTGAAATTTTCCAAAGTGTTCTTCATCTAGCTTTAATTCTACTACAGAAAAAGTAGCCTTATCTTCTTGACTGTTTTGTTCCTCTAATTTCTTAAGGTAACTTTGATATTGTGTCATAAGTGATAACTGATAATAGGAAATGTAGTTTAACTTTTCATCATCAGATAATCCTTTCCATTCACTTCCTTCAATTTTTGCATCTTCTTCATTGATTGCGTAATATTTTTCAGAAACAGATTTCACCTTTTTTTCTTTAATTACATGGACGATACCAGAATCAACCATAGTTTGTAGCTGTCTATATAGTGTGGCTTGTGGTACATTTTTAATGATTTTTACCATTTCTAATGGTGTTAGCCCATCTTCCTTATTTCTCATTAACACTTGGCAAATTTTCATTCTTACCGGATGCATTAAAATTTCAACTTTATTACTCATTATATCACCTTATGTATTGTTTTTTTATTCTCATTATAAATAATGAGAATAATGATTGCAATCCATCCGTTTTTATTTTATCATTATCAATAATGATAATGAGATTTAAAAGGAGTGATGACAATGAAAATACATTATGGATTGAATGATCTTAAAGACATTGATATTATGGCTTTTCTACCCATTATATTACCAGTTATTGCAGTGGGAGCACTTTTAGTTTTAATTGCATTCATTGATTTATATCGACATAGGAAAACAAGAAAAAATGTACTTGTATGGACGTTAATTATTCTTTTCGTTAATATATTGGGACCTATCTTGTACTTTGTTATAGGGAGAAAGGACAGTGAGAAATTATGAAATTAGAGATTAAAAATGTAACAAAATCATTTAAAGGAAAAATTGCTGTGAATAATTTCTCGATGGAACTGCAAGCAGGGGAATGCGTCGGATTAATTGGACCAAACGGAGCAGGGAAATCCACATTAATAAAAGTAATTTCGGATATTACTAATCCAACTGCTGGTGAAGTTTTATTGAATGGGATAAAAATATCAAAAATGAAAAGTGAAATTGGTTATTTACCTCAATATCCTAATTTTTTTCATTGGATGACAGCGAGAGAAACGCTTACGTTTATGGGCCAACTTTCGGGGTTGAAAAAAGAAGAATTGTCAAAGTCGATTCCAAAAATGTTGGAGAAAGTTGGACTAAAGGAAGAAGAAAATGCAAAGGTTAGTACATTTTCTGGTGGAATGAAACAACGACTTGGTATTGCACAAGCATTATTGCATAAACCTTCGCTTATTGTCATGGATGAACCAGTATCCGCATTAGATCCGATCGGCCGGCGGGAAGTATTGAATCTGATTAAAGAAATAAAAAAAGATACAACCATTTTATTATCAACCCACATCTTAAGCGATGCAGAAGAAATCTGTGAACGATTTGTCATTATAAAAGATGGAACAAAAATAGAAGACACAACGATTACGGAGCTTTTACAACGTAATCGTGAAAATAAATTAATTATTGAAATAACAACTAAAGATCAAAATTGGATTGAAGTTGTAAAGAAATTACCGTATGTGAAGAATGTAGAAGTGGTTGGGCTTAAAATCAAAGTGAAGGTTGAAAGTATCGAAATAAACAAAAATATGTTACTGCAAAATGCACTCGAACATAAAGTGGACATTGTTAAATTTAAAATGAGCAACGATACTTTAGAAGAAATTTTCTTGAAATTGGTGGTGTAAAAATGAATAACTCAATGGTATTGATAAAAAAAGAATATGTTCAAATGTTACGTGATTTTAAGATTATTTGGCTACCAATTGTTTTTATATTTTTAGGTGCAACACAGCCGATAGTAACTCATTATTTGCCATCAATTCTAGAAGCATTAGGTGGAGGCCAGGGAATTACAATTGATCTGAGTATGGCAGCGCAAAAAGGGGGCGAAGTATTAGCGAGTACTTTAGGATCCCAGTTTGATCAGCTTGGACTTATGATTCTAGTGATTTCTATGATGGGTGCAATTCAAACAGATAAAGCTAATGGTATGTTGGCCTTTATTTTAACAAGGCCCGTTACTGTTACTTCATATGTAGGTGGGAAAATAGTGTCAAACTATTTAATGGTAGCGTTTAGTGTAACAATTGGATACGTAGCTTCTTATCTATATGTAAATTTTCTTTTTACTGCCGTTCCATTTGCACACCTAATTACTGGATTACTATTTTATCTAATTTGGGTTCTTTTTATCGTATCTTTCACAACAATGATAAGTGCTATTTTTCACAGTCAAGGTATTATTGCATTAATTTCAATTGTTTTCCTTTTAGCCTGCAGAGTAATCGTCGGTTTGAATCCAATAATGGATCAGCTTAATCCAGCCGGTATGAGTAAGTATGCAATGGAAACGTTAGTCACGGGGGTAGTAAATTCAAACGCAATAATTACTGGATTACTAACTATAGTGTGGATTTTATTGACACTCTTCGTAACGTATTATTGGATTGCTAATAAAAAGTTTCATTATGAATAACCGTGATGAGGGTAGTGGTTTCAAATAAAACAACGCAATAAGAAGAAGCTTCCACTACCGTGGAAGCTTCTCCAAATGATGTGCAATATCAATATACATATTTGAGTAAACCGAATGTATTTCATTACTTGGCGTTGCGTTAGAAGAGAAGTGAGCGATTACCATATTTGCTTTCGGATCGATGTAAAGTGTTTGTCCGTAACTACCTAACACTTCGAAAGCACCTTGTTCATTGTGGGGAATCCACCATTGATTATGATAAGAAATGGAAGCTCCAGGGCCAATTGCAAGTTCACCTTCTTGGACATTTTTTACACTTTCTGTAATAGAAGAAGGGAGAATTTGTTTTCCGTTATATTCCCCATTATTTAATAGTAATTGCCCAAATCTCGCCATATCTCTAGCAGTTGCATTTAATCCAGCACTAGCTTGTTCTACTTTTGATTCATCTGTAACGTAATACGCGTTTTCTTCCATACCAATTTGAGACCAAATTCGTTCACTTACATTTTCAGCTAGTGATTTACTAGTAATAGTTCTAATAATCCAAGCGAGCGTTTCTGTTGATCCGTTATTGTAAGAAAAGGCAGAACCAGGCGGGGCCGTTTCTTCGGCTTCTCGTAACATATCATAAATTTTCATCGGACCGTCGTAATTTTTGCCGCGGGGTAAAATATTGCTAGCTAAATATAATTGTGCATCTTGATTTTCTAGCCCAGGCTGCTCATATCCGTGGGTCGGGTATTCTGCTGACACTTGCATGTCCATTAATTGCTGAAGTGTGGCATTACCGAACGGTGTGTTTTTTAATTCTTTTATGTAAGTGTCAGCTGTTTTCTCTAAATCGATACGATTCTCTTCAGCGAGAGATTGTATAATTGCCCCGGTAAAGACTTTTGCTAATGATGCCATACCATGAGGTTCATTCTGTTTATACCCATTGAAATATCGTTCGTAAACAAGTTGTCCATTATGTACAACGACAAAAGCATCTGTTTTGTTATCGTCTAAAAGTTTTTTTAGAGGAGTTGTATTTCCGAATCTACGCTCCACAGCAAAATCGTCTAAGTTTTGCAATGCGGAAGGGAAGTGAGCAATTTGGTCAGGATTGTTTTTTACGTCATTAACTAAAGTGAATTCTTTCATGTGTGTGTACGACCAACGTAAGTAAGGGTCATTTAACCAGTTTTCTTTTGTCACATTATGTTTTGATGGGGTCGTTTTATTTTGTTTGAAGTAAGTAAACCCAAGCCCTGTAATTACAAATATGAATGTTAGTATAAGTAAGAGTAGGGGAGATTTTTTTAGTTTCATATATGGCCCTCCTTTTTATTTCTACTATAAGTATACGCTCGTCTTGAAAGAAATACAAAATAAGGAAAGTAAACGGGGAAGTTTACTTTCCTTATTAACGTTAAGCGGAAATTTTTCCGTCTGTAGGTTGTTTCTTGAATTTTTGTTTTCGTCCGTGTAATCCATAATATAAAAGTAAAGTGAACGCAACGATAATAGCTGCGATAAAATACATATTATGATAACTGGATTTCGCTGCGACAATACCTAAAATGAAAGAACCAAAACCAATACCACTATCAAAGAATGAGAAATACGTAGCTGTCGCAGAACCACGTCTATGGTTTGGAGCGGCAGAAATCGCAATCGTTTGGAAACTCGGAATTAATGTCCCGTAACCTAAACCGATTAGCATACCTGCGCCAAGGAACCAAAATGAAGTTTGTGCTTGGCTTAATATGAACATTCCGATTGTGAAAATAATGATAGCAGGGTAAACAAGTACATTTTCACCGAAGCGATCAAAAATCTTTCCTGTAAATGGACGAGAAATGACAACGACAAGTGCGTATACAATAAAGAAGTAACTTGCAATTTCACTTAAACCGAGTTCTTTCGCATAAATAGGAATAAAGGATAAAATACCACTATAAGAAAAGGCTAAAACAAATCCTGTAAGTGCAATCGGAATAGAAGATGGTTCGATTAAGTCTTTCCATTTCATTTTTTCACGTTTCTGTTTGCTAACAGGTGCTTCGTGCGGAATATCTACAAGTAGTCCTAATAAAAATGCAAGTAATGAAAATACGGAACAAACGATAAATAACACAGTAAACGAAAAATGAGAAATAATTGTTAAACCTAAAAAAGGACCAATTACCATCGGCAGACTCATAAATACGCCGAAATATGCAAGTGCTTCGCCTCGTCGATGAGCTGGCGCAACATCAGTTACAATCGTACCAGTAGCTGTCGTTGCCATCCCGAACCCAATACCGTGCAAGAAGCGAAGGGCAAGTAATAAGAATAAACTTTGCGCACCGAAATACATAACAGTAGCGGCTAAAAATAATGAAAGTGAAATAAATAATATTTTCTTTCTTCCTAAATCATCGAGCCATTTTCCTGTGAATGGTCTACATAAAACAGAAGAAATAAGAAACACAGTTGCAACTAAACCAATTTCCTCAGGTTTTCCTTTTAGGCCGTCTATTACATAGACAGGCAGAGTAGTCATAAGCATGTAAAATGTTAAGAAGAGAAATAGACTACTAAAACAAGTTCCGAGGAAATCCTTCGTCCAAAGTTTCTCACTTTGCATCGTCATCCCTCCAATTTAATCTAAATTTTTAATAATTTGTTGTAACACTTGAAATGCTTGATGTAAATCATCTTCATTAATACCTTCTAGCGTTTTTTCTTCGAAAGTATCAACTTCTTCTTGCCATACTGGAATCATCTTTATCGCTGTTTCGGATAAAGAAATGAGCTTCTCGCGGCGATCTTTACCTTCTGTACGAATAATCCATCCCATCGTTTCCATACGTGTTAACGTACGAGTCATCGTTGGTGATTCAACATTTAAATACTGGCACAATTCTGTTTGTGAACAAGAACCAGTTTGATTAATGCGGAAAATAACAGCCCATTGCGCACTAAATAACCCTGTTGGAGATACACGTTCATTAAATTTCTTCGTAAACTTCCGAGAAGTCTGGCTGACGATGTGAAAAAAATGTTGTTTTTCGTCCATGTATTTTGATCCTTTCAAATTAGTTACCTAGCTAACTATATACTTTTTTATAATAATTGTCTAGTAATAGACATGTTGATTTATGTAAAAAATTCTTATAGGTTTTATGTTGCGAACGTATATTCTGCGTGCTATTCTTTAATTAAGTAAAGAATTTTCTTTCTATTAAATAGAATGGGGGAACTTGTGATGATTAAGCCTGCAACAATGGAGTTTGTTTCACTATCGAACGGAGAAACGATTGCATATCAGGAAGTTGGAAGGCGAAATACAGATATTCTTGTACTCATTCACGGGAACATGACATCGTCACAACATTGGGATTTAGTTATTGAAAAGTTGCAAGATCAATACCATATTTACGCTCTTGATTTAAGAGGGTTTGGACAATCAACGTATAATCAGTCGATAGATTCATTACAAGACTTTGCAGACGATGTAAAATTATTTATCGACGAGTTAAAGCTAGAGAAATTCTCATTAATGGGCTGGTCAATGGGCGGTGGCGTTGCGATGCAATTTACAGCGAATCACCCAACTTTTGTAGAAAAGTTAATTTTAGTAGAATCAGTAGGAATGAAAGGATACCCAATCTTTAAAAAAGATACGAATGGGCAGCCAATCGTATCAAGTTTAGTAAAGACAAAAGAAGAAATTGCGCAAGATCCAGTACAAATCGCTCCAGTATTAGACGCGATAAAAAATATGAACAAACTATATTACCGTACAGTATGGAATCTATTAATATATACACATAATCAACCTGAACCGGACCGTTATGAAAAGTATTTAGATGATATGTTAACGCAACGTAATTTCGTAGATGTGAATTATGCGCTCATTACATTTAATATTTCGGATGAACATAATGGGGTTGTAGAGGGAAGTAAGCAAATTCATCATATTAAAGCGCCGACACTCGTCATACAAGGTGATAGAGATTATGTCGTACCGCAAGTAGTCGGTGAGGAATTAGCGAAACATTTGCCAAATGCAGAGTTGAAGGTATTAGAAGATTGCGGACACTCACCGTTTATTGATTGTTTAGATGTATTTATAAAACATGTAGAGAATTGGTTAGAACATAAATAATCCCCGAAATGAGAAGTGTTGCATATACTATAACATTTGTATGTATAAGGGGAGATTATCAATGTATAAACCATCCTTAATCGCTTATTCGCCATATAATCATCATATCTATAAAAAAATAATGATAGATCCGATGTATATGCAAGTTTCACCAGCTGTAGTTCCTTTACAAATGCAGCAGCCACTAACAGCTCATATGCAACATTACTTATATGGACCTTCATTTTATGAAAATCCATATTTTAAACACTTTCATTACAATGTGAAAGCGCAAGTTTGGGAAGGATAAGATAACAAGCTAAAAGGTTCATTCTTTTAGCTTGTTTTTTATTGCGAATATTCGTACACGCATTTGAAGAAACAGTTTATAATGAAAAGTGGAAGCGTGAGAAGGAGAGGGACAGAGGATGTCAATGCGTTTTACTTTTTGGATTATGGTTGGGATTGTAGCAATCTCGGGTTTGTCACAAGGAATGCTCTTACCGGCCATTGCAATGATTTTTGAACAAGAAGGGGTTAGTTCAAGTATTAATGGTATTCATGCGACGGCATTGTACATTGGGATATTAGTTATTTCGCCGTTTCTTGAAAAACCGATGCAAAGGTTTGGAATGAAGCCGATTATTGTTATAGGTGGGTTTCTCGTTATTATTTCATTATTCTTTTTTACACAAACATTTTCATTTTGGGTATGGTTTATCCTTAGATTTCTAGTTGGAGTCGGAGATCATATGCTTCATGTCGGAACACAAACATGGATCACGACAACATCAGACCCAAGTAAAATAGGGAGACAAGTATCGATATACGGTGTATTCTTCGGAATTGGTTTTGCTGTTGGTCCGTATTTAGCAAGCACTGTGCAGTACGGTCTTGCAACACCATTTATTATATCTACTATACTTTGTTTAATAGGTTGGCTTTTACTACTTCCAACAAAAAATGCATTCCCAGCGCAAGATGAAAGAGAGGTGAAGAGTGAATCATCATTTTCTCGTTATAAACAAGTTGTTGGATTAGGATGGATTGCACTGCTGGGACCACTTGCATATGGCGTACTTGAAGCAATGCTAAACAGTAACTTACCAGTATACGCACTTCGTAAAGGGTGGTCTGTTTCAGATGTATCCTTCTTATTACCAGCATTTGCAGTTGGGGGTATTATTACACAAATTCCGCTCGGTATATTGAGTGATAAATACGGAAGGGACCGTATATTAACGTGGACGTTTAGCATAAGTACGGGCATTTTTCTACTTGCCGCTGTATTTGATCAATATTACTGGATCGTCTTTGCCTGCATGCTTTTAGCGGGTATGGTTATTGGATCGTGTTTCTCTTTAGGGCTTGGATTTATGACTGATTTATTACCGAGACATTTACTACCGGCAGGTAATATATTATCCGGAATCGCTTTTAGTTTAGGAAGTATTATGGGGCCTGTATTAGGCGGCGTATTTATAGAAAAAATACAGTATACAAGCTTTTTTATTGCGGTTATGATTATAATGGGAATTCTCGCAATGTTATATATGGTCTACATGAAAAATCAATTCGCATCAAGAAAAATAGAAAGTAGGTTAGGGCATGACAAAACAACCTAATAAAAAGAAATTTGAAGTACTTGAAAATGAAACAATTACAGACTGCTTAGCACGTATGGAACAAGAAGGCTACGCTCCGTCTCGTCGTATGGAAGAGCCAATCTTTCATGAAGTAAAGAAAGACGGCAAAACAGTAGTTGAGCCGTGCGGTAGGAAGATTGTTTTTGAAGGGAAATTGAAGTAATCCAATAACAAATTCTCTTTATAGTATAGAGCCATCCAATAGTTGGGTGGCTTGTTTTTTTATTAATCAATGAAGGAAGGAATTAATTAAAATGAATCTTCCTTTCATTTCTCCTAATTGGCTTCTTTATATGGGTCAAAAGATTGCTACTTTTTTTGTATATTGGTAAAATAAGTTCTTGGGTCTTACTTATCGTTATCGGTATAATGTTTGTCGCTTAACGTAAAGAAATTAGTTACAATGATTCCATAATATTTAAAGGGGGTACAGCAACGATCCCCTCTTTTTGGAGCCACTCACAAACGTAAAGCAAGAGAAGAGGCTATATGAACTATTCTTCTATCTTGTTTAGATTAAACGAGTTACTGCAATTGGAACAGGTATATGAAACTAGTCGACATCCTGATGGATCATGTTTTTCTAGCAATCTATCAATTCTGATGGAATTGATAGATTGCTAGAGAATGGAAAATGATTATCTGTATATTCCGAAGCAGATGTAACAGAGTGTCCTTCCATAATTAAGGGTAAAACCAAAATACGTTGTTTTAAAGAATGATTTGTTAGAACTGGTTATAAGTAATAAAACAGAAAAGAGGATCACATGTTAGATACTTTACAGAGAAGTAAAAAGTTTTTTTTATTATGTCTTATTTTTTTAGTGCTTTTAACTGCTTGTGGTAATACAGATGTTAAGACATCTAAAGCTTCATTACCACCGGCTGAATCTAATATAGATACATCATTAAAAGCACCAAATTGGGTAGAGAAGAGTCCTATCCAACAGTCTCCTAATTTTACGGAAGATAAAAAAGTAAAATCGGTTGTGAATTTAATAGCAACGGGTGATAATTTATATCATGACGCAGTAATTAAAGATGGCAAACAAAAAGACGGTTCATATGATTATAACTATATTTATGAAAATATCAAAAAAGCTGTTAAATCAAGTGATCTTGCTATCGTGAACCAGGAGACTCCAATTGCAGGAAATAATCTAAAAGTACAGGGATATCCGACTTTCAATACACCTGAAGAAGTAGGCCAATCTTTAGTGGACACTGGATTCAATATAGTGACTCAAGCGACAAATCATGCTATGGATATGGGTATTAAAGGTGTTGCGAATACAAGAGAATACTGGAAGAAATATCCGGATGTTATCCCAGTAGGCATTAATGAGAGTCAAAACGAGCGTAATGAAATAAAAACGATTACAAAAAATGGTATTCGCTTTGCGTTACTAAATTATACATATGGTACGAATGGAATTAAAATTCCGGCTGATAAGTCTTGGGCTTTAAATTTAATTGATAAAAAAGCGATACAAAATGATGTGGAAAAGGCAAAGAGTAGCTCTGATATGGTGATTGTTATGGTGCATTGGGGAGTAGAATATACATCTACACCTTCAAAGCAACAAAAAGAAGTTGCTCAATATTTAACAGATTTAGGTGTAGATGTAGTAATTGGAAATCATCCACATGTAATTCAACCAATTGAGTGGAAACAAAATAAAGATGGACATGAAACGCTAATCTATTATTCTCTTGGAAATCTTATTTCTGCGCAAGAAAAATTAGAAACATTGGTTGGAGGATTATCTTATGTACAATTTGTTGAGTATGAAGATAAAACTTTTGGTATACGACAAGCGGCAATCGTACCGACAGTAACCGACTACGCTGATGGTAAGAAACAATTTAAAATTCAATTTTTAAAAGATTATTCGGATGAAGAGTCTAAAAAACATGGAATTAAAAAATTTGTCGGCCCCGTTTCTTTGAAGGATTTCAAGGAGATTCCTAGAGACGTGTTGGGAAATTGGTATAAAGACTAATAAACAAAAAGGGAATGAGATACAATTAAAAAATTTATAATTTTAGCATTGGTATTGGCAATGGGATGGAGTCTTGCTGCTTGTAGTGGAAAGCAAACATCTCAGGAAACTACTAATAATAACGATAAAAATAAAAAAGAGATACATGCGAATAAAAAAGATGTTTTACCTATCTCTGATCCTAATGATTGGAGAATTATTCTTGTAAATAGAGAGCATATGTTATCAAAGGAACTAGGAATTGAATTAACAAGTATTACTCAAAATGCTAAGCCGAATATGAAAATAGATAGTAGAATTGCAACTTCCTATCAGGATATGGTAGCAGCTGCAAAAAAAGAGGGAATCAATCTTTATTTAAGATCAGGTTATCGAGCTATAAAATTACAACAAACGTATTATGATGCTTCAGTTAAAAGCTATAAATCGCAAGGTTTGTCGGATAAAGAGGCTAGTGCTAAGGCATTGGAATATCTTCAGTATCCTGGTGCAAGTGAACATCATACTGGATTAGCGTTAGACATTATTTCAGTTGAATGGCAGAATACTGTAGAAGATTTAAATGCAAAATTTGAAACTACCGATGCATTCAAATGGTTAGATAAGAATGCTGCGGAGTATGGATTTACTCTCCGCTATCCGAAAGATAAAGAGAATATTACTGGCATTAAGTATGAGCCATGGCACTATCGTTATGTAGGAAAAGAAGTTGCTGTTTATCTAAAAGAAAAAGGGTTAACCTTAGAAGAATATAATGAAAAAATTAAGTCTGGTAAGTAAAAATACACTTTGATTCTATTAAAAAGTCAGATTTGGAGGGTGTGTTAATCTTCCTCCTAGAATTGCGAAAACTGTGTATGATAATGTAAGCACGTATGAACCAGTTATCGTGTGAAACGATGTATGTATCAAGAAGTTACATTTATAAAAGAAGCAATGAAAAAGGATCTGATATTCATATCAGATCCTTTTTCATTCGCAACATAGAATACTTACTTAACTAAGCCTTAAAGACTGCCTGCTTTTCAGGTACTACAATAGTAACCTCGCTTTTTTATTTTGGATGTTCGTTTTTCTTAGCTTGATAGACATGTGGAAGTAGTTCAAACAATGCGATTAGCATTTTTTTGTTTGCATGATTTGTGCAACCGATGTTCACTATTGCTTTCAGTTCAGTAATAACGAATTCTACAATAGATGACAGAACGTATATTTGGTATAATGGAAATATACTACTTAAAATAATGCACATGAGTTATAAAATTTATGTAAAGAGGTAAGGACTACATAACAATAACTAAATGTAAAAGTTCTAGTACATATAGGGTTCAGTTCATGTTAAGCAAATTCGTTATGAGAAAGGAAAAGATGTAATGAATCAAATTTCATTTGAAGATTTATTTGAAGACGAAAAAGAAAATAAACAAGAAAAGGTAGAGGTAGCCGAGATACCTGCACCTTTATCAGCATTGCAAAAAGATATATTGGAATTAATGGATTCTGAAGAAATAAGTGCACTGGAGTTATGCGAACAATTAATACGATCTGGTAAAATATCAGATGAAAGATTTACAACGAATAAGCCAAAAGCATATGGACAAGTATGCTTAGCATTGGAAGGTTTTGTTACAGAAGGAAAGCTTACTTTTGTTAAAAACGATGAGAAAAGAGATAGGGTGTATAAAGTGAAAGAAGAAATTTCTAACATATAAGTTGTAAAGAGGGAAATGAATGATTTTTAGGGAGGTAGTTCATTTTCTACTTCTACATTAAAAAAGGTGCCAATCTTTCTTGATTGACACCTTTTTTAATAATCTAACATCTAACGTATTTACGTTTGAAACCAACTCTTCCTCTATCGACTTCTTTCTGAATACTTTCGGAAGCATTTAACAAACTGCTTTTTTTATTATCACGTTTTACTTCAACTATACCAACTTCTTTTGCAGTCTCGACTGCTTTTTCGTGTAGTGGCACATATGAAATTGCTACAGTATTTATAAAATTATTCATAGCAGATTTTGTTCGTTCTGGTGCATCATGAATTGTATTTTTTACAATTTCAAGCATATCGGAAATTTTGCTTTCGGCAAATTCATTGTCTTTGCGATTTCCTAAAAGCCAGCAGTAGCAACTCCAGCCCGCTGACATTCGTAGCTCATCCCCACTTGCAATCCATTTATCAGCAACGTCTTGGGCGATAGTTGACTCCGATAAAGTTACTGCTACCACATAATCAGATAGCATATAAAAATATGCCCCGTCCATCCAGCGATCAAAATCAGACTCATTCATAGCTTTTGGATCTGCAATAATGCCTGCAAAGTACATAGCATCGTAGTTACCTGTGGCATAAAGTTCCTCAGCTAACTCTTGATTTACTTTTATTTTCTTAGCGATTGGTTTCATAGCACCTGTAGCTACGCCAAAAACCGGCTCGTGTGCACCGTTAGAGATGTATGTTTTTTTCGTTCTTTCCTTACCAAGGGATTCAAGCTCTTGCATGACTGTTTTAAAATCCATAGCTGTGTACTTCCTTCCTTAATATAAGTAATCATCTAGTTTATATATTTTCAATTCTAATACTAATCTTATGTGAGTAGGATGTCTACTTTCTATAATATTCCCGTATTAATTTTGAAAGCCTAGCTATTCATACTTATGAGGATACTATATTAATGTAAAGGGAGGGACAATACGGATGTAAATAATATTTTATCTTTGGCTCTTTCTCTGTATTATCATGTTATTTTATAATAAGGAAATAAATAGTATTTTAAATTAAGTATGTGAGGTTAGTTATAAATGATAAAGAAATTTACTAGAGTAGTATTAACTATGGTTATGCCAATCAGTCTTATTACAGGTTGTGGAGCTGCTGAAAAAACTGAAGCACAAAAGCCGAAAGTGGTACAAACGGAGAAAAAGGACTATATGGATTACTCATATGGTAGCAAAGGTATATTAGTAAGCGGAAAAGCGAAAGAACGTCAACAATACGAGATTGGATATATGGATGATAACAAGTTAATTGGGATTGACGAAAATATTGAAGACTGCATTATTTTAGATAATAAAGATGAAGCAGGCCTCATTTGGAAACAAATAGAGCGTGGATCTATCATTGAAGTGCAATACGGTAAGGATCGCAATGATATTGTAGGCGTGCAATTCGTAGGAGATCGTGAGCCATACGAAATTAGTGATAAGTTTGATCGAAATACGATAAACGAAATTGTCGGACAAGTTAAAGGTAATTTGTAATAGATGTATTTCGCTAGTATATTGATCTATTATCATGAAATGGCGAATCGTATACATAAAAGTTTGGAATCAACGGCATTTTTTATATGAAAATGCCGTTGATTTATTTTGAAAAATAAATGCTATTCTATAGTCTTGTAGAAAAATATACAAATGAATTATTCTTCTTTTAGTTGTGATGATCGCCGTAAGGTCATTGCCCAAAATAAAAGAGCACAAGCACTAACAGATAAACCTAATATGCAGACTCCATCCCAACCATATTTTGCATACGTATTTGTTGAAAGAATTGCACCTGTTGCACTACCGATAGAATAAAAAATCATGTAACTGGCAGTAAGTCGACTTCTTGCTTCGGGACGCACTGTGAACAGCATACTTTGATTGGTGACATGTACAGCTTGCACCGCTAAATCTAAGAGGATAATGCCGAAAATTAGTAATAATAGAGAGTGTTTAATAGATATAATTAGGAGCCATGAAAGTACTAATAAAGATAAAGCTATGCCAGTTGTTCTTTGTCCTAATCCTTTATCAGCTAATTGTCCAGCTTTAGTAGCAGCTAATGCACCTGCAACTCCAGCAAGGCCGAACGCACCAATAGCTGTATGTGAAAGATTATGTGGTGTAGCACTTAGAGGCAATACTAAAGAAGTCCATAAAATACTGAATGAAGTGAAAATGAGCAATGCTAATATTCCGCGAATGCGTAAGAGTCGTTCTTCTACAAATAATAAAAGTACAGAACGTATTAGCTTCTGGTAAGGTATAGTTGTCATTCTGTTCTGTTCGAGAGTAGGTAAATTACGATATAACAAAACAGTTACGAATAGTATAAGTGTAGCGGAGGTGAGATAAACGGACCGCCATCCAGCTAAATCTGTTAATGCGCCTGCAAATGTACGCGCAAGGAGAATGCCGATTACAACGCCGCTTGTAACGAAACCTACTATACGTCCACGGTCTGCTGGATTCGCTAAAATTGATGCGTATGCGACGAGTGTTTGTGTAACTGTTGCAAGAATTCCTACTAAGGCCATACCTATAAAAAGTACGATGGCTGAGGGAGCGACCCCAATTACAATTAAAGCGATAACGGATAAAAGCATTTGAACAATAATAAGTCTTTTTTGGTTTAATAAGTCACCAAGTGGAACTAATAAAAGTAATCCGATTGCATAACAAACTTGAGTAATAGTAATCACAATACCGATAGTTGAATGACTAATCTTAAATTCATTTGATAAAGAATCAAGTAGTGGATGAGCGAAATATATATTTGCGACCGCCATCCCGCAAGCTATTGCGAATAATAGAGTCATATAGCGGGACATGTTTGCGCTAATAGGTGAATGTAACTGGGGATGATTATGTTTTAGAGTGGTCATCATCTTTTCTTTGTTATTCATAAAATCAGCTCCTTTTTGTATTATTGTAAATAACGTACCGAACGGTATGTTATTTTGTAAGTAAAATATAATCTCGAGTAAATGTATATGTCAAGTTTATTTTGAGTTAATTTCGTTTTCTTTGACACGTCATTTATAATTTAATACGATATATAATATACTGATTGGTACATAAAGTGTTGGTTTATAATCTAAAAATGTAGAGGAAGGGGATATTTTTAAATGGCTCGACTACGCGAATTTGATGAAGAAAAAGCTTTGGATGCTGCTATGCAACTTTTTTGGGAGAAAGGATACGCTGCAACTTCATTAAGTGATCTAACTGCTAAAATGGAAATACAAAAACCGAGTTTATATTCAGCCTTTGGTGATAAAGAGGGTTTATTTGAAGCGGCATTAAGGAGATACACCAACTTACATGCGGCTCGTATACGAACAAAACTTCAAAAAGAACAATCTGTAAAAGAAGCAATTCGGATGTTTTTTGAAAACATGGTGGAAGAGGAATATAAAAAAGAGTTCAGTAAAGGCTGTTTTTGTATTAACACAATGGTTGAGCTTGCTCCTCATAATGAAAGGTTTGAAGTACTGACTAGAGAACATCAAATGTATCTTGCAGTTATTTTTCAAGAATTAATTATGAAGGGAATTCGATCAGGAGAACTACAAAGTGATTTGAACGCAAAAGCATTAGCGCAAACATTAGTCACGTCCCTAATTGGATTAACAGTGTTAATGAAATCACGCCCAGAACGTTCCGTTATAGATAATTCGGTATCTATAATAGTATCTTTAGTAAAATAATTTTAGAGTGGGATGTTAATCAGTAAATTAAATAGTAAGAAAGTCGATTCCTTATTAAAATAAGAAATCGACTTGTTATAATTATATATTGTGTAAGTTGTCTTTCTAAAAATTATAGCTATTATCAATAACTTCTTTTAATTTGAAATAATTTTCCCAAGTATCTTCTAGTTCTTCAAAATAAATGCTATCCGCTGGTGATTGTATACACTCTTGCTGTGGAAAGTTATATATGTTTGTATTTATAGCAAAATTGTAAAGTTTCTTCTTAGTGAAGAATTAGTACAGGGTATTATAATCTATTTTTGAGAAGTAGAAATTTGATAGGGGAATTCAATAGTATATAATGTGAAAGAAATAACATTTACTATAGCTATTAAAGTGTGGATTGTTGAAAATGCTTTTGACGGTATTGGTAATTAGTTGTAAAATAATTTTTGTTGACGGATTTTGTAAAAAATATGTTAGATGAAATTCATTTGTAGGGATGACATATAAATATTTTCTTAACGGGCATAAAATAATATAATTTAAATATATAAATAAAAAGAAAATATATTAGAAGTACATAGTAGATTTGTATTTTTAAAATTAATGTGACAACAAAAGGAGGTTGAGATATATACACGGCGAGAATGTGTGTATATCTATTTATAATAATGAATAAGACAATCAAACAACAAGTAATCGCACTATCAACAAGTCTAGTGATTTTAGGGAGTGTACCTTTATCAGCATCAGCAGAAGAGATAAACAAATCTCAAACTGATCAACTAAATATTGCTGAAGGAGAACATGGAACGAGCGGATTAAATTATTCTAATTTCAAGTTGGAAGTTCCTGATCATGTACAAATTAACGAAGCAGAAGTATCTGAAAATGAAAAAATGCTTTTAGAAGAATATAAGCATAAACATGATGAAACAGAAGAATTAAACAAAATGCAAGATGCTAAGAAGGGACAAGTAGCAGAAAAGGAAGCTATTTCAAACATTGAAAAGGCATTTGAATCTGTAGATGGTCGAAATGATGGATCTGATCGTCAAATGAAACCTGTTGCAAAGCCAAGAGGTATTCAATATAGTGCACAGAGTACGAAGAAATATGGAACACTTGCAGGAGTTCCATTTGTGGAGTGGATTGTTCCAGCAGGAAATCCTGATATTCGTCCTGCAAATCCGATGAAAGCACGTTACATTACAATTCATGAGACCGCAAATACAGCCGCTGGTGCTAATGCTGAAAATCATGCAAAATATTTATACAAGCAAGCAACTGAAGGCACTTTCCGAACAGCTTCATGGCATTTTACTGTAGATGATAAACAAATTTATCAACACTTACCAACAAACGAAAATGGTTGGCATGCAGGAGATGGAGATGGTTCAGGAAACAGGGAGTCTATCGGTATCGAGATTGCGGTTAACCAAGACGGTGATTACAATAAAGCGTTAGAAAATGCAAAACGACTTGCAGGTTATTTAATGAACAAAGAAGGAATTGGTGCAGATCATATTTACAAGCATCAACAATGGAGCGGGAAAAAATGTCCTGACATTTTAATTTCACGTGGTAATTGGGCTGGTTTCGTACAAGGAATTCAGTGGTATGCAAATATAAATGCGCAGATTGATACGCCTTTACAAGATAAAAATGACTCATTTAATCCAAATGAAAATAATCCAGCTGAACCTAGCATGGAACTAGTGGTAAATGGTAGTGGCATCAATGTACGTAGTGATGCGGGTATTGAACATCGTGTTGTACGTAAAGCTTCAAACGGAGATCGATACAAAGTATTAGCGGTTAAAAATGGTTGGTATAAAGTAGGTAATGGAGAATGGATTTTCTATGACCCAAGTTGGATTAAAATTAACTACAATGTACCAAAGGAAGAAGTACAAAAACCAAAAGATGATATTACAGGTGGCTGGTTTGAAGGGCATATTCGTAAATTAAACAGTCTAGGTATTATGCAAGGCGAAGGTAATGGTGTATTTGCGCCATATCGAAATGTAACGAGAGCGGAGTTTGCGAAATTAATCTCGAATGCTCTTAAACTACCAGAGGGAAATAAGTCATTTGTAGATATTAATGAGGCACATCCATCACTTCATGACGGTATTAAACGTTGTGCAAGTGCAGGAATTATTAATGGTCGTGGTGAAGGAATTTTTGATCCTAACTCACCAATTACTCGTGAAGAAGTATCTATTATGATTGACAAAGCATTACGATATAAAGGAATTACAGGTGAGTTAGTAGCATTACCATTTACAGATAAGCATTTAATAACATACAAAGAATCGGTTCAACGATTATACAGTCTAAAGGTAGTTAATGGTATTGGAAATAATGAGTTTGATCCTCGAGGCACAGCAACTCGTGGTCAGGCAGCTGCCTTTATTGTGAAGATGTTAGATTCAATGCAAAAATAAAAGGAAACTTTAATCAGTGAGGGCCACTCGCACTGCAATCGAGCAGTTTATTCACCGAATTTTGAAATGAGAGTTTTACTGCCCGCAAATAGCAGAATAAATTGTATGTAGAAGCTGAAATTGATAGAAGTAAAAAATAAGAAGAATTTGAAAGGAGCTATCCAAAATAATAATTTGGAATAGCTCCTATTTAGTAGGAAGAACAAATTGTATTTGATAGATTGTAATGTGGAATGCCCTTCCAAGCCCCTCATAAGCCCCTACCAAGTAATAAATCACTAAGAAAAAACAAAAACAAAAACAACTACAAGAACAAAACAAGCGCGAAAAAATGAAACCGGCGTTGTAGTAGTAAAAAAATTGTAATTCGAATGCCAAAACCATTCCCGCAGTCCTATCTTTATAATGAAGGATTAAAATTTTCCTATTTACTAGCAAAGAGTGGAGGGAAACATATGGCAGTATACCGTAATGTGCAGGTGAACTTTTGGCAAGATGAATTCATATTAGACTTAACGCCAGAGGAGCGTTATTTTTACATATATTTGTTAACTGGTACGAAAACGAAGCAATGTGGAATTTACGTATTACCGAAGCGTGTGGCAGAGCTTGAAACAGGCTACAGTATGGAGACTGTTGAGAAGTTGCTAAACAGGTTTGTTGAGTATGGAAAGATTTTATATGATACGGAAACGAAAGAGGTATTCATAATAAACTGGTTACACTATAACCCTATTTCAAATATGAATGTAGAGAAGTGCGTATTACGTGAGTTAAAGACTATAAAAAGTAATGAGTTCATACATATATTTTTACGTAAATGTCTTGAAGAAGAATACAAGATTCCATTATTATTGCAGCATTTTGGTATGCCAAAAGAAGCGGATAATAGTAGTTCACAAGTAGTTATTGAAGAAAAAGAAGAAGCGGAAGAGGTGGAAACCATAGAAGAGGACGTTCCAAATAGTGAAGTTTATAAGTTTTATGAACAAAATATTAGTAGTTTATCCCCATATATTGTGAAGGAATTGAAGAATTGGATACAAAGGCTTTCTGGAGAGAAAGTCTTAGAGGCACTTAAAATTGCGTTTGAAAATAATAAGAAAACGTTAGCTTATGTGAAGGGGATTTTGAGGAATTGGTGTAGCAAAAAGTTAAAGGATTTTAGTGGGGAGAAGTGTGTAATGGGAAGTTTAGAGAGAAGGAAATGTATGTTGAGTAGTGTATTTTAATTTACATTAATTTAATGTAGAATGTACGTTCGTTTTTGTGGGTTTTATGCTATACTACCATTAAATAAGGGTATTTTTATAATAGATAAAAAGATGCGGGGGGTACAAAGTTTGACTACTAGTACATCTGAGTTGTTTCAATATATTAATATGACAGAAGAACAGGAACAATTATCACTACGATATTTACAGACAAAAGAAGAAGAGATTTTAAAAGATATTGAACTAACGACGATTCGTGATCAAAAAAGAAGCGATTTTGCGGAGCGATTTATAAACGATTTTAGGAAAGTGCATAAACAAGATCCGGATTTTTTTCGATTATTTTACCATATACTCGAGGAGCAATTATTAAATGTTCTTGTAGTCCGTTTTGCGCATGTCAGTTTTTCTAAAATGAAGATTTATTTAGAAAAAAGTGCACTTCCTTTGGACAAACTTGTAGCAATCGCATGTAAATATTTATCCAGTATTTCAAGTTATGTAAATGAAGCAGATGTTTTTCTTAGAGAGTTAACAAAAGAGAATCCGAACTATATAGAGGGACAATTACATACTTTACCAACTAAGCAGCAAGTAACATTACTTTTCGTAATGTTTGATGTAGATTATGAAAAGTTTCGTACATATAGTTCTTTATTGAATGAGAGGTTAGGAGAACATACAGAATTTATATTGAAACTGCTAGGGGAAAAGGAAAAGGTTGAAGCGGTTAAACGGTATTTAAAAGGTGAAGATGATAGTGAAGTATTTATAGGTGGGAATTTACCGGAACATATTTGGCGGCTATTATTTTGTGTTCATAAACATTCGAATGTTGCGAGGCGATATATTGAAATATTGGCGAAGAAAAATGTTTGGGGTTTTATAAACTATGCAACACGTTATATGTGTCACACTCTTGGTCAGTCTCAAAACCACAAAAAAACTGGTAGTGTAAATAGAGAAACGTATGAAGAAATTCAAAGTTTTTGTACACAGTTTTGGATTTCTAAGGAAAGATTTTTTGCGCATCGTCTAAGGCAACATGATTTGAATAGTGAGGATTTTTGTAAGACGTATGAATATGAATTGCTATGCTTTATGTTGGAGGAAAATCCTGAATTTATTCAACAAACTATGCAATATGTAAGTAAAATGAATTATCTCATCATCGCACGAACGCTAGCCGAAAAAGGATATGAGCTAAATAGAGGGAAAATGCGAGAAGAATTTTTTGTTGCTGCTTTGCAAATTAAATTGTCTACATTGCGGGATACATATTGTGATTATTTACTAGGGAAGTTGTCACTTGAGGATATGAAGCAAATACTTAAAAATCCGAAATATAGAAATATGTATTGGGGTATGCCGGTGTTAGAGGTTGCGCTTCTTTGGGATATAGATGATGTAGCGAAAAGGGAAGCTGTACTTACACTACAGTTTGGAGATAATGATAGTGTTAATTTATACGAACTTCTTTACGAATGTTCTGTCAGAGGAGTAGAGCCGAAACAAGTATTAGAAGATCTGCTTTCGTATGGGTTAAGTAAGGAAAAACTTATCGCTTATGCAGTTGAAGAAGCTGCATGCTACAGTGAAGAGAGAAATAAGGCGAAGGAAGCGCTTGTTTGTGTAATTGTAAAAGAACAAGCATATATAATTGAACGGTTTGATGAGTATTCTGCTATGGCAAAAGCATATATTTTAGAAGAGTTAGCAAAGGATAACATGGTTAAAATGCGTCCGATTTTAATTAAAAGCTTAGGAGATTCATCTAAAAAAATGCGTGAGTCTGTAGTTAAACTGCTTTCAAAAGATGTAGAAGCTGCAGCAGATGTAGCAGTTGAACTTCATAATAAAAAGAAGATTGTTCGTGAAAATGTGATGAAAATACTAATAGAGTATAAGCTTGAAAAATATACGAAACTTGTACAGGAAGCTTTGCAAGAAAGTAAAAATGAATCTTTCGCAGGAAAATTCTCGTTTTTATTTCAAGCGGAGGAAGAAAAGATCGAAGAACTATGTGCACGTATTTTAACGGAACAAACAAGAAATTCACTTCTGCAATTGATTGGGGATGAGCCACAAATCAGTTTACGTGACTCTAATGAAATTGCTGATGCTGCAATTCCGTTAGCCTATTTACAACAGTATATTTCAGATGCTGTTATTGAGAAGAAAGAAACGGCAGAAGTAATTGGTAGAGCTTTAAATGAAGAGGACTTAAAAGAATATGTGCAAACAATATATCAAATATGGATTTCTCAAGACGCAGATGTGAAGAAGCGTGGAATTCTTTCGTTATACGGAATGTATAGTGACGACAAAATGGTCGACATACTTATAAAGCAAATTGATGAATGGGTGCTTCAAATGAGAGGAAAGATAGCAGCGGATGCCGTTCGTGCTTTAGGTTTGTCTTCATCTAAGCTTGCACTTATGTCTATTCATGCAATAGCATTTAAATATAAACATAAGCAAGTACGTAATGCAGCAAAAGAAGCGCTAAGTCTTGCTGCGAAAACACGTGGTATAACAGAGGAAGAGCTGGAAGATCAATTGGTGCCAGACCTTGGCTTTACTATACATGGTGAAAAGATAATTGATTTCGGGAATCGAAGTTTTACTGTCATTTTAACTACAGAGTCAAAAATTGAATTAGAGACAGAGGAAGGAAAACGTATGAAGTCACTTCCAAAGCCGAATGCAAAAGATGATGTAGAAAAGGCTGAAGAGGCTAAAAAAGAATTAGCCTCTTTAAAGAAGGAACTCCGAACTACTCTTTCAATGCAAAAACAACGATTAGAAGCGGCACTTTCGTTAAAGCGTTATTGGTCACATAATGCATGGAAGTCTGTATTTATGGATAATCCAATTATGAAGCAATTTTCTATTTCACTCATTTGGGGTGAGTATAAGGAAGGGAAGTTGCTGAACACATTCCGTTATGCAGAAGGTGGCGTGTTCTGTACAATTGACGGGAAGAGTTATGAACTTTCATTTGGCACTGTTATTGGTTTCGTTCATCCGTTAGAATTGTCTGGGGCGGAGAAGGAATTATGGAAAGAGCAATTAGAAAGTGCGGGAATTGTTCAGCCGTTCCTACAAATTGAGCGTCCAGTGTTTGTAGTAGAAGAGAATGATGAGAGTGCTATTGAGAGATTTGGTGGTATTTTACTAAATGGTCGTTCGTTATTCGGTAAGATGACGAAGCTTGGATGGATCCGTGGATCTGTTCAAGATGGCGGTGTGTATTATACATTTTACAAAGAAGATACTTGTAACGGATTAGGAGCGCAATTGTCATTTAGCGGAGCGCCGATTGGTTATGAAGATGAAGAAGATGTATGTGTATTTGACATTCAATTTTATAAAGCAGGTACGGTAAATCGTGGTTCATATGAATACGATGAAATTGATGATGAAAGACGCATTGTACCAAAAGAAGTAGATAAACGCTTCTTTAGTGAAATGTTATATGATGTGCAAGTAGCGACAGGTGCAAATCTTGGGCATAATGAAAGTTGGCGTAGCAAACGATAAGAAAGACCCCCTTCATTGGTAGGAAAATGAAGGGGGTTTTTTAATGTTTTTAAAAGGTTCATTCTCAAAAAGAAGCGAATAGTGTGAGAAAGGGGTGGTTATATGGAGGTAGTTATAAAGAAGAAACGAAAAAGGGGAAGAAGAATTTTTATTTGGGCTAGTAGTATCGTTCTCTTGTTAGTTATTTCCGCTGCGATTTTTTTGAATATATATACGCTGAAATCTATGCCAAAGATAGATGGAACGATAAAGCTAGAGGATTTACAACACGCTGTTACGGTGAAGCGGGATAGTAAAGGTGTCCCGCATATTAAATCGGAAAATGCACATGATTTATATTTTTCACAAGGATATGTACAAGCGCAAGATCGTTTGTTTCAAATGGATTTAAGTAGAAGACAAGCGTCTGGTATGTTAAGTGAAGTTGTTGGGGAAGCAGCTGTTGACCGAGATAAATTGTTTCGAACACTCGGTTTACGGCGAGCTGCAGAAGCTTCAGTTAGTCAATATGATGGAGAAGCAAAATATGCCCTGCAGTCATTTGCTGATGGGGTGAACGCTTTTATACGTGAGGCAAAAGTGGAAAAGAAATTGCCGGTTGAGTTTACTATATTAGGTTATGAGCCTTCTGAATGGTCAATCGTGGATTCTTTAACAATTGGAAAGTATATGGCGTTTGACTTAGGAGGACATTGGCATGGACAGGCGTTTCGATATTGGGCGCTGAAAAACCTTCCGAAAGAGCAAGCAAATGAGCTATTTCCTAAATATCCGAAAGATGCTCCTAGATTGCTAGCTGAACTGAAAAATACAAATGTGGACGTAGCGCAAAGTTTTTCAAAAACGATAATTCCCCCGGAGTTTAACGGTAGTAATAACTGGGTTGTGAGCGGTGAGAAGAGTGCGTCAGGTAAGCCGATTTTAGCAGATGACCCTCATTTATCCCTTGCGACACCTTCTATATGGTATCAAACGAGACTTGAAATGAAAGATTTAAATGTGAGTGGCGTTATTTTCGCTGGAGTACCAGGTGTTATATTAGGACACAATGACAAAATAGCATGGGGTGTTACGAATACAGGGCCTGATGTGCAAGATTTATATATTGAGAAGAGAAATCCTAATAATGAAAATGAATTTCTGTATAACGATAAATGGGAAAAAGCTACCGTTGTAGACGAGTCGATTAAAGTAAAAGGCGGGAAGACAATTCCTTATAACGTTACGATTACGAGGCATGGGCCAGTAATTTCAGAGTTTGCGGATAAGGGGAAGGAGAAAACGAAAACAGTATTCTCTTTAAAGTGGACAGCTTTAGAACCGTCAGCTGAGTTAAAAGCTGTATTAAATATGAACAAAGCAAAAGACTGGAATGAGTTTGAAACCGCTCTTCAAGATTTTCATACACCAACCCAAAACTTTGTGTTTGCATCAAACGACGGCACAATTGCTTATAAAGCGAATGGAAATATACCAGTGCGTAAAAAAGGTGATGGTAGCTTACCTGTTCCAGGATGGACAGATGAATATGAATGGGAAGGGTATATCCCGTTTGATCAACTTCCAAAAGTAATTAATCCAAAACAAGGGTTTATTTCAACTGCGAATAATAAAATTGTTGATGATGATTATCCGTATCATATTAGCAATACGTGGGCGCAGCCATATAGGCAAATGCGTATTCAAGAATTTTTGCAAGAGAAGGAAAAGTATACGGTGAAAGATTTAGAAGAGTTACAGATGGATCAAAAGAATTTATATGGGAAAGAGTTTACTCCTATATTTTTAAAAGAGTTAAATAAAGCATCTTTAAATGAGGTAGAGAAAGAAGGCGTAGACCAATTAACAAAGTGGAATTTTTATGATAGTAAAGATGAAGCGGCACCACTAATTTTTCATTTATTAATGAAAGAGATTTCTAATACGTTATTTTCAAAAGAAATACCGAAAGGTGTGATGGAGTTATTTGAAGGGAAGTCACAAGTTGTTGATGAATTGATTCGAAAAGAAGTAGCGGGAGAAAATAGCGCTTGGTTTACGAAGTACGGAGGTTTCACAAAAGTTGTGCATACATCGTACGAGAATGTAATGAAGAAATTGCAGAAGGGATATGGACCCGATGTTGGGGGCTGGAAGTGGGGCGATTATCATCAACTTGCTTTTACACATCCAATTTCGAAATCATCTAGTATGTTAGCATTACTAGCTTTTAATCGTGAGAAACCAGTTCCGATTGGCGGAAGTCAAGTTACCGTTCAAGCAGCGAGTTACGGCGAGAACGGCATTGTAAATCACGGAGCGTCTTGGAGATTCATTATTGATACGAAAGATATGTCAAACGGTTATCATATCGTAGGGCCAGGACAGTCGGGACATTTTAGAAGTGATTGGTATCATGATCAAATAGATGATTGGGTAAATGGCACGTATCATACGACTACATTGAATACGGAGGGGATAGAGGGTAAGGTATTAAATTTAGAGCCGAAGTGATAGGGTGTTTTTGTTTGTGGAGGGACTAGTAATAATCTTTTTGATAATGAAAGCTTATCATTTAGAACTTAACCCAGTTCTTAAATAATTTTAACAGCCAGCCTACTATCATTTAATTTGATAGTAGGCTGTTTCCATCTTCGAAATACGCTGTAGCAACTTCTTCAGGATTACGATTATTTCCACATGCTGCAAGTGCTGTAACAAATAAAGCCATTACAACTATTAACATGATTATTCCAGTTTTGAGGGGAATTAGTTAACAAAGACCAGGTATTATTTGCAACAGAACGGTCCCTCTGTACCCCTTGTTTCGTCATTTTTCTAGGCCATCCAACTTGACAAATGTTTTTTTATCAAACTACAATGAAAATCATTATCAATAATATAGGGAGGATACTTTTGTCAATAAATGAAAAACAATATATTTATAGGTTAATAACCAGATCTTGTTAAGTCGTATGTACTATTTTTAGTTTAGCGTTGCCCAGAATGTACACCAATTAATCTCGCGAATTACAAGAAAACTATTATTGAAATGAGGCGTGCATTGTGAAGTTGGACGTGAATGAGTTAGCAGAGTATCTTGCCAATAATCCTTTCCGAGTAGAAGGAGTATATCGTTATGCTAAAAATCCAGGTGTACCTTGTGCTGAGTCTACAGATTCTTTCCCAGGATTTGTATTTCCACTTACAGGGAAGACGCAATTTCAATTTAATGGTACGCCGTATATCCTTTCCCCAGGAAAAGTTATACATGGGGGTGCAAAAATGACATTAGCCCATAAAATGCTTGGTGAAATAAACTGGGAATATATTCTTGTTTTATATCAGATAAGCAATTCAGAACGAGAAGACTCTGGCTTTACTCATCAGCATTTTGAATTATTAACAGGACAATCTCCTCGTCTTGTCGAATTACTTATGCGTCTTTGGGATGTGTATAATCAGCGTGGAGGCATTTCGATGCTTCAGACCGAAATGCTGTTTCGCGAAGCGTTGAATGAAGCTTTATTAAGTGTTGTCAATAGAGAAAACAACTATGAGTCGCATACTTTATTCGAACGAATATCTAGTTACGTTCGCAAATACTATTATAAAGATATTACAATACATACGCTTACAGAACAAAATAATGTTAATCGAAATCGTCTTTCTTACGTGTTTAGAAAGCATGCAGGTATGGGGCCAGCAGAATATTTATTGAACTATCGTATAAAGATGGCTCAAAAAATGTTATGTACAAGTGGTGTGCCTGTACAACAAATTGCGCAGGCTGTTGGAATCGCAGACCCTTTTTATTTTAGTAGAGTTTTCAAGAAGCGAGTTGGCATTTCGCCTACTAAATATCGCGAGAAGTTCATCAATAATCCATACTAATGTCAACAGGGGTCCATTCTTATTTGAAAATCACTGTTCTATACTTATGGAGAGTTAAAGGAAACATTGGATTGAAAGAACTTTCATTGAAATCACTCCTTTGTACTGTCTGAATGAAAAGTTCTGGCCGAAGCATTTTCTTTTTAAGCGTAATGACGACTTTTTTACTTAGATTATTGTAATATAGTGGAAGTTAAAAATGAGGAGGGATTATTATCCATTACCAACCTATTAAACTAAATGACGAGTTATCTAAAATTAACGATTATTGGTATCCACGAGTGATTGGTGAAATGAATGATGATCAAATTCAGCTTTTTAAAGCTAATGGAGATTTTATATGGCATGAGCATCCTAATACGGATAAGCTATTTATTGTGCTTGAAGGGGAGATGTTCATCGATTTCCGTGATGGACAGGTGAAAATTTCTAAGGGCGAGATGTTTATTGTCCCGAGAGGCGTTGAGCATAAACCTTTCACTGAAAAGGAATCCCACATCATGTTGGTAGAGCCTAAAAGGGAAATGGATTGATAATCGTAAAAAGATAAAAAAGGAGCGGAAATCCGTTCCTTTTTTATTTATCTTACTATTTTTAGGGGCTTAGTATGAGTAAGATGTGAATAAAGGATGAATAGCATTTTTATCAATAAAAATTTATTGGATTTTTTGTGGAATATATATGAAACGTTGTATAAAATAATCAAGAAAGCCAAAAATTATAGGGGGAAAGTTGTGAAGAAAAATAAGAGTTTAATAAGTTTTTTAGGAGTGTTTATTATGTTGTTTTCTTTTTGTTTTCAAGGAAATGTACAGGCAGATGTAAATACTGTTCAATCTGGAAAAATCAAATCAGGAAACGTAACAGTATGGGAAGTTGGAAATGTAGCGAAAGTATTAGCGGATGTGGAGCGCTTAAATTTAAATACAGTAAATGTACCGATTCAAGTAGATATCCCAAATGTGACTTCTACTAACATGGTAATTAATCAAGCGCAAAAGCAACAAGCTATAATTTTAATTCAAGAATTATTAAAGCGTAATATTCAAGTTATAGTGGAACCGTTCCCGTATATTCAACAGGGGAATGTTGGAGAGACAGAATGGAACCCAAGTAACATTAATGATTTCTTCTGGAATTGGAAGACGGTTATTCTGCAAGATATTTTTAATTCCATTACAAGTAAATACAATGTGTATGGACTAAAGATTGCTTCTAATTTCGTGAATATGGAGTATGCAGAAGGATACTGGAGCGATACAATTGATTTTGTTCGTAATCAGTATAAAGGAAATGTTTTGTATCAAATGAACTGGTGGTTAACAGCAAGTTGGGACTCTTCTTATGAAGCGAAGTTTAAAGAAAAAATCAATCGCCCGTATTTAAAAAAGGTGGATATTGTTAGCATAGATAGTTGGTTTGAAGTTTCAGGAAAAAGGAATCCAACATATGAAGAAGTGAAACAAAGTTTATTTGCGACAACAGTATATAATCGTGGGCAAAATGTTGTTCAGCAATTGGAACAATTACATAATGCAACAGGAAAGCCAGTTTACTTCGGTGGATTTAACGTTCCAGCACGTGAACTTGGATTACAAAATCCATGGAATCCAGATGTTTCAAATGTGTTTTCGAAAGATGTACAATTAAATGGATGGCGTGCTTACCGCGATGTATTAGAACCGAAACCATATTTTAAAGGTTTTTCAATTTGGTTTATTGGCTCTAATGATAGTACACATCCGTATCAAATACATAGTAAAGAAGCAGAGGCAGTTATTAACGGGTGGTACCGAAAATAAATTTTATAAAATAGGTAAGTTTTAAAGTTTACTACATATATTTCTAGTGAAAGGCCTTTCACCATCTTATCACCTAGGGGGCAATCATAATGAAATTTTTGTCTTACCTTACAGTAATTTTGGTGATTCTTGGCGGTTTGAATTGGTTATTTGTAGCGTTAGATTACAATGTAGTTGAGAAATGGTTTGGTTCTATGCCGGCGCTTGTGGACACTATTTATTGGCTCTTTGGTCTTTCTGCTATTTATCAAATCTTTGATCGGTTCTTTACGAACGACTAGCTATTATTATTCTATTATTAGAGTGTTAAGTACGATTATGTACTTAACACTTTTTTATGTATAAATAAAAAGTCTGCACTTGCAAGCGATTCCATCGCGTCTTGCGCCGTAATAATAGAAAACAAATTGACCGTATATTATATTTTAGGTTATAATTCAGAAAGTTTAAAAAATAATCAAATGAGAAATAGGGAGGTTATGAGGGTAATGGAGAGAGTCTATAATTTTTCAGCAGGACCATCAATACTCCCTTTGCCAGTTTTAGAGAAAGTGCAAAAGGAGCTTTTAAATTATAACGGGACAGGCATGTCTATTATGGAAATGAGTCATCGATCTTCTTATTTTCAAAGTATTATAGAGGAAGCAAGTAACTTACTTCGTGAATTAATGAGCATCCCTGATGAGTATGAAGTTTTATTTTTACAAGGCGGTGCGTCATTACAATTCTCTATGATACCACTGAACTTAATGAATACGTATAAAAAAGCTGGATACGTATTAACTGGCTCATGGTCTAAAAAGGCACTACAAGAAGCCGAAAAAGTTGGGGAAGTACAAGTGATTGCTTCTTCTGAAAAGGAGAATTTTACTACGATTCCTAAACTGGACGGTTTATTAAATGATGAAAAACTAGATTATGTACATATTACAACGAATAATACAATTGAGGGGACAAAATATGTGGACATTCCACATGTAGAAAGAGTGCCGCTCGTTGCGGATATGTCCTCAAATATTTTATCAGAGCGATATGATGTTTCGAAGTTTGGTCTTATATATGCGGGGGCGCAAAAGAATTTAGGACCTGCGGGCTTAACGATTGCTATTATAAAAAGAGATTTAATTGGGGAAGCAGATCGCTCTTGTCCGACAATGTTAAATTATGAAACTTACAGTAAAAATAACTCCTTATATAATACACCGCCATCCTTTAGTATTTACGTAACAAAACTTGTACTAGAGTGGTTGAAAGAGCAAGGCGGAGTATCTGCGATTGAAGAACAAAATAAAATGAAATCTTCACTTATTTATCATTTTTTAGATGAATCTAAATTGTTTACTTCACCAGTTGACCCTGCGTATCGATCACTTATGAACATTCCATTTACAACACCGTCAGAAGAACTTAATAATGAGTTTTTACAAAAGGCGAAGGAACGCGGTTTCGTTACGCTAAAAGGACATCGCTCAGTCGGCGGTATGCGTGCAAGTATTTACAATGCGATGCCAGTGGAAGGTGTAAAACAATTAGTAGATTATATGAAGGAATTTGAGCTTGAGAATAGATAGGGAGATGGGGATATGTTTCGTGTTCAAACGTTAAATCAAATTGCAGAAAAAGGTTTGCAAGTTTTTACTGAAGAACGTTATGAAGTAGGAGATAGAATCAATCATCCAGATGGAATTTTGCTTCGTAGCTACTCTTTACATCAAGAAGAGTTTTCAAAAGACTTAAAGGCGATTGCAAGAGCTGGCGCTGGTGTAAATAATATTCCTGTCGAGCGATGTACAGAAAAAGGAATTGTAGTATTTAACACGCCGGGGGCAAATGCAAACGCTGTAAAGGAACTCATTATTGCCAGTCTTATTATGTCTTCACGTAACATTATTAATGGTGTAAGTTGGACGAAAAACTTAGAGGGTGAAGAAGTACCACAGCTTGTTGAATCAGGAAAAAAACAATTCGTTGGATCAGAAATTGCAGGGAAACGTCTAGGTGTTATCGGACTTGGCGCAATCGGTGCTTTAGTTGCGAACGATGCGTTAGCGTTAGGGATGGATGTTATCGGATATGATCCTTATATTTCAGTTGAAACAGCTTGGCGTCTTTCTACACATGTGCAAAGAGCATTTAGCCTTGATGAAATTTTTGCAACGTGTGATTATATTACACTGCATATTCCTCTTACGAATCAAACGAAGGGGATTATTGGGGAACACGCTGTAGAGAAGATGAAAAGAGGGATGCGTCTATTTAATTTCTCTAGAGGAGAACTTGTAGATGAAAAGGTTCTTCAAAAAGCATTAGAAGAAGATATTATTACACATTACGTAACGGACTTCCCGAATGAAAATGTAATAAAGATGAAAAATGTAACAGCGACGCCTCACCTTGGTGCATCTACGTCTGAATCAGAAGAAAATTGTGCAGTAATGGCAGCACGTCAATTACGTGAATATTTAGAGACAGGAAATATTCGTAATTCAGTAAACTATCCAAACGTAGAGCTACCGTATATCGGAAAGAAACGAATTACAATTATGCATCAAAACGTTCCGAATATGGTAGGGCAAATTACAGGATGCTTAGCGGAACATCATATTAATATTGCCGATATGATTAATCGTAGTAAACATTCTTGGGCATACACAATGATTGATATCGATAACGGAATTGATGATATAATAAAAGAGAATATTGTAGAAAATATAAGCAAAATTACAGGTGTTGTAGCCGTTCGAATGATTGTGTAAAGGAGAGAGGAATGTGGCAAAAATACGACCGTTTCGGGCCATTCGTCCAGTAGAGGAAAAAGCGGCACAAGTGGCAGCTTTACCGTATGACGTATTAAATAGTGAAGAGGCAAGGGAAGTTGTAAAAGGGAATCCATATTCTTTCTTGCATGTTGATAAAGCAGAAATTGATTTAGATCCTGAACTGTCACCGTATGATGATCGCGTGTATGAAAAAGCGGGCGACAATTTAAAGCAATTTATACGAGAAGAAGTGTTCATACAAGATGAAGAGCCAGCGCTATATATTTATGAACTGACGATGCAAGGAAGAACGCAGTCAGGCCTTGTCGTTTGTACATCTATTGATGAGTATGAAGATGATACAATTAAAAAACATGAAAGAACACGTCATGAAAAAGAGCTAGATCGTATTCGCCACGTAGATGTGTGTGACGCAAATACAGGTCCGATTTTTTTAACGTACCGTACAAAAGATGAAGTAAAGCATTTAATTAGGAGCTGGAAAGAAGAACATGCGCCAATTTATACATTTACAGCAGAAGACGGTGTTAAGCATGTTGTGTGGAAGATTGTAGATGAAGATGTAATTACGACTTTAGTAAACGCATTTGAAGATATTCCTAATCTTTATATTGCAGACGGGCATCACCGTTCTGCATCAGCTGCAAAAGTAGGACTTATGCGAAGAGAACAATATCCAAATTACACAGGAGAAGAGGAATTTAATTTCTTCTTATCGGTTCTATTCCCTCATGATGAATTATCGATTTGGGATTATAACCGAGTTGTGAAAGATTTAAATGGCTTATCAGAGGAACAGTTTTCAAATCAAATTACGCAGTACTTTTATGTAGAAGAAGCAACTGTTTCTCCGTATAAACCAAATGAGCCCAAATCATTTGGTATGTATGTAAATAAGAAGTGGTATAAGCTTACTGTGAAAGAGGAAACGTTTGATGCGAATGATCTTGTTAGAGGTTTAGATGTATCTATCCTGCAAGATCACTTATTAAGCCAAGTGCTTGAAATACATGATCCGCGATCTGATTCACGCATCGACTTTGTCGGAGGAATCCGTGGATTAGAAGAACTAGAACGTCTTGTAAATAGCGGTGAATATAAAGTGGCGTTTTCACTATATCCGACATCAATGGAAGCTTTATTAGCAATCGCAGACGCTGGAGAAGTTATGCCGCCAAAATCAACGTGGTTTGAACCGAAACTGCGTAGTGGGTTGTTTGTTCATTCTTTAAAGTAAATAGACTTCTTTAGTTAGAAAAACCGAAATGATTTTTAGTTTCGGTTTTTCATATTTTACAAGTGTTTTTGAGGAGGGGGATTAATGAAATTGCAAGTAGGCGCAAAAATCACCTTTGAACGAACTTTTACGAAAGAGGATGTTGCGTTATTTACAGAAGTATCGAAAGATGAAGGTGTTCATCATGTTACACCAGATGAGCAGGGAAGATTTGTTGTACAAGGGCTGTTAACATCAACATTGCCTACAAAAATTGGCGGTGATTATAACGTACTAGCTCGCAAAATGGATTTTGAATTTTTACGTCCTGTTTTTAGCGGCGATACGATTCGTTGTGACGTAACTATTGAACAATTTGAGCCTGATGAAAAAAATCGTACAAAAATTATTGCGACGTTTATATGTAGGAATCAACTTGAAAAGGAAGTTATGAAGGGGAGTTTTTCGGGGATTATTCTTTAATTAGTAAGAAAAGAAATGAATAGGTGGGGGCATGATGTCTCTAGGGCGTAGATTTTTAATTCCCCCATGAAGAAAATTTTATGCATTGCTGAATACTGATAATATACTCTGTTCATTTTTAACTTGAATAAACTCGTCAACAAAAAGGACATTCCTAGTATTACAAGAAATGTCCTTTCCACTAAATTATAAGGTATTTTGCTGAAATTCAAACTCTAAAATTAGTTTACTAGTTTGACCTGTAAACTGATAATTATAGGATCCTCTCAGGTTTTCTAAGTTACCGGTAGCTTTAATAATTGTTCCTGGGGAATCTAAATTTCCTTTATCAAATATTCCTTGCTCTAGAGCTGTAAATGTCCCTTGTTGCCCCTTATAAATCCCTTCAAAGTGTAAAAATCCAGAAATTTTAGCAGTAGCTAAGTGACCATCATTTATATTTGAGTCTAAATAATATAATAAGTATTCAACAAAAGCCTTTCCTTTTAATTCCCCATCAATATCATATTCGACATGAGCAATATTAATAGGGAAATCTTTTTTATTATCATCGATTGGTTTTTCATCCCACTTACTTACTGTAAATGTTACTTCCATACACGTAATCTCCCTCCAATTATATACTTTTAAAAAGTACCAATTCACAGACATATCTCATAGGAGTGTTTTTATTCATTCCACGCCACTTTCCAAAATAGAGAAAGATCCATTTTCACAATTAATTTCTGCCATTGCACCGTAAGGTAAAATAAACTTCGGTTCAGTATGGCCAAAATTTAAATTATAAAGAATCGGCAAATCTTCTAAGTTATGTTCCTTCATAACCTGTAATATTTCCTGTTTATATTCTTCATAGTATTGTTCATCTTTCGGTTTACCAAAAATGATTCCTTTTGCTTTTTGCAGAATACCTTGTGCTGCATAATTTCGTAACCAATATTTTATATAACTTGGTTCTGGATGATCTTCAGAAGTTTCAAAGAAGAGAATACTATTCTCCCAATGTTTTTTCTCAGGCCAAAGTTCCGTTCCTTTTGCAAATTCCAATACTTCAATACAACCACCAATTAAGCGCCCCTGTACAGTGGTAGAGCCTTGAAGTAGCTCATATCCATTGTTTTGCTGCATCGTACGTCTTGTATCCTTATTTATTTCAATCCATTCTAAATGCTCACTTGTCCATTCATGAGCTGGTTGAATCTCTCCAATCGTTTCATTTGAAAAGAGAGTACGATTTACCATTTCAATTGTATATGGATCCATCTCTACATTTTCGGCAAAGTCGGTCAAAATTGCTGGACCGTATAAAGAGGAAAGCCCTGCTTTATGGCAAAATAAATGTGAAATAGTAACGTCAGAGTACCCCATAAAAATTTTCGGGTTTTCGCGTATCACATTAAAATCTATATAGGGAAGTAACCGGATGCTATCTTCACCGCCAATATTCGCGATAATTGCTTTCACGCGTGTATCTTTAAATGCTGTCATTATATCTTCCGCACGATCCTCTGGATTGTTATAAAGGTATTCGCTACCTTTTAAGCTATTTGGCATTGGGATAACAGTAAGACTAAAAACTTCTTCTAATCTTTTTACTCCTTGTTCATATCGCCATCTTATTTCAGAATCACCTGCACCGCCCCATGAAGGACTTACTGTTGCTACGATATCTCCTGGCTGTAATCTCTTTGGCTTTATTAACATATGAATCCCGCTCCTATATAATTTAATGAACTACGGCTATACAAACCGTAGAGTTGAAGAACATTGTACATGACATTAGTTTCTCCGCCTTCAATAAGTTCACCTGCTGTAATTTGAGAATTTAGTATTAGTGCTGAATATAGGAATAATCTACAAATATTTTTTGCTAAAATTTATATTTGAAAATCACAGTATGCATCATTGCATGAGGAAAACGGTTGTTATTTTTATAAACTGTAACTATAATGATTACAGGTTGGTCGATACCAATCAAAAAAATAAAATCATCATGAATGGAGATGTTACATATGGGTATGAAAAAAATAATTTTAGCAGGTGCTTTAGGGATCGCAGCATTATCAGGAACAAATGTACCAGGATTAGAACTAACAAAAGCGAGTGCAGCTTCTATTGAATCGAATTTCTCGACGTTAGAAGGACGAGTAGTAGAAGTAGATAATGGTGTGATTGTTGTAAAATCTAAGCAATATGAGGAACCTGTTAGTGTGTATATTGATTCACTTTCAAACGTGAAAGTAGGAGATGAAGTAAAAGCTACTGGATCTATGATGCGTAATTTTACAGAATATATGGTTGCAACTGCAGTTGAAAATACAACAAACAAGTTAGGTATGCACATGAAAGAAGATGGCTCACCTAATTATGTAATTGGAGAAGTATCAAAAGTAGGAACGATGGAAGATGAGGGAGACGGTGCTACTAAATATGTTGTAGTTGAGTATCCATCGCTAAACGGGAAGAAAGATATTATTGATGTTTTCTTAACAAAGGGACAAGTATTTAATGTGGGTGAGAAAGTAAAAATTGATATGAAGTATGTAGGCTGGGGCGGTATTTCTATTAACTGGAACACAGTTGATCATATTGAAAAAGTTCATGAAGCAAAGACGAACGCTGAAAATAATGATGATGTATGGATTTGGTCTTAATAAGGCGAGTATAGGTCGTTATTTGCAATTTTCTCCAAACAATACATGTGAAAACTAAATGTATCATGCAGTACCCATCTAATTATCATTGCGTATGACAATTAGATGGGTACTTTTTTATTTGAAATTTGTGCAAGTCAATGTTCAGCATTTCTTTTTAAGAGTAAATTACGGGTGAAATCAAAACTTTATTTGCAGTACATAATAAATAATGTTGATTTTTTATCTTATATTAAAATAAAAACAAACCACTGTTCGATTTGAATATTCCACGATATAATAGTGAGAGTTTATGGCAGAATAAATATTTACATAAGAAGTGAGGTACTGTATGAAAAAAAGAACGACAGACATTATTTTTATTATTATCGGTGCATTTCTTTTTGCGTTAGGTGTCAATTTATTTGTTATTCCGAACGAGTTTGGTGAGGGCGGGGTAACAGGTATCACGATTATTACGTACTATTTATTTGAGTGGTCACCAGGTTTAGTTAACTTAATTTTAAATGCGATTTTGTTAATAGTCGGTTATAAATTTTTAAATAAGATTACAACGATTTATACGATTATCGCTGTAGTGACTAACTCGCTATTTCTTCATTTAACAGAAGGCTGGACGATTGCTTCTGATGAAATGCTCGTAAATGCCATTTTCGGTGGAATATTTATCGGGTGTGGTATTGGTCTAATCATTCGTGTTGGCGGAACAACTGCAGGTACCACGATTTTAGCAAGAATGACGCATAAGTATTTAGGCTGGAGTATTAGCTATGGTCTATTGTTCTTCGATTTAATCGTTGCGTTTTCATCTTATTTCATCATTGGTGCAGAAAAACTGATGCTGACAATTATTATGTTATATGTAGGAACGAAAGTAATGGAATTTGTAATTGAAGGTTTAAATCCGAAAAAGGCCATTACGATTATTTCTGATAAACCAGATGAAATTGCTGGGAAGGTGACGACTTTAATGGGCAGAGGGGTTACTGTGTATTCAGGTCATGGCTATTACACGAAAACGCCGAAGGAAATTCTTTATGTTGTTATTAATAAGCAAGAAGTAGTGAAGCTAAAGCGGATTGTTCAAACTACGGATCCGGCGGCGTTCATCGCTATCCACGATGTTCGTGATGTGTTCGGAGAAGGATTTGTTGATATTTCGAAGGCTTAAAAATTGTTTTTGATTAAAATAATCTTAATACTAAAACGTGAGAATCTATTTTGAATAATCTTTTTTCAAAATAGATTCTTTTTCTTTTTCTTGCAAAAAATCTAATTGTTTCTTAATGTAGTGATGTAGAAGGATGAACGAGAGAGGGTTTAATGAAGATGATACATATTTTATTAGCTGATGACGATAAACATATTAGAGAGTTATTGCATTACCATTTACAAAAAGAGGGGGTTAAAGTTTTTGAAGCAGAAGATGGAAAGGTAGCGCAAGACGTATTAGAGAAGGAAAATATTCATCTTGCGATTGTAGACATTATGATGCCATTTGTTGATGGCTATACGTTATGTGAGGAAATACGGAAGTATCATGATATTCCTGTTATTTTATTAACTGCGAAAGACCAGTTAGTGGATAAAGAAAAAGGCTTCATTTCTGGTACAGACGATTATATTGTGAAACCATTTGAACCAGCTGAAGTGATTTTCCGTATGAAAGCTTTATTACGTCGTTATCAAATGCTGAGTGCAGATATTATTACGTTGCACGGAACGACAATTGATCGAAAAGGTGTGGAAGTAAAGTGTAACGGCCAAACAATTTTGCTTCCTTTAAAGGAATTTGAGCTATTATCACAACTTGCTAGTTATCCTGGAAGAACATTTTCAAGAGAAGAATTAATTGAATTAGTATGGGGAATGGATTTTGAAGGAGATGAACGAACAGTTGATGTTCATGTGAAGCGACTACGAGATCGTTTCTCAAAACGAACGGATGATTTTCAAATTACGACAGTGCGCGGCCTCGGGTATAAGTTGGAGTTGAAATAAGATGAAATCACTATATTCTAGATTTGTATTTATGACGGTCGGCATTATGCTACTTAGTAGTATTATCGGCTTTTTATTAACGAACGTATATTATCAAGTGAAGTTAAAACCGTATAACAGTGAAAAGATTTTAAAGTATGCTGAAGAAGTTAAATCGTTATATGAAAAGCAAAGTGAAGAAAATCAAGAGGCGTACTTACATTCTATCGCAAAGTTAGGGTATGAAATTTATATTGTCGATGATCAAAAGAATGGAAAGCGTATCGGCAATGCGTTTCGTAAGACGTCTATTAGCGATGCTACTGTTCATAAAGTATTGCAAGGAGAAACGTTTAATGGTGTTTCTACGTATCCAACGCGTCTTTTTATTACAGGATTTTTCGATAATGAATTAATAAATAGTGTTGGTGTACCGGTAAAGCACGGTGATAAACAGTACGCGTTATTTATTCGCCCCGACATTCAGAACCAATTTGGCGAAATGCGAATTTTCTTAGCGGTATTACTTGGGTTTATCGTACTATTAAGTATTATCTTTATAGCGATTGCAGCAGGTTATATCGTTCGCCCAATCCGTAAATTTACGAAGGCTACGCAAAAAATTGCGAGCGGGGAATATGAAATTGAATTAGATGTAAAACGAAAAGATGAAATAGGAACGTTATCTACAAGCTTCCAAAAGATGACGAAAAGTATAAAAGAACTAGATGAAATGAGACAAGAATTCGTTTCGAACGTTTCACATGAATTTCAGTCGCCGCTTTCTTCCATACAAGGTTTTTCAAAGACGTTGCAAACAGAAAAGATGAGTGAGGAAGAAAGAAATCATTACTTACAAATTATTGAAGGCGAAAGTAAGCGAATGTCTAGTTTATGTAAACAGTTACTTACGCTCGCTTCGTTAGATAAGGAGGAAAAGGTTTTACAAATAAAAGACTTTTCCTTACAAAAACAAATAAAAGACGTCATTTTTATGCTTGAATGGAAATGGCGGGAAAAAGATATCGCCGTTGAATTTGATGTGCCAGATATCACTATAAAAGGTGATGAAAACTTACTTCATCAAGTATGGAGTAACATTTTCACGAATAGCATTAAGTTTTCGAACGATGGTGGAACGATTGAGTTTTTCGTGGAAGAGTTAGAGTCTAACGTTATAATTTCTATATCAGACAACGGAATCGGTATGGAGCAAGAAGAAATGGATCGTATTTTTGATCGTTTTTACAAGGTGGATACAGCAAGGGCAAGAAACGTAGAAGGTAGCGGTTTAGGATTATCAATCGTGCAGAAGATTGTTGAACTGCATAAAGGGACCGTTTCGGTATATAGCACGAAAGGGGAAGGGACGACTGTTCGGGTGGAGCTTCCTAAATAGATAGAAGAGGCTGTTTGGGAACAGCCTCTTCTTTTTTTGTCGCTAGTATACGTGTAAAATGAAAAAATATGAGTCATTTTAATTGCATAATCGGATGAGTTTATGGAGTGGGCTTAGGAGGAAGTTTATTTAAAAATGTAGAATCTCTACAGAGTTAGAGGGAGTGTATTAAAACTTGAACTGTGTAGGGAGGAAATTACTTTGAAACGAATTGACTTGTTATTAAACGTACTAGATTCAACATTCGACAAAGAGAGTTGGTATGCACCGTTTAAACATGCTATAGAAGGACTTACAGCTGAACAGGCTATGTGGAAACCAGCTGGAGAGACAACGAATACCATTTGGGAGAATGTTAATCATCTCACTTATTACAAAGAAAGACTTGCTGCAAACTTGGAAGGCCGTGAATGGACAAATAATCTCGATGGTGGTGAAACCTTCTATCTTACCAATCAATCTAATGATGAGAAAGAATGGAAGAAAGTCGTTGAACGTTCTGAAAATGCTCAACGTAATTTAAGACAGGTATTGAGTGCAATTTCTGAAAAAGAGCTTGAACAAAATTCACTTGAGGGGAAATTACTGGATATCATGCTTCATGATGCCTATCATACGGGCCAAATTATTCAATTAAGGAAAATGCAGGGGGCATGGCCAGCAAAACGTTGATTGAACGTTTTAGATCGTTCTATTAAAGGCGTTATTATTGAATAAAACTTAACATCCAAGCATAACCCCGTTCTAAATTTAGAACGGGGTTATGCTTGTTTCTGCTATAAAGCCGCACCTTTCCCGCGTTCTTCCTTAAACCGAAGCTCAAAAGTATCCGCTGTAATTTCATCAGCTTTTGGAAAAGCCCGTAATTTCGGATGAAGTAGCCATACGAGGGAAATGAATAAAATCCCAATGCTAGCAAGCGCGAAAATAAGTTGGCTACTATATACATTCGCAGTGTATCCGCCAATTAAAGAGCCGAGCGGCATAGCAATTGTGCCCATGCTCCGTGTGACTGAATTGATGCGCCCAAGATATTGGTTTGGAATTACAATTTGACCAATAGTTGCAAATAATATGTTGGTCGCACCAATTGGTATCCAAGCTAAGCCGAATAAAAAAATGGATAACCATTGAAACGGTACAACCGTAGAGAGAAACCAAAAGAAAGCGCCAGTCGCAAAGCTAATAATGGAGACACGGCCAACATTATGTTTACCAACCCATGAACTGAATAGTGCTCCAATTAAACAACCGGCGGATATAGCGGCTAAAAAGAAACCATATAATTTCACACCGCCTAAAGAATCAGCGAAAGAAGGGAGTATTGCCATCGTCATACCGATTGAAAAATTAGCGACAACGGAACCGATTAAGAAGACACCCATCAATGAACGAAAGACGATTGAAAAGCCTTCTTTTAAATCAGAGAAATATTGCTTAGTTGAAAGTGTTGTGTCTGCTTCAGTTTGTTTTGGCATTTTTAATGAAAAGAACAAAAGGGCAGTAATCGCGAATGTAAAAGAGTCGATCACATATAAAGTGATTGCGCCAAATAGTGCTACTAATATTCCAGAAAGAGTCGTACAAATTAAATCAATGCCTTGATATGCAAATGAGAAGAGTGAATTTCCTTTTAATAATTGTGTTTTATGCAGTAGAAGTGGTGAAGCTTTTGATTGTGCGGGATAGGCGAATTGTTCGATAAAAGCTACGATTGGCATGATGATGAGTAGTAGTTGGACTGTTAATAGGTCGAAGTAGTGTGTAATAGGAATGATTAAAATAAGAATGCATTGCAAAACTTGTGTGATGACGAGGGTGTTTTTTATCGACCATCTATCAACGAATGGACCAGTAAGAAATTGTAATGCAGAAGGTAATAACGTAAGGGAACCAGCCAATCCAGAATAAAAAGGATTACCACTTAGCTTATATACGAGCCACATCGCGGCTACATAATACAAGCTATCTCCTATGTTTGTAAAAATTCTCCCTAAAAATAATAAGAGGAAATTCCGGTTTTTTAATATGTCCACTTTATCTACTCCTTTATAATAATTTTATTCGGTAAAATAAAATTGACCGTCTCGGTAAAAAAAATCGTATTACGATTTTTCTTTTTCTTCTTTAACAAATTGCTGCATTGTTCTCTCAGCGATTTGAAGTGCAGTAGTAGAAATATAATAAGGTTTACTATTCGGATCTTTATCTGCACCTTTTGTGATTTCGTTTAATTCAGCCATTAATTCATAAAACTTTTTTACCCACACTTGAAATTGTTCTGGCGTAGCATCAAATTCCCAGCAGGATGAAACGTAATTCCACTTAGCTGGATCTTCACTTGCATTTTGTAATGTAAAAGCTTCTTCTGGTGCAGAGAGAATTTGGCTTTTCGTTCTTTCTATCATTTGTAAAAAGATTTGGCGACCTGATTCGCTTAATATTTCTAAATGAGGTAATAGATCTGCGGCAGGGGTGAAGCCTTTAGCGACAGATTGATAAAACTTTTGAATAATCCCATTCTTTTCTTCTGTATAAACGATCTCTATAAGCCCATTCTTTTCTAATTCTTTTAAATGATAATGAATTTTCGCCCTTGAAATGCCGAATTTCTCAGATAGTAATTGTCCAGTATAAGGACGTTCACATAGACGTATCATCATTTCGGCACGTAGTGGATCGCTTAAGGCTTTTAGTTGGCTATAAGTAGTTAGTGTTAATACGGGCTTCAACATGATCAACTCCTTGAATTAAATTACTCGGTCAATATTATTTGACTGAATTGTATCAAGGATTTTATTTATTTTCAATACTTTCAGAAAATTTATTTTTTTACTCTGTAACCTTCTGTTCATATTCCGTTCATATTTCTTTTTTATGATTAGTGCATAGAAAGAAAGAGGAAGGAGCGAGCGAAATGTTTTTAGCTCTGCGTGAATTAAAACAATCAAAATTAAGATACGGATTAATCGGATTGATTATGGTGTTATTATCATTTTTAGTCCTTGTTATTTCAGGATTAGCAAATGGATTATCATATGATAATGCTTCATCGATTCAAAATATGGAGGCAAATAAGTTCGTTTTAGCAGATGATGCGGAAAATAAATTACTTCGTTCACAAATTAAGAAAGACGATGTAGATAACGTAGTAAGTCAAGTAGGCGAGAAAGAGGCAGTTCCGTTTCGTGTGAAAGTTTCAACATATGAAAAGAAAGATAGTTCGAAAAAGGTTGATATCGCTATTTTCTCAAGCGAACGAGATTCATTTTTAGAACCGAACATTGTAAAAGGTGAGAAATTAGGTACAGCAAACAACGAGATGGTTGCTGATGAATCGATTAAAGAGAAGGGAATCGATATTGGAGATACAATTATCGATCCTGTTTCAAAGAAAGAATTTACAATCGTCGGATTTACGAAAGATCAAATGTTTAGCCATACACCAGTCGTTTATGTAAATGAAGACGTATGGGGATCTATTTCACAACCAAACCAAAAAGATTATAGTGCAATTGCACTTAACACAGATAAAGAAATTAAAAATGCTCACGTTATCGATAAAAAAGAAGTACTGCAAAGTATTCCAGGATTTAAAGAAGAGCAAGGAACATTAACGATGATCATTGCGTTCTTACTTGTTATCGCTGCGTTATTAATCGGTGTATTCTTCTACGTTATTACACTGCAAAAAACACAGCAATTAGGCGTATTAAAAGCAATTGGTACGAAGAACTCGTATTTAGCAAATAGTTTAGTCGTACAGGCGTTATTCTTATCAGTCGTTGCGATGGTAATTAGTATCGTTCTTGTACAAGGGTTAGAACAAATTTTACCAGCGGGTATGCCGTTCTTATTAACAACACCGATGATTGCACAATACGCAGCAATCTTTATCGTAATTAGTATTTTAGGAACACTTATTTCGTTATACCAAGTATTAAAAGTTGATGCATTAGAAGCAATTGGAGGCGGGATGTAATGACTTCATTATTGAAATTAGACAAAGTAAGTAAAGTGTACGGAGAAGGGAATACGGAAGTAACAGCCCTTCATCCGATGTCGCTTGATGTGAAAGCTGGAGAGTTTATCGGCATCGTCGGTCCTTCTGGATCAGGGAAAAGTACATTATTATCAATCGCGGGTGCACTATTATCACCGTCAAAAGGGGATATTTACATTCGTGAGCAAAATATTACGAAGCTATCAGAAAAGGAAATGACAGACATTCGTTTGAAAAAAATCGGCTTCATTTTCCAGTTCGCAAATCTTGTTCCATATTTAAATGTAAAAGAACAATTGCTTTACATTGCAAAGCTTAAAAAAGAAAACAAACAAGAATCAGAAAAGCGTGCGGATCATTTACTAGCAGCATTTGGATTAGGAGAAAGAAAAAATCATTATCCAAATCAACTATCTGGCGGGGAAAAACAAAGGGTAGCAATCGCTCGTGCGTTCATGAACAATCCGGATTTAATATTAGCGGATGAGCCAACGGCGAGCCTAGACTCAAAACGTGCACGTGAAGTCGTAGAAATGATGAAACGTGAAGTGAAAGAGAGCCAAAAAGCAGCGATTATGATTACACATGATGAAAGAATGCTTGATGTATGTGATCGTATATTGACGCTGAGAGATGGACAGTTAATATAAAGAAAAAGGCCAACCGCATGTACGGTTGGCCTTTGTATAATTGTTTTTAATAAGTATAATGGCTTTATTTTGAGAATAAGGTTTTAATTTTATTGCGTGTTACTAATAAAATCCCGCCTAATACAGATAGCATTCCTAGAGCCATATTGTTTGATTGCTCGCTACCAGCGTTAGGAAGTTCTTTAGCGTTATTGTTTTTAGTACTATTATCTGCTTGCGTTTGTTTAGACTGTGACACTTCATTAATCTTGTTATCAACATTTTGCTTCGTTGTATGTAACTCAGCTAATTTGTCGTCAATTTTTTTCTCAGTATGCTTAAAGTCGTTGATTTTAATATCTAAGTCTTGTTTTTTCTTTGATAAATCATCTGAAACAGTTTGTTTCGATTGTTTAATTTCGTTAATTTTATTGATTAAATCTTGTCTAGCTTCTTGTAAAACAGCTAGTTTGTTTTTTACATCTTGTTTAGCTAATTCTAAGTTAGCGGAAAGACTGTCTAAATTGCCTTTAATTTTCTTAAGTTCCTCTAACGTGTTACCAGTATTCGGCTTGTTTTCTTTTAGTTCAGCGAGTTTGTCTTCAGCAGTTTGTTTCGCTTTCTTTAACTCAGCTAATTTTTCATCTACTTGTTTTTTAACTTCCTTAAGTTCATTAACCTTTTGATCAATGTTCTCTTTATGTTGCTTCATTTCATTCACTTTTTCATCGACAGTTTGTTTATGTTCTTTAATCTCATTCACTTTGTTATCGATATTTTGCTTATGCTCTTTTACTTCAGCAACTTTATCTTCTACTTGTTTTTTATGCTCTTTAATTTCAGCGATTTTATCTTCGGCGATTTGTTTGTCTTGCTGAAGTTTTGCATCTAGTTCTTGTTTATGCTGTTTAACTTCGTTAATCTTTTCATCAGCAACTTGTTTACGTTCATGTAGTTCATTCACCTTAGTATCAACATTTTCCTTAACTTTGTTAAGTTCATTCAATGTTTGATCCACGTTTTCTTTGTGTTGCTGTAATTTCGCATCTAACTCTTGTTTATGTTGCTTAATTTCAGCTAATCGATCTCCCGTACTTTGCTGAGGAGTAGCATCATTTACTTCTGCATGAGCAGAGTTTGCGCCAGCAATCATTGCTAAAGCTAGTGTAGACGCAGCGATTGTTTGTTTTGTTTTCATATTTTTGTACCTCTTTTCTTTCATATGCATGAGCTGTTTTGTGTAAAAATGAGCATATAGAAGTAGATTCTTCCATCATTATATACCATCTGCGCCGTCTAGAGGAAGTATTTGCATAATAATCTATGATTATGTAATTTTTATAGTCTCTTATTTTGGAGTAGGGGAGAACTCTTTAGCAAGATGGACAATTTTTAATATAGTAGAGTTTACATCCTTACTGTTACGAATAACAAACAAATAATCAGCTTCATTTTCTATAGGATCTACTACATCTTCATGTAGTGATTTAACTTGTTGGCGGTGGAGGACTTCTTTGAAACTGGAATAGTTTCCCCTAAAAATATTTGTACTTCGTTTACTAAGGCCTACTCTTTCATAAAGTACATCATCTGGGATGTCAAAGTGAACTAATATGCGTACATATTCATTCTGTGGAAATAATTCGTTTAGTAAATAGAATCTTCCGTTTTTACTGCGATTGGAGTTACAAATAATAAGGTGTAAATTTGTATGTTCTTTCGCATAATCAACAATGAATTTTGAAAGACCGTGCTTTAGTGTATTTGATCCTTCTGTCGGCTGTAATTTTTCATAATGTGTGTTAATAAATTCAGCTTGGTTGTCTTGGTCCATAATAAAAGAATTAGGTAACTCTTTTTCTAGCTCTTTTGCAAATGTAGTTTTTCCACTGTGTGTTTTTCCTACTGTAATGATGACTAATCTTTTCATGACGACCTCCATTTGTGTTGTTATAAACTGGAATATTCGATGTAGATCGAAATCTTCCTGTTAGAGATTACACAAATTATTGGAGCGTTAGTAGGCTGAAAACTTGACAAAAAAACTTATTTATGATATAATTTACCAATATAAAAATAAGGTGTATAATAGGGTTCTCCTGGCCAGGGGAACCCTATTTTTGTTGTGAAAATGAAGGAGAGTGTATGTGCGTGAAACAAGGTGAAGTAAGTGTAACGTCGTTAGTATCAGCTTTCGGAAGGGCGTATCATAGTGAATTTGATAATCCTAAAATCTTTGATGATTATGTAGCTAAAGATTTCATTTCACAAAAAGAACGTAACAATATTGAAACGAACATGGTTCAAGGGATTCACTTTTTCAATAAAGACATTGCAGAGCAGTTTCAAGACAATCCAAAAGAAATATTAAATTGGATTACGCAAGTTCAGTTATCACCAACACCTTTAGCACGTGCTGCATATTGTGAAAGAGTATTACTACATGAAATTACATTAGGAGCGAAACAATACGTCATACTCGGTGCAGGCTTAGATACGTTCAGTTTTAGACACCGAGAATTAGAAAATAAAATAGAAATATTTGAAGTGGATCATCCTTCTACGCAGGTGTTTAAGAAGGAAAGAATAAAAGAAACAGAACTTGAAGTTCCAAAAAACCTTCATTTTGTTTCAATGGATTTTACGAAAGGATTTTCCTATGAACAGTTACGCAATGAAGGATTTGAACATAAAAAGACTTTCTTTAGCCTTTTAGGTGTTACGTACTATTTAACGAAAGAGGAACTTGCTAGTTTATTAGAATGTTTATTCGAGATGGTTCCGGCAGGTAGTTCTATCGTTTTTGATTATCCCGATGAAAACTTGTTTACAGAAAAGGGACTGTCCAATCGAGTTGAAAATATGGTGAAAATGGCTGCGGTAGGCGGAGAACCGATGAAATCATGTTATTCTTATGCTGAAATGGAAGCACTGTTAGAGAAGGCGGGCTTACTCATGTATGAGCATTTATCGCCAGAAGACATAAATAAATTATATTTTGAAGGACGAAACGATTATTTAGAAGCTTTTGAGACGGTGCATTATGTACATGCGGTGAAAAGGTAAGAAATTAGTAGGCATGGGGAGGAATCTCTGTGTCTTTTTTTATAAAAAAGGAAATGAGCTGTAGTGGTGGAAAATATAAATATATAATATATATAAATTAATGTTTGTAGAAACTAAAGGAAAGGGGAATTAGAAGATGTTGAAATTACGAGGAAAATACAATGAAGCGAAAGTGTATACTACGAATGTAGAAGAAACGGCAGCAGGTCAAATTATTGATCTTTGTAACCAAGAATTTGTAAAGGATAGCAAGATTCGTATTATGCCAGATACACATGCGGGCGCAGGTTGTACGATTGGGACAACAATGACAATTCAAGATAAGATTGTTCCTAATTTAGTCGGGGTTAACTAATCGGCTCAGACTTTAAACTACTCACTCAATTGACTGGGAACCCTAACGATAAAAGGCGAGGGTAATCAGCAGCCAGTGGTTATGGTGACATAATCGAATGGTTCAGAGACTTGTACCATGTTAGCAGACTAAGGTACAGAATTATTCCTCATCCATTTTGAATTGAAGAGGAATAATTAATACGGTGAGCCTACAGTAGAGACTGCATATCTCGATGACTGTAGAGAAGGTATAGTCCACTCTTTCAGGAAACTGGAAGGTAAGTACGATATTGGTTGTGGCATGGAAGTTGTGATGATTAATAAGAAAAAAGAGGAAATCAACTTCGATCACTTAGACGAAACGATACGTAAATTTGTCCCAAGTGGTTTTCGTATTCGAGATAAGGAACATAGATTTTCAAAAATGATTGATTTTGATAGTGTAAGAGCCCCGTTTACATTGCAACGTGCTCAAAAAAGTATTGGTACACTTGGCGGGGGCAATCATTTTGTCGAACTGAATGAGGATGATAAAGGAAATGTATACATTGTCATTCATAGTGGTTCGCGTAATTTAGGGAAACAAGTAGCAGAGTATTACCAAAACTTTGCTTACGAGCAACTTATTAACGTTAAATCGATTAAAGAGGAAATCATTGAACGTTTAACGAAAGAAGGCAGACAACAAGAAATACATGAAGCTTTACGTGAAATTAAGAAACCGGTGATTCGCAAAGAATTAGCTTATTTAGAAGGACAAGGATTTAAAGATTACATGAATGATATGAAAATTGCTCAAAAATATGCGGAGTTAAATCGTAAAGCAATGATTGATGAAATCGTCACTAAAATGGATTGGAATGTAACCGATCAATTCACTACAATTCATAACTACATCGATATGGAAAATATGATTCTACGAAAAGGTGCTATTTCAGCTCAGAAAGATAAACGAGTAATCATTCCAATTAATATGAGAGACGGTTCTATCATTGCATTTGGTAAAGGGAATCCAGATTGGAACTTTTCTGGACCACATGGAGCAGGACGTATTATGAGCCGTAAGAATGCGAAAGAAGTACTTAACTTAGAGGATTTTCAAAATACAATGACAGAGGTTTGGACTACATCTGTTGCAGAAAGTACTTTAGATGAAGCGCCAATGGTATATAAGCCAATGGATGAGATTATTGAGAATACAAAAGAAACAATTGATATTAAACATATTATTAAGCCGATTTATAATTTTAAAGCGAATTAAAAGAGGAGTAACGTTTATTAAAGAAAGAGAACTTGAAAAGATAGCATATTTTGTGGCGGTTATATAACAGAGATTAAAAAGACAACATATTAAACTAAGAGATTCATCATATTCATTTACATTTATGTAATGTAAAAGGCTAGAAAGCTAGATTGGCGCGAATTGCTAATTGTGGAGTGTGTAAAAAAGACAAAATCTCTTAAAAAACACTTAATTTTTTATTCCATTAATCTTTACATTCTCCCCCTATAATGTGAATTGGACAAGCACCTAAGAGAAAGCAGAACATGTCAGTTTGTACATTCTATTATTAGGGGGAGAATTTGTATGAAAAAGACGGTTGCTTCGTTAGCAGTTATGGCGGCATTATTACCGACGTTTTCAGTGCATGCGGAAGGGAAAGAGCAAGCCCGAAAATCAGCTACAACTTTTAATGTTATTAGTGATATTCAAGGTGATTTAGGGGATTTTGATCATGTGCTAAAAGATATGAACAAAGTGACGCCACTTTCTAGAGCGCTTATTATGAATGGGGATATAACGCCGACTGGACAACAGTCACAATATGATGATGTAAAGCGTGTGTTAAATAAAAATAAGCATCCAGAAAATGTATGGTCTACTGTTGGGAATCATGAGTTTTATGCTGGTAAATGGACAGCAGATGGGAAACTCTCTCAAAGTACATGGCCAAATGGTGTAAATGAGGAAACTTTATTTAACCGCTATCTGAAATTTAGTGGACAAGAAAAGGTATATCATAAAAAAGAATTAGACGGTTATCCGCTTCTATTTTTAGGAACTGAAAAATATATGAAATACCACGATTCAAAAATGTGGGACGAAGTATATATGAGTGATGAGCAATTAGGTTGGTTAAAACAAAATTTAGAAGAGTACAGTCAAAAAGATAAAAATAAGCCAATCTTCATTTTCTCTCATCACGTTTTACCTGATACAGTATCTGGATCAAGGCAATCGCCGTACTTACAAGATTATTTAAACGTGGATAAATTGTACGATATATTAAAAGACTATCCGCAAGTTGTTTTCTTCACGAGTCATACGCATTGGGATTTAAACTTACCTGACTGGGCTGGTAAAAAGAAAATTAAAGGCGGAGATGAAAAAGGTTTCACTGTTGTAAATACGGGCGGGATTGAAACAGGTTGGATGTCAGCAGGACCAAATGGAGGAGAGAAAACTGCTCCAGATGGCTATTCATTTAAACAAGGGTTACAAGTGAAAGCATATGGTAACGATGTAATTGTGACAGCTTACGATTACAAACGTGATAAGGATATAAAGAAGTTATTAATTAGTGATTCAAAAATTGCGCAGATGGCACCAAATGTAACGACAGATGATAGTAAAAATATAATTGTCGGTGCAACTGAATATATGGAGTATTCTATAGAAGGAACGAATGAGTGGCATACGTATAGTAAAGCAAACCCTCCGAATTTTGATGGGGATAAAGTCGTATACGTACGCCACAAAGGTGAAATGAATTTAGAGCCGGGATTAACACAGTTACTTCGTTTTTCGGTAAATAAGTGATTGGAGGGAGTCCACATTTGAATGTGTGGGCTCTTTTTTTGTTGATGAGAAAGGGGTTGCCTGTCTGTCGTTTTTTGTCGATAGATCGATATATTAAGAAAATCGTTGATATACTGCAAGTTACGATCGATATATTTGAAAAATCGTTGATATATTGTAAGTAATGAACGATATATTTAAAAAATCGTTGATATAAATTTCATGTACCGTAATTAAGTTAAAATCATTAATACGGTTTTACTTATCAAAATGAAATTTTAATACATTTTTAACCGAGAAAGATGACTTCACCATTTTTACGTGTAATAATAGTAACGTTACATATATTGTGAAAGAAGTACAAAAGGAGCGTTACAATGAATTTAGCTAAATTCCCGAGAAAAAAATATACAGAATCATATACACCAATTGAAAAGTTAAACAATTTTTCTGAAGCACTTGGTGGCCCGACTATTTATTTTAAACGAGATGATTTACTTGGTTTAACAGCCGGTGGCAATAAGACGAGAAAGTTAGAATTTCTAGTTGCAGATGCACAGGAAAAGGGTGCAGATACGTTAATTACAGCTGGTGGTATTCAGTCAAATCATTGCCGCCTGACACTGGCAGCTGCGGTAAAAGAAAAAATGAAATGTATCCTTGTATTAGAGGAAGGGCTTGAGCCAGAAGAGAAGAGAGACTTTAACGGAAACTATTTCTTATATCACTTATTAGGTGCTGAGAATGTCATTGTTGTACCGAACGGAGCAGACCTGATGGAAGAGATGCATAAAGTAGCACAAGAAGTAAGTGAAAAAGGTAGTACACCATATGTAATTCCAGTTGGTGGATCAAACCCTACGGGCGCAATGGGATACGTTGCTTGTGCCCAAGAAATTATGGCGCAATCATTTGAGCAAGGAATTGATTTCAGTTCAGTTGTTTGTGTAAGTGGTAGCGGCGGTATGCATGCTGGTTTAATTACTGGTTTTTCTGGAACACAAAGCCATATTCCTGTAATCGGGATTAACGTAAGTAGAGGAAAAGCTGAGCAAGAAGAGAAAGTAGCAAGACTTGTAGATGAAACTTCAGCACACGTTGGTATTCCAAACTTTATCCCGCGCGACGCTGTTACGTGCTTTGATGAATATGTAGGACCAGGCTATGCGTTACCAACGCCGGAAATGGTAGAGGCAGTTCAGTTACTTGCGAAAACAGAAGGTATTTTACTTGATCCAGTGTATACAGGTAAGGCAGTAGCGGGATTAATCGACTTAATTAGAAAAGGTAAATTTAATAAGGAAGACAATATTTTATTCGTACATTCAGGTGGTTCACCAGCTTTATATGCGAATACGTCTCTATTTGCGTAAGTGTAAAAAGCATTGGGTATCCAATGCTTTTTTGTTATATACTGGAATTATCTAGAAGTAGGAGGATTATATGAACTCAAATTTAAAATGGATTATATATACGGTACTTAGCATTTCTATTCTATTAATCTTATTTGTGGTTTATGGGGTGTATTCTTATTTTACATTTTAAAAGCGTAATGGAAGTGAACTATTATATACACTAAAGGCGGAGAGCACTATGCAAATGAGAAATTTGTATTTAGTCTTCAGCGTGATTTGTTTATTTGTAGTAACCAGCTGTTCAAATAATATAGGAAATCATGATCAAACAATCGAAGTACAAAAACATGCTGGTGATAATCATTATGAGGATTTGAAGGTAGTTACAGACAAGAATAAAGTATTGCAAGTAAAGAAAATATTAAATGATACTAACTTTGAAAATAAAAAGGTGGAAATGTCTCGTTCAGCTGATTATCAGTTTGTTTTTCAGTTTAAAAATCCGAAAATAGAAGCGAAAGCTGTTTTATATCAAATGTGGATTAGTCCTAATAAGGATAAAGTAGAAATAATGGCGGGGAATAATCAGTACGCTCAATTAGCAGAGAAAGACGCAGCTGCTTTTATGAAGATTGTTTCTGGTGAGAAGTTAGCTGAATAAAAGTATATGGTAGATTTTGCTCTCTAATTCCCCGCTTATTTTTCGCTTTGAGGGATAATTAGTGAGAAATATCGAATGAGAAGTAATCGTGAAATAGTAAAGAATATATTCACGGCTAAAAGAAGAGTTGTTTAAAAAACTCTCCGCATCGTTATGTAATGTTAATAAGAAGAAGTAGAAGGTAGAAGTAAATCTAAATAAAACCAAAAAGGGATAAATAGGAAAATGTAGAATCTTTATATATAAGATGTTCTGAATTTTTAGATATAAGGTAGAGTGGAGGAAGAAAGATGATTCAATTTCCTATGGAAGCTGCTGAACAATTTTTTAGATCCTATAGTATTGGTAGGTTTACAGTTAGTGAAGATGAAGGGAAATTAATTTTTAGTACAAACTTAAATGGTCATTCTAATTTATGGGCGATGGATTTACCCAATTTATCCCCTTATCCATTAACATATTGTAATCAATCAAGCAATTTTATTAAAACGGATTCTTTAAATCGATTTATTTTAGCTGGATTTGATAAAGATGGGGATGAAAATTATCATATTTATGCATTAAAACCAGAGGGTGGTGGATTGCTTGAATTGATTCCAGCAGGAGAGACAGAAAAGGATTACTTTGTGCATTTAACAGAGGATGGGGAACGATTATACTATGTCACAAGTAAAGATAACCCAATGTTCTTAAACTCTCGTTGTTATAATATACGCACAAAAGAAGATACGCTGTTGTTAACTGGTGTGGAGACACCTACATATGTAGAGGCAGTAAGTCCGAATGAATCAAGTTACATTGTTTTAAAGTCATATAGTAATACGTATAATGTAGGATATGTAAAAAAGGGAGAAGAACTTATTTGTTTAGTACCTTCCAGTGAGAAAGAACATACTGTAGGCTCTATTTCTTATATTGATGAAAATACAGTGATTTTCGTTACAAATTATGAAGAAGAGTTTTCCTATGTAGCTTCTTTTGATTTAAATAAACAGGAATTCAAACCAATCTGTAAAATAGAGAAGGAAGATATATCCGATATAAAATGGCATGCTGAAACAAAAAATGGCTACATTGTTTCGTCGAAAGGTGTTACAGATAGGTTATATAAATTTGTATGGGATAAAAAAGAGTTAATTCTATTGAATTCTCCGGTAGATACGATAAGTCAAATTGAAATTACAAAATCGGAACATTTATATTTACTAGGTGAAAGTGCGACGAAAACAGCAAACATCTATTACAAGAAGAATAGAGATACAGAATGGGCAGCATTAACAAAAAACTATGTTATTGGTCTATCTGAATCTTCTTTTGTTGAACCGGATGTTATAACATATGCCTCTTTTGATGGATTAAACATAGAAGCATTATTATTCCGGTCGAAAGGAGAAGTACAAAACGGATATACAATATTTTGGCCTCATGGTGGTCCACAAAGTGCTGAGACGAAAGATTTCAGAGCATTATTTCAATATTTATTAAGGCAGGGATATAATATTTTTGCGCCAAACTTTAGAGGTAGTACAAGATATGGTTCAACGTTTACAAAAATGATTGAAGGTGATTGGGGAGAAGCACCGCGTTTAGATTGTGTAGCAGGGATCGAATGGTTATTTGAACAGGGGATATCAACTCCTGATAAATTATTTGTTATGGGCGGTAGTTATGGAGGATATATGACCTTATTGCTTCACGGGCGTCATTCAGAGTATTTCCGTGCAGCCATTGACATTTTTGGACCTAGCAATTTATTTAGTTTTATCGAATCTATGCCTGAAAATTGGAAACCGCTTGCAGTTAATTTAATAGGTGATATTAATAATGATAAAGATAAGCTTATACAAGATTCACCAATTACTTACTTAAATCAAATGAATAAACCACTCCTTATCATCCAAGGGGCAAATGATCCACGAGTTGTAAAGGAAGAATCGGATCAAATTTTTCACGCGTTGCAAGAACAAGGAGTAGATGTAGAATACCTAGTATTAGACGATGAAGGGCATGGATTTTCAAAAAAAGAAAATGAAATATATGTATATCGTCGCATAACAGAATTTTTAGCAAAGCATAAGTAAAAGAAATGGCATTTTACGGGGTATAATCATATCGCTATCAGGCTAAAAATGCAGAGAAATGACAATGAAATTATTGAATAAATAAGAATGAAACAACTTAATCGTTACGTAACAAAAACGCTATTCTTTCCCTATAATCATAGGAAAGGATAGCGTTTTTGTTGTGAACTTATTGATTTTGTATGAACTGGAATTGTTGTCTAAAGAGTTACAACAGATTTTTTTATAAATTGAAAGACAAGGAGACGAACTTGGATGGAGTATTGGAAGCACACAATAAATATATTGAGGAGTACATGTTTGAAAACATTAAATCAATGGAAAATGAAATATTTTGTTGGAATGTCTGAGCTGCGGACCAATTCTATCACTTTAATTAACTAAAAGAAGAATTTCCCCATCCCGATTAGACTACTAATCATTCCTATTCCACTCATGGTGCCTTTTCCTGCTGTAAATAAGTTTCCAAGCATTCCTAGCTGACCGTTACCTCCGTTATTTCCCCATCCCATTGGGGCCCACGGACTACCCCATCCTGGAGGGTTTCCAAAAACACCCGAGTTATTGGTATTGATATGAAAAGGCTTGGCTGGCGGAGATAATAAAGCGGCAAGCTGACCTTGTGCGAACATCCCTGCATGATTGAATGGTTGGGCCCAGGGGAAGGGAGGTTTTTGAAAATTAAAACCTGCATGGCCTGGTAATGGAGTCCAATTGGCAGGATGACCTTGTGGCATTATCCCTGCATAATTGATTGGCTGCTGCCCCCAAGAGAAGGGAGGGGGTTGGGGATTGAATCCCGTATAATTGGCTGATGAATCCCAACTAACTGGATAGACTCGATAACTCCAATTCTCAGGAATCTTCAAATCATTCATTACCTCAGATTTAGTTATTTCGGGCTGTGAATATAATGAAATTTGGTTAGTATATTGTTCCCCGTTTCCCTTTGGATTCAAATACCAATATTGGTCCATACGCTTATTCTCCTCACTTTAAAAATGTAATGTTAGACTTAGCCTATGTAATATTCCTTTTTATGGATGGTTACATAACTAGATCTACAAGCCTGTATTTAAAGGAATGGGTGTGTGGACTTGTTGATTTAAAGTTTCACTTTATTTTAGAAGGGTATTTTCAGTTGCTTCTTTTATATATTTTAGCCTAATTTAAATTCCGTTAACAAACGTTTTTATAAAGGTTTCATCAACAAAAAGATTTTAAAATGGTATGTTGAGCAAGTGGAATTGCTAAAAAGAGAATATCCATTCGAAGAGTTTGGCAAAATACTGCAAGGGTAATGTTTTCTTGTGCAAATATGTAAACGATTTAAATGAATTAATGAAATTTATAATGAAGGGGCAATTAAATATATGAGTGAAACATTACATAAAAGAAAACCACCATATTTAATGCTTGTAATTCTTTTTATTGGGGCATTTGTTTCATTTCTAAATAACTCGCTTTTAAATGTAGCCTTGCCATCAATAATGAAAGATTTAGACATTCAAGATTATTCAACGATCCAGTGGCTTTCTACAGGGTATATGCTTGTAAGTGGTATATTAATTCCGGCATCAGCATTTTTAATAACGCGTTTCTCGAATAGAAGCCTATTTATTACATCTATGTTGATTTTTATTCTTGGTACTGCCTTAGCGGCTGTAGCGCCGAATTTTGGTTTATTACTTACTGGTCGGATGGTTCAAGCGGCAGGCTCTTCAGTTATGGGGCCTTTGTTAATGAATATTATGCTAGTAAGCTTTCCAAGAGAAAAAAGGGGAACAGCAATGGGGATTTTTGGACTAGTTATGATTACAGCTCCAGCAATTGGACCGACACTATCAGGTTATATTGTAGAGTATTATGACTGGCGTTTGCTTTTTGAAATGATTTTACCGTTAGCAATCATTAGCTTACTGTTAGGGATTTGGAAATCTGAGAATGTCATGAAACAAAACAAAAATGCAAAACTTGATTATCTCTCATTACTATTATCTTCTGTCGGTTTTGGCGGTTTGTTATATGGATTCAGTTCTGCGAGCTCCGATGGTTGGACAAATAAAGTTGTTTTAACAACCTTAATCATAGGCGCTATTGCCCTAATTGCTTTCATTATTCGTCAATTAAAAATGAATGAGCCGTTATTGGATTTACGTGTTTACAAGTACCCAATGTTTGCACTTGCGTCTGTAATTGCAATTGTTAATGCAGTGGCCATGTTTTCGGGTATGATTTTAACCCCAGCTTATGTACAAAACGTCCGGGGTATTTCACCGCTGAGCTCTGGGCTGATGATGCTTCCAGGTGCGGTAATAATGGGGATTATGTCACCAATTACAGGTAAACTATTTGATAAATATGGTCCTCGTATTCTTGGTATAGTAGGACTTTCCATTACAGCCGTTTCAACTTATATGCTAGCAAACCTGCAACTCGACTCTAGTCACACACATATTATTCTTATTTACACACTGCGGATGTTTGGGATGGCGATGGTGATGATGCCACTTATGACAAATGGTCTTAATCAATTACCAACTCGTTTAAATCCGCACGGTACAGCTGTTAATAATACAGCTCAACAAGTGTCCGGTTCGATTGGTACGGCTATTCTTGTTACGATTATGAATTCTGTAACAAAAACAAAAGTTGAAAGTTTAATGTCTGATATAGATCCAACAACCTTCACAGAAACTACGAAGGCAATAGTAACTCAAAAGGCTTTATTATCTGGAATTCAGTATTCATTCTATGTAGCGCTTGGCATGAATGTTGTTGCACTACTATTAGTTTTTTTCGTTAAACGTGTAGATACAAGTGCAGAGGCTGTCGAGAAGTTAAATCGGTAGAGAAGAATAAAACGTTAGATAATGATTCCTACAAGTTGTTTGCTGCTAAGGCGCCGGTATTTAAAGCTGGAAAAGAACTGAAAGAAGCAGTGAAATAATTATGTGGTGAAAGAGGACCTGATATTCATATCAGGTCCTCTTTCATTAGTAACACGGTATACTTGCTTATCGTATTGGTTTAACTAAACTACTGATTTTTCGAATACTACAATCTTAAGCTCGTCAACTTCTCTATTTTTGGGTGTTTTAGAAGAAAATGAATCAAAATAATCATTTTTATAAACAAATACAAGAGATGAGATCTGTTTGCAATTTCTCATAAACATTACAAGTTTAGATTATCTTTTAACACCAACATTAAAAGGCTCCAATTATATTTATTCGCTTCATTTTAATTTAGTATTTTTCTACAAGTTATAAATCTAATTGCCAAGCTTATACGTAATATCATAATCATGAATAGTTAGGGAAAAGATAAAATAAGGTAATCAATTACATATCTTTATTTCATGCTTTTTTGAAAGGGTGTTTTAAATGGAAAAAAAAGTATCTGCCATTCCTCAGCCGAAAACATATGGACCGCTGGGTAATCTCCCATTAATCGATAAAGATAAACCGACCCTATCCTTTATCAAGATAGCGGAAGAGTATGGTCCCATTTTTCAAATTCAAACTTTAAGTGATACCATCATTGTCGTTTCTGGACATGAATTGGTAGCAGAAGTCTGTGACGAAACGCGGTTCGATAAAAGTATAGAGGGTGCTTTAGCAAAAGTTCGTGCCTTTGCTGGGGACGGATTATTTACTAGCGAGACTCACGAGCCTAACTGGAAAAAAGCTCATAATATTTTGATGCCTACATTTAGCCAACGGGCAATGAAAGATTACCATGCCATGATGGTCGATCTTGCTGTACAACTCGTTCAAAAATGGGCACGGCTTAATCCGAATGAAAACGTAGATGTTCCGGAGGATATGACTCGCCTTACGTTAGATACAATTGGTCTATGTGGTTTTAATTACCGATTTAATAGCTTTTATCGTGAGACCCCTCATCCTTTTATTACTAGCATGAGCCGTGCTCTAGATGAGGCGATGCACCAATTGCAGCGGTTAGATATAGAAGACAAACTTATGTGGAGAACGAAACGTCAATTTCAGCATGATATTCAATCCATGTTTTCTTTAGTAGATAATATTATTGCTGAACGTAAAAGTAGTGGAAATCAGGAAGAAAATGATTTACTTTCCCGTATGTTAAATGTGCCAGATCCGGAAACTGGTGAAAAATTAGATGATGAAAATATTCGTTTCCAAATTATTACCTTTTTAATAGCTGGACATGAGACAACAAGTGGATTGTTATCTTTTGCAATTTACTTTTTATTAAAGAATCCGGATAAGTTGAAAAAAGCCTATGAAGAAGTAGACCGTGTTTTGACAGATCCTACTCCAACATACCAACAAGTTATGAAACTAAAGTATATACGGATGATTTTAAATGAATCGCTACGTCTATGGCCTACCGCTCCAGCATTCAGTCTCTATGCAAAAGAAGATACAGTGATTGGCGGGAAATACCCAATTAAGAAAGGAGAAGATCGTATTTCTGTTCTTATTCCACAGCTACATAGGGATAAAGATGCATGGGGAGACAATGTGGAAGAATTCCAACCTGAACGATTTGAAGAGCTGGATAAGGTTCCTCATCATGCTTATAAGCCATTTGGAAATGGCCAGAGAGCATGTATCGGTATGCAATTTGCACTTCATGAAGCCACTCTTGTAATGGGAATGCTTCTTCAACATTTTGAATTAATCGATTATCAAAACTATCAGCTGGACGTAAAACAAACATTAACGCTAAAGCCCGGTGATTTTAAGATTAGGATTCTACCCCGAAAACAAACTATTAGTCATCCTACTGTTCTTGCACCTACAGAGGACAAGCTGAAAAACGATGAAATTAAGCAACACGTCCAGAAGACACCTTCTATTATTGGGGCCGATAATCTTTCACTTCTTGTTCTGTATGGCTCGGATACAGGTGTAGCAGAAGGGATTGCAAGAGAATTAGCAGATACAGCTAGTTTAGAAGGAGTTCAAACGGAAGTGGTAGCTCTTAACGATCGAATTGGAAGTTTGCCAAAAGAAGGAGCGGTACTTATTGTGACTTCTTCTTATAATGGAAAACCGCCAAGTAATGCAGGGCAGTTTGTGCAATGGTTGGAGGAACTAAAACCAGATGAGCTAAAAGGGGTTCAATACGCAGTTTTTGGTTGTGGAGATCATAATTGGGCTAGTACCTATCAACGGATTCCAAGATACATTGATGAGCAGATGGCTCAAAAAGGAGCAACAAGGTTTTCTAAACGCGGAGAAGCGGATGCAAGTGGTGATTTTGAGGAACAGCTTGAGCAATGGAAACAAAGCATGTGGTCTGATGCGATGAAGGCATTTGGATTGGAACTCAACAAAAATATGGAAAAAGAGCGCAGTACTTTGAGTCTGCAATTTGTCAGTCGTCTTGGAGGATCTCCTCTTGCACGAACATATGAAGCAGTTTATGCATCTATACTAGAAAATCGTGAACTCCAATCATCCAGCAGCGATAGAAGTACACGACATATCGAGGTATCCTTGCCAGAAGGCGCTACATATCAAGAAGGAGACCACCTTGGAGTGCTGCCAATTAATAGCGAGAAGAATGTTAATCGAATTTTAAAACGCTTTGGATTAAACGGAAAGGATCAAGTCATACTGAGTGCAAGTGGACGGAGTATAAATCACATACCTTTAGACAGTCCTGTTAGTTTATTGGACCTTCTTAGTTATAGTGTCGAAGTTCAAGAAGCAGCCACTCGTGCACAAATACGAGAAATGGTAACATTCACAGCATGTCCTCCTCATAAAAAAGAATTGGAAGCATTATTAGAAGAAGGAGTTTACCATGAACAAATACTAAAGAAACGGATTTCAATGTTGGACCTTCTTGAAAAGTATGAGGCTTGTGAAATCCGATTTGAACGTTTTTTAGAACTTCTTCCTGCGCTCAAACCGCGTTACTATTCTATTTCAAGCTCTCCACTCGTTGCACAGAATCGTCTGAGCATTACGGTCGGTGTTGTTAATGCGCCTGCATGGAGTGGGGAAGGGACATATGAAGGAGTCGCTTCTAATTACTTAGCTCAGCGTCATAATAAAGATGAGATTATCTGTTTCATTCGAACGCCACAATCAAACTTTGAATTACCTAAAGATCCAGAAACACCAATTATTATGGTTGGGCCAGGTACTGGAATTGCACCATTCCGTGGATTCTTGCAAGCGCGTCGTGTTCAAAAGCAAAGAGGTATTAATTTAGGACAAGCGCATCTATATTTTGGTTGTCGTCATCCTGAAAAAGATTATCTCTATCGTACAGAACTAGAAAATGATGAAAGAGATGGATTAATCTCTTTACACACAGCTTTTTCTCGTCTAGAGGGACATCCAAAAACATATGTACAGCATTTAATAAAACAAGATAGAATCAATTTAATTTCGTTATTAGATAATGGAGCACATCTTTATATATGTGGTGATGGAAGTAAAATGGCTCCGGATGTAGAAGATACCCTTTGTCAAGCATATCAAGAAATTCATGAAGTCAGTGAACAAGAAGCAAGAAATTGGTTGGATCGTGTGCAAGATGAAGGGCGATATGGAAAAGATGTTTGGGCTGGTATATGAATGTTTCTTAATTAGTTACGTATTAACTAATGAATTTCTTTCGAATAAATTTCACTTTATTAGTATAGTGTATTTAGATGAATAGTGATTAACCGGACTATTTAGTATCTACTAAATAAAAAACAGGACCTGATATTCATCTATCAGGTCCTGTTTCACATAGACGTTATACATGGATATTTTCCACACATTATCAATGTTTGTAATGTAGTTAGTCTTGTGGGTCAGCAATAAAATCAGATATTATTTTTTCGATATCGAAAGGAGTAATCCCTTTATCCAAAGAAAAAATGCTTTCTGCTTCTTCGATTTCTTGAACGAGTTCACCTCTAGCTTCAATATGTAATCGGAACAAGTCATATAAATTCGGTTTAACTAAATTAGTTAAAGCCTTTCCAACTAGTATCATACCTTTTTGATTAGCCTCGATGGTATTATCATATGTTAGATCTCTTGTAAGAGACAAATCTGTCCAAATCAATTTTCGTTCCTTTAAGTCTAAAATAACTGGAATAGAGATTTGGGTGTCGGCAGTAATATCCACTTTATCTTGAACAGTAGAAGGTTCAAATATTTCACCTGAACCAGGATATTGACGAACCATCCAACCAGTAAAGCATTCTGGTAAATCTTTATATGGTTGATCTGTGTAAGAAAGCAAAGTCATGACTACATAGCGTCCACCATATTTCAGCACAGACGGAATATCGAAATCAATGAATTCAGATGCCCCCTTTGGTGCAGAAGTAATATCTCCGCTATGGTAGGCTTTGAAATTTTTTGAACGTAAGTTCGTGAAGGAGACATGTTCTTTGTATTGCCAATCTTCGTCGTACATTGCAGCAGACAAATCAATGTCAACGCGTCCTGTATGTTGTCCATCCACATAGCCTTCTTTCCACCATAGGAAAAAACGAATCGTATCTCCTTCTGGCAAATCTACTTTACTCCCTCGAGATAATGTGCGAAGCGATTTGCTGGCTGAACGTTGAGAGAAGGGAACTAAGTGATTTTTTAACTGTTCATCCAAAAATACTTTTCCGAGACTTGGAAGTTCTGCGAAGCGATTTTTTAAAGTATCTTCACACATTTTTACAATCATTAAACAAATATCCTCTGAGATAAATGGAAGTGTATTTTCAATACCTATAGCTTTTGCTACATTTCCCTTTGGAAAAAAGGTACGAAATTCATTTTTATCATTTCGATGCTTAAAATGAGCCGTGAGTTGAAGTAATACAGGAGTAGAAACGTTTCCTATTATACTTAGAAAATCTTCGAGAATATTGAAAACATCTGTTGACTTATTACTACATAAACGGATTAAATGATCCAAACGTCTGGCAAATTCCCCTGGGCGAGTTTTTAAAAGATTTTTCGCTGTCATGATATCACGATTCAACAAAGCTGCTTCTATTTTTCCATTAAATGTTTCAACTTTAATGTTGTTGCGAAGCATCTCAAATGCTCGGTGGGTTTTTGGGAAACGAGTATGATATTCTGCTGGATGAAGAATTTCACCTAAACGAATCCAACGTTTTTTGTATCGAATCATATCTTCGGTAATGTTTCCGCATTGCTCTAACAATCCTAAAAGGAAGCGTCTTTCGGCTCGGTTAAACTTCTTGAATCGAACGGAGGATGCTAAACTCACATCACCTTCAGATAAAGCAACTGCAAGGCGAAGAACATCAGTTGCTGTTTTAAAATACTTTGCAGCAGCATCGGCTGATATTTTTCTGTTTATTAATAAAACCCCGATTATAAAAGACATATTTTCCTTATGAGGAATTACATTAGGTAGAAAACAGGAAACATCTTCAGTGTGTGTAATAGCCCATTCTACATCTGTCTTATCAGTTGAGGAAATAGAGCTGTTTGCACTAATCAATTGAGAAATCATTTGATTGAAATCTTCTTCACTTCCTAAGTCAATCACTTTCAAATCAACGCTATCTAAAAGAGGAAGTCGTTCTTCTACTTTTGATATAGGTAGGCACAACGTCACATAGTGAATAACGGCATTGATGTATAAATCAGCGTCACTTAAATCCATCATTTGTTGCGGAAAGTTTGGATACATAGGAGTAAACTGAATATGTGCACCAACCATTTCTTTTAAATGTTTTACCAACTCTTTGTAAAACGATGTGAATGCATCAACCGAAAGTGTTTGCAACTCTTCTATTAAAGGCTCGGAAAAAGTAAATCCTAAACTTTCCAAGTTTTTTAAAACAGTGGCTAAATAAATGTTCGGTAGTTTATTTTCTTCTCTTTTTATAATTACTTTCAAACTTCTTCTTATGTAAATAGAATTTTTCATGAGAACGCCAGCTATTCACTCCTTATAAAAGAGGGGGAATAGTCCGACTGTCCTCCTTTCAGTGGTAGATTTTTATTTTTACATGCATAAACACACTAATTGTAGAGAAATGCACTGAGGGTATAAAGCTATTTTTTAGTGAAAAATTAGGGGTATAACATTTAGTTGTTAAGTGGTAATTTGTTAATTAAGAAAAGAAAACCTCTACATCAATGGTTGATAAACTAAAGTTTATTCAAACCTAAAGAAGAAAGAGGTTTTATAGTCTAATTATTTTCATAGGAAATTGACAACTCTAAAACAATTTGAAATTTCTACAAAGAAGGAAGAATTGTCATAGCCTATGTGTTTAGCAGGAAAGTAACATCCCTATTTCGCCAAAGAAGTTAGAAGGAAGGAACGTCATAGCCTGCTTTATTAGTATATTCTCATGCGAAGAGCAATTCAAGTATACAGTCTGATTTTTTATATTTTTCTTAAAGGGGAATTTTCATGTTTATCCCGCATTGACGGGTAGCCCGATTGGTGAGGGGGATTAAAGTTTCACTTTATAAATAGGGAGACCATCACATGCCCTTTTTATAATACTATTACGGGAGGATTTTTATTTTTGATATATTATACCATTTATTTAATGTTATAATATGATATTAGTTCTATGGTTAGGGGTGAATTAGTTAACCTTGATACAGATTCAGAGAAAAATATATATTGGAATTATCCAGATACCAATCCATATATTGAATGGGTAAATAAGAATATTGTTAGAATTGGAGATCAAACTTTAGATGTTTCGCAGAAAGAAAACTATGATTGGCGTGATGATGATAAGCACGTTAAAGAAATGCCTAAACAGTTTAGTAGATAAAACAAGAAAATTTAAATTTATTTAATCTTATTCGTTTAACTATAGATAGGATTATATGAGTGAAAAATTCCATTTAGATCTTCTAAATGGAGTTTTTTAGGTTTCTAGATACGACTACTGATAAAAATGGAACAAACTTGTTACTTAGGTTGTCTATTAATTATACGCATAAAACAGGGGTTCATGATAGTTCGCTCATTTTATCCCGCTATTTGCCCGTAAAAGCCCGATTGGTGAGGGCTTCTTGCATTTCACTTTATGAAAAGTGAAATGCAAGAAGAGTGATATCCGATACACTCTTTAATTGTATCGATATGTATAATACCTAGAAAAACTATATATTCTTGAAAGAGGTTGAAAATGTATGATAGTCTTAAACAAGTTTTTTAACATTTTACATTACAAAAAGATGGTACCTGTAGTATTTCTTTCATGTGCAACGCTTATAGGCTGTTCCGATGGTAATACTCAATCTGAATTACCTAAACAAACGAAACAAACAAATCAAACCAAACAAACAAATCAAACCAAACAAGAAACTAACGGTAATGATTCTTTTGCTAAACTTGAAAAAGAATTTGATGCTAAACTCGGTATTTATGCATTGGACACTGATACGAATCAAACCGTTACGTATCAATCAGATAAACGGTTTGCATACGCATCTACCCACAAAGCTTTAGCTGTGGGAGTACTTTTACAAAAGAAATCAATAGAAGATCTAAATCAAAGAGTTTTGTATACTCGTGAAGATCTTGTTAATTACAATCCAATTACAGAAAAGTATGTTGATAGGGGTATGACTCTGAAAGAGCTTGCAGATGCTTCCCTTCGATATAGTGATAATACTGCACAAAATCTTATTCTTAAACAATTAGGTGGACCTAGTGAATTCAAAAAATCACTGAGAGAAATAGGAGATACCGTTACAAATCCTGAACGTTTTGAACCAGAGTTAAACGAAGTACATCCAGGAGACGTACATGATACTAGTACCCCAAAGGCATTAGCTACTAGTCTTCAGGCTTTTACGCTAGGAGATGTACTTTCAACTGAGAAACGGGATTTATTAATAGATTGGATGAAAAGGAATACTACGGGAGACAACTTAATTCGTGCTGGAGTTCCAGGAGGATGGGAAGTAGCTGATAAGACGGGATCGGGATCTTATGGAACCAGAAATGATATCGCAATTATTTGGCCACCAAATAAAAAGCCAATTGTTCTTGCGATACTTTCTAATCATGATAAAGAGGATGCTAAATACGATGATAAGCTTATTGCAGAAGCAACCAAAATAGCGCTGGGTGTCTTAAAAGCTAAAAATAAATAATAATAGTATTAGTTATTGAAATTTTCTTGTTTTTTCGTCACAATACTGTGACGATCTTTTTATGTATTTTACAAAAAATCGTCTTAAGTAAAGAAAAAAGATAGAAACCATCTCTATTAAGTTTATTAACTAACAACAAATATATGCTTTATTGAATACTTATTGCATTTAATGTGGAGGAATAAAATGGAGTCAAAAATTCTTATTGTTGATGATGATAAAGAGATTAGAAATCTTATCTCGGTATATCTGGAAAATGAAGGCCTAAAAACTCAAAAGGCAGAAGATGCTATACAAGCTTTACAACTGTTAGAAGAAAAGGAATTTGATTTGATTATTTTAGATATTATGATGCCGAATATGGATGGCATTGAAGCATGTATGAAAATTAGGGAAGATCGCAATATGCCTATCATTATGCTATCTGCAAAATCTGAGGATATAGACAAAATTCAGGGCCTAGCCTCTGGTGCAGACGATTATTTATCAAAACCGTTTAACCCACTAGAATTAATTGCTAGGGTAAAATCCCAATTAAGAAGGTTTAAAAAATACAATACGTCCATAGAACATAATAAAAGCATTCTAGAAATTGGTGACTTAACCGTGAATACAGATACTCGTCAAGTATGGGTAAGGGGAAAAGAAACAAGGTTAACTCCAAAAGAGTTTGCTATTCTCGAACTACTCGCCCGCAACAAAGGGATTGTCCTGAGTGTAGCAAAAATATATGAAGCAGTTTGGAAAGAGGTTTTTTATAAATCAGATAATACCGTCATGGTGCATATTACAAAAATAAGAGACAAAATTGAAGAAGATTCTAAACATCCCATTTATATTAAAACTGTTTGGGGAATTGGGTATAAAATATGAAGAATGTTAGTTTCAGAAATAAGATTATTATAAAACTTCTTGGTGCTGTTGCAATTAGTTTTTTTATTTCATTTGGTTTAACAATCCTCATTGTGCAATACGTCATAGATCCATTTTTTATAAAACACGAAGATTTTGGCATATTTGAAGTGAGACTCGCAATGTTGTTCTTATTTACGTTCGCAATCTTAAACTTTATAGTAATCTTTTTGCTATTGGTTCGAAAGAAAATAGTATATTTGAAGCTCATTTCGGAAAATGTGAATGATATTGCAAATGGAAAACTGGGTTTAACAATTGGGATTAAGGGGAAGGACGAATTGACCCAACTTGCTCAAAATATCAACTATATGTCCAAGGAATTGGAGAATACATTTGAACAAGAAAGACAATTAGAACGTACAAAAAATGAACTTATCACCAATGTATCTCATGATTTACGCACACCTTTAACATCTATTATTGGCTATATAGATTTATTAAAAAGAGGGCAATACAACAGTAACATACAATTACAGGAATACCTTGAAACCACGTATTCAAAGTCACAGAGACTGAAATATTTAATTGATGAGCTGTTTGAGTATACTCGTTTATCAGGTATAGATGCTAAGTTAAACCTTAATGAAGTTGATTTATCAGGTTTGTTGGAACAAATAGTTGGAGAATACATACCTATATTTGAAAAGAAAAGTTTAATCGTTCAAAGATCTATCGCGGAAGAAACAATACCTATCTTCATAGATGTAGAAAAAATGGTACGTGTATATGAAAATCTCTTTATGAATGCGATAAAGTACAGCATGAAACCATCCGAATTATCTATATGTCTTGAACTAATAGGTAACAAGGCAATTTTGAAAGTATCAAATAAAGTCGAGAGACCGCCTGTTAGCGATCCAAATAAATTGTTTGAAAGGTTTTTCAGAGGGGACAAGGCAAGAAAAGATGACCAGGGAAATGGACTGGGACTTGCTATCGCAAAAAGAATTGTTGAACTTCATCATGGTAATATACATGCAGAATATAAAGATGGTTGGATGTCTTTTATTGTTGAACATTCAATCAAATAGACTGGCTTATGGAATTACAGATTCCATAAGCTTTTTTTTAAAACTTAAGAATTCTTAAGGATTTTACGGGGTGTTTCCTAATTTTCATAGTTTATCATGGATGTATTCAAAATGATGAGGTGAGCAAAGAAGATAAAAGAAAAGATTTCATTGTAGCTTTAGGGTGAATGCAACGTGTCTATTTTGTTAGTAGTAAACAAACATAGTAGCTTATTGTAATGAAATAAAAAAGTAGGAGGATATAAATGATAAAACCAGTTGTAGATGTAAAAAACATTCAAAAATTGTACGGTAAAAAAGGTGAGAATCAATCACACGCATTAAAAGGTGTATCATTCTCAATTCAAGAGGGAGAGTTTGTTGGTATTATGGGGCCTTCTGGTTCTGGTAAAACAACATTATTAAATGTAATTTCAACGTTAGATAAAGCGACAGGTGGCGTTGTTGAAATTGCAGGAACGGATATTACGAGGATGAAGCAGGGTGAACTTTCTGGTTTTCGTTCACAAAAGTTAGGATTCATTTTCCAAGACTTTAACTTATTGGAGAATTTATCTATCTATGAAAATATCGCACTCCCACTTTCACTTCAAGGTGTTTCATCTCGTAATATTGGAAAGAAAGTAGAAAAAGTAGCTGATATGTTAGGCATTACAGCTATACTTCAAAAATATCCTTCTGAAGTATCTGGTGGACAAAAGCAACGTTCCGCAGCAGCACGTGCGTTAGTTCATGAACCAGCAATTATTTTGGGAGACGAGCCGACTGGATCCCTAGATTCTAAAAATGCAACGAGTTTACTTAATGCCATGACAAGCTTAAATAAAGAGCAAGGTGTATCCATTATGATGGTTACGCATGATCCTTACAGCGCAAGTTACTGTCAACGTATTTTATTCATTCAAGATGGTGAGTTATATAAAGAAATTCATCGCGGTAGTACCCGTGAAGAATTCTATAAAGAAATTTTAGATGTGCTTGCAAACTTAGGCACACAAAAAGCGTAAGGAAGGAAGTTTAATCATGTTATTTAAGCTCTCTATGTCAGGCCTAAAAAGTAAGTTGCAAGATTACATTGTTTTACTTGTTGGTCTTATTGTCTCTATTTCAACTTTTTATATGTTTCAAACGCTAGCATCCAATAAAACGTTCCTTGAATCTAACTCTTCTATTAGGGATATTGTGGCTGTCTTTAAAATTGGTTCCGTTTTGTTAGCGATTATCACATTTTTCTATATTTTATATGCAAACTCTTTCTTATCAGCTCTTCGTCAAAAAGAATTTGGTATGTATATGATGTTAGGAGCAAAAAAGCATAAAGTTACATTACTTATGTTTATCGAAACAATCATATTAGGTGCCACCTCTCTTTTGATTGGAATTACAATTGGTGTAGGACTTGCAGAAGGTATCGGTCAGCTATTAATGAAACAACTCGAGTTTGCTGGCGAAGGTTATAAAGCATTTTATCTGCCATCTATAGCTATTACTTGCATCTTTTTCTTTGCACTCTTTGTATTATCTGCAATTATGAATAGTATTAAATTATCTCGCATTTCTGTACTGCAACTTGTACATGCTGATGAACAAACAGAACGTGTTGCCATAAAAGGAAAAATGACAGTTGTAGTTGCATTCCTTGGTATTCTTTTATTGGGTATTGGTTATGCATCACTTATTTATATATCATATGCAAATTCGCTAATTGTTTTGGGATTAATGGCCGTTGGATTAATCTCAGCAACTGTTGGTACTTACCTTATATTTGGATCACTTCTTCCAGTTATGATTAACAAGCTAAAGAGTAATAAAAAACGTAGTGAAAAAGGCCTTAATGCTTTTACTTTTGCACAATTAAATTTCCGCATTAATAGTCTAACAAATGTGCTTGCAACAGTAGCAATTTTAGTGGCTCTTGGTGCTGGTGGAATTGCTTGTGGTATGGCATTTAAAAACAACATCCTAAAAATTACAGATCAAATACAAATTTACGATTCAGTTATTCATAATCCAACAGCGGAAGAAAAGACAATTTTGGGTAGTATCTTATTTCAAGAAAAACTTGAATATCATTACAAAGTTGATGATAGATATGTTTATTATCTTAAAGAAGATGTAGAGAAAAATCGCCCTTTCTTGCAAGGTATGAAAATAGAGAAAGTTTCAGAGGAAATACCAATTGGTGCGTTTTCAATGAAACGGGCTGAAGGAGAGACAGACACAAAACAATGGATTCAGGCTTTCAGAACAATCCAGCCAAATTATTTATATCCTGATTATGAAATGAAAATTGTAGATTATAAAATATACAATCGATTGAAGGGGAAAGAAAGTATTGTGTTTATGGGGAAAACAGATGATTTTGGATCATACATAAAAGAATGGAAAAAACTTGATGAATTACAGATAGCAAAATATAAAAATGTGAAAGCGGAAGAATTGGGTAGTAAGTATCAAACATATATTATGAGTCATGATTTTGCCAGCGGACTAATGTTTATGGGTTTCTTCGTTGGAATTGCATTTTTAGCAATGATGGCAAGCTGCTTAATGTTTAAAGTTCTGTCGGGAGCATCAAAAGATGTAACACGTTATCAAATGCTTCATAAAATTGGTGTTCGCCGAGAGTTATTAACAAAATCAATTTATAAAGAGTTATTCTTCATATTCTTATTCCCAGCAATTGTAGGGATTACTCATATATTAGTTGGTATGAACATGTTTAGCCCTCTTGTAATCGATCCGTACTCTCGCATTTGGTTACCACTTGTTATTTTTGTAGTAATTTACTCGATGTATTACTGGATTACTGTTCAATTATTTAAAGGAATTGTACTCCCTAAAAAAGATTAATGTAATGATGTTGTTTATCCCGCATTAACAGGCAGCACGATTGGTGAGGGCTCATAATCAGTGGGGGATGAACAAACCCCACTGATTAAAGTTTCACTTTATCTTTTACTGTACCTTGTAACTACATTTTACCTTGCTGTAAAGAAACAAAAAACGTTTTTTTATTCAATAATTCCAATTTCTAGAGCCTTTTGCACAGCTTCTTCTTTGTTGCGGACTCCTAGCTTTGTATAAGCTGTGGAAGCATAATTTCTGACCGTACCATTCGATAAATATAACCTTGATGCTATGGTAGTGTATCGAAGTCCCTTTGCTACTAGCTGCAATATTTCTATCTCCCTAGCTGTTAGCTCATAAGCGGTTGCTTTTGATTGTGGTGTCTCTTTTTGCGCATCAAACTTCTCAAATATTTTGTGAGACATTCCTTGATCAATCAGTGTCCCACCTTTGTGAATAAGTCGGATCGTATTAGCTAGCTCCAATGTTTCAATAGATTTGAGTAAAAAACCGTCCGCACCGTTGCGAAGCGATTCCAACGCCTGTTCGGTATCCTGAAAAGTAGTAAAAATCAATATGCGGATATGTGGCCATTGTTGCTTAATCTTTTTGGTTGCTTCGACTCCATCCATGTGCTGCATATCTAAATCCATAAGTATAACATGGGGTTGAAGGCGCCCACACAAATCGATGGCTTCATTGCCATCCTCGGCCAAACCGATTACATTTAAATCTTCATATCTATCGAGTAGTGTCCTCAAACTTTCCCGAACAAATGGCTGGTCGTCTACAATTAACAAACGAATAAGTCCATCTTTTATTTCAGTTTGTCGCGGCATGGTACATGTAACAAGCATTCCTTCATCTGGCTTTGTATATACAGACAATTGACCTTGCAAATTCATTGCTCGTTCTTTCATTGCATTCAGACCGAAGCCTTCCTGCCATTCTACATTTCCTTTTCCATTATCTTGAACTTCTAATCTCGTATATTGTTGTTCAAACTGCAATGAAACTATAATTTCAGTTCCTTGACCATGACGTACTGCATTCGTAAGGGACTCTTGTAAGCAACGAATGAACGCTATCTTCGCTTGCCGAGACATTTCATATTCCTCTCCGTATGCCCGAAAACTTACATTAACCTGAGCGTGCTCCTGAAATTCGGCTCCAAGATTTTGGAGAGATTGAATTAAGGAAGGCGATTGGCAAGGAGACTCCATTTGATGTAGGTAACCTCTCACGTCCTCGATGCTTTTACGTCCCATTTCAAGCAGAGAATCTAGCCTCTGTATACCCATTTCAGTAGCAAGTTCGGTGCGCAACGTTTCCATCCCCATAATAATAGATGTATAAGCGTGACCAACTGTATCATGAAGCTCACTCGACAGTCTGTTTCGTTCTTCCGCCAGTGTAATGCGTTCAATCTGAGACATATATTGCTCAAGTACCGCGTTTTGTTTACGAATTGATTCATTTTGTTTATGATTGACGATTAATAAATGAAAAGCGAAGCCCATTACATATGCGAATCCATAATAGGTGACCATAACCCAATAGCTATTACTTGACGCAACCGCATAGAAAATTCCATTTGTTACAAAAACTGTTATTGGAGCTGTCCAATAATAGGACAAATGCTTACTATTCGCAGCAATTAGAAACACTGATATAAGAAATGTGTTGTAAGCCCCTGGAAATAATGAGGTTAAATATATACATAGTCCACCATACAGCAGTATTTCTGTGAACAAATAATATTTATAATTGAATAGTAAGGCTACCCATGGAACAGAGAAGGCAATAATTTCCCAAAGAATAATAATCCAAAGTGGTAATGTTAAACCATCCTGAAAATTTAATGTAGCTAGAATGATAGACACACTAGCAAGTAGGCGTACCCCTAACATAATCCAATCATACCAAAACCAATACTTAACCATATCTAACAAGTCCTTTACCCCCTAAATAGCCTACCATTTTACTTCCTATATTATAATTTAATCCTTCCTGCCTTATTATACTTTTTAATTTAAAACTACGATACTACTCACAGACTGCAAACTTCTATTGATTTAGTTGCCGAATCATACTACGTGTATAGCCCCCAATTTTCTTTGTCAAACCATCGACTATTCTAATACTTATGGCGGTAAATACTATACCCATAAACATTACAAAGAGTGACTTGGCAAAAGTATCTATTTGTATAAATATAATATTCATATCGATGTATCGATACAGTAGTGGTGCCAACAGGAACATAAGTGGCATTACATAAAAAATGATTGCACTAATGAGACTGAAAATGCCAATCGCAAATTTCTGCATTAACCAATAGACAGCACACCAAGTGCGACGATCTGTTAGCACTAATTTCACCTGAGACCAGTTCGATGTATCCATTGTTATACTTCTATCGTAAGAGTCTGTTGAAATATCTGTATAAATTTTCGTCTGTATGCGCTCGAATTGGATAAAGGGTGTGGTAGTCTGTAGTACGCGCATAATTAATGGAATCCCAACAACAGTAAATGAAAGGGTTAAACTAAATAGCAGAGCTATTATATAAAAACAAAAATAAAACAATCCTGTACCGAAAGTTAGCAATAAAAAATAACCATTCTGGATGAATCTTGATTTCATAAAGTTCATCGCTCCTATCTATGTAATAACCGAATTATACTGCTTTTTTTGTCATTCTCACTAGTGTAAAAGTGTCATATGACAGTTCTAAATGATGTTAAAAAGGGGAGAGCAGCTTACATCTGGTTAAAAAGATGCTTTTATCCCGCTATTTACTGGGCAGTAAGACTCCCACCTCAAAATTCAGCGTTAGGTGGGGGGCGGGCTGCCGGTAAACGCACGATTGGTGAAGGCTAATAATCAGTGGGGGATGAACAAAAACCTGCTGATTAAAGTTTCACTTTATTAATTCCCACAAAACAATCCCGTTCTTACATCTGCAAGAACGGGATTGTTTTGTACTTTTATTTAATATGAGATGGACTTGTTTTTCGAATATGAAAAATAATATCAAATTGCTCAAGCAATGAAGTATCAAAATACACCGAACTGTTCGGGAGAATTTGTCCCCCTATACTTAGTAATGGTCTTTTTGCTTTAACCCATTTTTCTGCTTGTCCTTTAAGGTGACGGTTATCCAATAAAAACATTTTATATGGCACTTTTCCGAGAGTATAATTGAAACTTTTTACATCTTGTGGAATAGTGTCGGTTGTAATCTTACCTCCAGTGGAAGGATCATATTCGCTGTATAAGGTAAAATTCCCCTCCGTAGTTGTACTACCAATTGTGACATAATTATTGTCTAAACGTTCCTTCAAAAACTGCCCCGCAACATAAGGGTATAATTTCTCATCGATAATTCCTTTAGCTATATGAATATTGTGTGCCCATACCATCGTTTTACCACCAAATGTCTCTTGTGCCCACATTGCATGATCGGCCAAGTATTGTTCATGTAGTTTTATTATACTTGGATAGTCGTTAGGGAGTAGCATTGTGGTAAATTTCTCTATTGCACTTGCCGTTGCTTTCGCCCAGATGTACTCGGATGGAATTATTTCTGTGTTGGCTTGCTCATTCTCATCTTTTAGTAATCGGGCTACTCTCTCAGCGTTTGCTTTAAACTTCTCTTTTCTTTCAGGAGCAAGTTTCATATATTCCTGTATACTTCCAGTAAAAGAAGACAATTCTTTATAATTTTCTTCTACTTCTGCCAGCAAATCTGGTCGATGCAGCCTTACATAATCAATTACTTTATTAAAGCTACCTTGGTCCAACGCCTTTAAGTCGAGCCCAATAAATTGGATCTTTTTTTTATTGGATGGATCAGCATTATAATCTTTCATCCACTCAATCATGGCTATAATTTCATCAGTAGGATATAACAAATTTAAAAATTCCCTAGGGTTTCCTTTTCCTGTTTGGATATATTCATTTAGTTTTAAGCCGTTTCCCCAATCTTCTTCCATTGCAAAATTCGTAAAACCCATTTCAGTAACCAAATATTTCACAAGGCGAAACTTCATAGTAAAAATTTCAGAGCTTCCATGAGTATTCTCTCCTAATCCTACATATTGCGCGTTCCCAATCATTTTCTTAAGTGGTTTTAAATCTTCAAATGGTTTTGACGGCTCTATCGTTTTTAATGGGTTAGCCTGTGATTGTATTGATTTAACTATATTTTTTTGGACTGATTGACCTGAATTTTCGACTGCTACAGTTTGAGCGTTTCCTACTTCCGCGCATCCTGTGACTAATAAAGCTGTACTAACCATTGCAATCATTCTTTTCTTATTCATTTTTGCCCACCTCAATTGAATTATTTTTATAAACAAGATTGATTCATGTACTTGCACGAATCAATTGCCTTAATTCAATTGTTATTTATTCCATATCATATTTTCTAGTTACATATTGTCATAAGATTAATTGACACAAGTCATAGGTTAATCATTACACTTTTGTACTATCGGCTATGACAGTTTATAAATAATAATTAAATTGTTGAATCGCAAGTAAGACTAGATTATGAATTTGGGAGGGATTTTAAAGATGAATGATCTGTATGTCAAAATATTTTTATTCTAAGTTGTAGCTGTTGAAATGACAGGAAGTAAATTTGATAAACAAATGAATAAAAGGGGAAGGGCGGATTACAATGTTATTACACGGAGAAGCATTCCACAATAAAGATAAAATCCAACGTGCTAAAATAGGACTTCAACTCTTTCTAAGTATCTTAACCATTACTTCTATTATTCTAAATGTAGTAGTAATGATTACTAAAAGTATGCCGCTTATTGTGGTATATATGTTTACCCCAGCATTTTCTTCTATTTTGACTCGCATAATATTGAAAGAAGGGTTTAAAGATGTATCTTTTAGTCTCGGTAACTTAAAGATATGGAAGGGGATTGGTTTTGCTCTGCTAATACCTATGATTATTTGTGGAATTACTTATTCTATCGCCTGGTTGAGCGGAATTGCGAGGTTTCAGCCCCCGCAAGGTGGTATGCTAGAACCTATTTACAATATACTTGGATTTCAGTATCTACCGATACCATTAAGTTTCATTTTTATAGTAGTATTGAGCGGAGTTTTAGGTAGCTTGCTTAACTTAATTCCAGTTATGGGAGAAGAAATGGGTTGGCGAGGTTATATGCTTACAAGACTAATCGATGCAGAGTTTTCACGCCCAATCCTTATTAGCGGATTGATTTGGGCAACGTGGCATGTTCCAATTGTTATTGCTGGTCTATATGTAGAGGGAACATCTGCCCTACTTTCAGTACTTGGCATCTATTTTTGTATTGTGCCATTCAGTTATATTACAGCTTATTTACGACTTATCACAGGTAGCGTTTGGCCTTCGGTTATCATTCATACTACTTGGAATGCCATTATTCAAGGACCTTTCGCACGTGCAAGTACAGGAGATCAAACTGAGATTTGGATTGGAGAATCTGGTTTGATAACCGCTATTATTATCTTGGCTACTGCAATAATTATGTCTCGAATCGTAAATTTTACTAAATAGCATACGGATTTGTTTTAAATTCAATTAGTGTAATATGACGAGGCTGAAATAAGATGCTCCTAAAAATATTAGAAAAAATCTAGTTGAACGGACTCTTACTTAATCTTAGGCTGCTGGATATATGGAAGGCATCAAGCTAAGGGTTTAATTTATAAAAATAAACTTGATTGTCATAAAAAAATAATGTTTTTCATTTAAAGGCTATGAGATGAAATTTCGTCATCTTCATCACATTAGACCTTCAGGAAATAAAAAGTTAAACGATTATACAAATACTCTAACTGAAAAAACGATAGTCCTTTTATCAAAAATGTAGAAGGACTATCGTTTATTTTTTTGACAAAATTAGGGATTGATGTTCATAAAAATGGATAATATAATTCGTATTTTACGTAAAGAGAAAAATTTTCCCCTAGAATATTAAGCTAAATCTCTTGGTGTGACGGTTAATTTAAGTTTCACTTTATGACTTGTAAAGGGCTGTTCAATGCATCGTACTATTAAAAAATCTAAATTAAATCATTAAATTGCGATAAAATGTGGTCGGAAATAATGAAATTTTAGGAAAAATAAGGTACACTAGTCTATGATTTTAGTTGAAAATCGTTTGACGTTAATGCATACGGGGGAAAGATTGATGAACAACAATACAACAAATGAATCAGTTGAAGAAATTGATCAAAAACGAGTAAGATCAAACAAACGTTATACAAATTGGAAGTTTATCGCAGCGGGTATTGGTGTAATTGCACTTCTTATTGGGGGAATGAGTTATTATCAGGCAACTCACTTCAATTCGAATGTTACAATTAATGACACAAAAGTTGGTGGTCTGAGCGCTGATCAGGCAATACAGAAATTAAAGACATCTGGACTAGCAAACAAAGTCTATGTTGATCAACAACAAATTTTAGATGAAAAAGATACAAAAACGGAACTTACGGAAAAAGATTTGCCTCAAGTTAAGAAACTATTAAAAAACCAGTGGACATTTTTCCCTTCCTCAAAGGGAGAAAATTATTCATTGCTACCAGAGAAGGCAGATCAGTATCGTAGTGAAACGATGAAAAAACTTGTAGAAGAAAAGCTCATCTCTATGAATGAGAAATTAAAAGCGCCTCAAGATGCTATGGCGAAGCTAGAACAAGGGAAAATTGTTATTTCGAAAAGTGTTGAAGGAAAACAGTATGATGTTACTAGTCTACTGAAAGATTATGATAAGCAAAAATATAAAAGCGAAATTCATCTGAAGTCTGCATACATAAAACCTATTAAAGAAGACGACCCGATTGTCAAAAAAGAGGAGAAAGCACTACAGAATCTTCTTGGGCAGTCTGTTGAGTATAAAGTGCAGGATGAAGTTTATCCTTTAAAAGCGAAAGATTTAATTCAAAATGCCTCTATGTCAAAGGATATGAAAGTTACAATTGATGCGAGTGACATTAAGAAGAAAATTACTGAAATTAATAATGCCAAATCAACATTAAATAAAGATTTCTCATTTAAAACGCATTCCGGTTCAGTCATATCAGTAAAAGGACAAGGATACGGCTGGGCACTAGATGTTGAAAAAGAAACTAAACAAGTTCAACAAGCCTTTGAGAAAGGCGAAAAGTCGCTTTCTGCTTCTAATATTCACGGAAATGGTTGGGAGAAGGAAGGTATCGGTTATAAAACAACATCGAATAATGGCATCGGAGACACGTATGCAGAAGTTTCAATTGCAGAGCAACAAATTTGGATTTACAAAGATGGAAAATTAGTCGTTACAACAAATGTAGTAACGGGTAAACATAGCACGGGTGAAGATACATCACCAGGTGTTTGGTACGTTCTATACAAACGAACACCATACACGCTAAGAGGTAGCGCAGTAGGGAAAGCTGATTATGCGGTTAAAGTAGATTACTGGGTTCCATTCACCAATAGCGGTCAAGGATTCCACGATGCCGGCTGGCGAAAAGACTGGGGAAATAATGCTTATTTAACAGGAGGATCAGGTGGGTGTGTGAACCTTCTTCCTAATGTTGCAAAAACTGTATATGATAGTTTGAACACGTATGATCCAGTTATCGTGTACTAGAAAATAGCTACGTATCAAGAAATAAACAAAGCAGGAAATCTTATCTGATGGTATATGAAAAAAACACCTCTTGCATTCGCATACTAAGTGTGCAAATGTAATGGAGGTGTTTTTGTTTGAATATAAAAGTGTATTGCTTATAAGAAACAAAGTAGAAAGAGATTAAGAATAAGTATTCAAATAATCAATAAAATTGACAATGAATATCATTTTCACTTAATATAGAATCGTCGCATTTAATTAGACATGAATTTTTTGTTAATATAATAGATTTCTATTAAGTTGTCATATTTACGAACTATCATTAAATATTTTAAGAATTTAAACGTAGGAAAGGGTAATATAAAATGAACTGGAAAAAAGGCGGGTTATGGGTTATTATTTTTTTCGTTGTAAAAGGCACGATTTCTACACTTTTAATCGTTACAGGTGCTAAATATTTTGATTTATCATTTATGCAACTTATCTTATTAATTCTGACCTTATTAGTGATTTCTCTAATAAGTCGAAAGTTACTGTATAGACATAAACAAAACAAAAAGCAAAAAGAGCTAAATATATAATGAAGCCCCAGAGACCGTTGGATTTCTGGGGTTTTATTTCGATAGTTTTTTTCGCATCCACATGAATTTAACAGAAAAGGTTGTCCAAAATGATAAAATCGTTGATGTTTAAAATGCGTCAGTTATTTTTACATAAGGATTGTAGAGAGCCTTTGAATCAATCTTTATTCTGAAGCTACAGACACGCATAAATTATGCTCTTTTTTCAATTGGTAGTTTAAATGTAAAAGTACTGCCTTCTCCTAATTCACTTTCAACTGTAATTTCTCCTCCGTGTAGTTCGACAATCCATTTTACCATCGACAATCCTAAACCTGTGTTTCCGATGTTTGAAGATGTGCGTGCTGCATTAACTCGATAGAAGCGGTCCCATATTTTATTAATATGTTGCTCGCTGATGCCGATGCCATTATCGGAGACTTTACCTATTATGTTGGTTTCATCACGGAATAGTTGCATATGCACAGTTCCGCTCGCTTTACTATAAGCAATCGCATTCGTTAGTAAATTCATTAATAAACGCATCATCAATGTTTGATCTGCTTTAATAAATAGGTCTTCCTCTATATTAGTTGTTATATCAATCGAAGCTTCTTGAATCATTAATGAAAGCTCTTCTACAACGATTTCCGTTAATTCACTCATATTGATACATTCAAATTGGAAAGTATTATGGTTTCCTTGGTCAGCTCGTGCTAATAATAAGAGTTGTGAGATTAGAGCGGACATTTTACGTGATTGTTTTAAAATTACTTCTAACGATTCTTCCATTTCTTTCGGATTATTTCTCTGCGATAAAGCGTATTCGCATTGCGAAATAATAACAGATGTTGGTGTTCTTAATTCATGAGATGCGTCAGATGTAAATTGTTTTTCACTTTCGAATGATGTCTCCAATCGCTCAAACATTTTGTCAAAGGTTTGTGCTAAATGATACATTTCGTCTTTCGGTGAACCTTGTAAATTAATTCTCTTCGAAAGGTCTTTACCATCACCAATTTTACTGGCTGAATCACTCATTTGTTGCACAGGTCGAAACGCCCTTTGCGTGATAAAATATCCTCCGAATGCCGCAATGAGAATAAGTAATGGGAATGAGATGATTGTTACCACGATAAGCGTATTCATCGTTGAGGATAATTGGTTCATAGTCATTATTCCACGAACCCAGACTTGCTCATCGCCGCCTGCATTATGGAGAAAATCATATACTATCCATTCTTTATTGCCATCTTTAATGGTTTGTATTTCATCAGATTTAAGCGATATCTTTTTATTAAAGCTTGTTGGACTATGTCCTACCAACAGCTCACCTTGTTTACTATAAATGCTTATATTTACTCCATCTTCTAAGGTTTCAAAATCATCGTCAATCTTTAACTGTCCATGCTTATATTCGATATCTTCCATACTTTCTTTTACTGTGCTCTTTAATTGATCTTTCATATTAAAAAGCAAAACTTTATCTGAAGAAGTTAAAATAAAAGCTAACACGAGTGCCATAATAATTACAATTAGCCCCGTATACCACAGGGTCACTCTCATTTTTATTGATAGTCTTTTCATGATTCTACTCGCAATACGTAACCAGTTCCTCGTACTGTATGAATTAACTTCGTTTCAAACTGGCTATCAATTTTTTTGCGAAGATAGCGGACGTAAACATCAATAATATTCGAGCCACCTTCATAGTCGTAATTCCACACATGTTGCTCAATTTTATCTCGTGTCAGCACAACTTCTTTATTACGGATCATATATTCTAAAATAGCAAATTCTTTACTGGAAAGAGTGATAACTTGGTCTCCTCTTATTACTTTATGCATATTGCAATCTACCACTAGGTCAGCGATTTCAAACACATTAGATGTATTTCCTGTTTTTCTTCGCATTAACACTCGAATTCTTGCTAACAGTTCATCAAAAGCAAACGGCTTTACTAAATAATCATCTGCACCTAAGTCGAGTCCTGTTACACGATCATCAATTGTATCTTTAGCTGTAAGAAGCAAGACAGGAGTTGCATTATTGTCCGCGCGTAATCTTTGTAATACGCGTAAACCATCTATTCCGGGAATCATAATGTCAAGGACAATCAAATCGTAGGTAGCCATGTTTATATAATCCAGGGCATCTTCTCCATTCCCACATGCATCGACACTATAATGTTCTGCATTTAATCGTTTCACCAATATATTTTGTAAGTCTTGTTCATCTTCGACGATAAGAACTCGCATTAACATTCTCCTTTTCTTCTTATTAATATGTATCACTATAATTCCAAAACATTAAAGAAAGATTAGAAACTAGTTAATTATATCATTTTATCCCGCATTAACGGGCAGTAAGACTCCTCCCTCAAAATTCGGTGAATGCGAGGGAGGTAGGTAGGGATTAACTGCCTGTAAAAGCCTTCACTTTATTTTTTTGTACATTAATCTTCCTTTAATGTTTGTTCAGTAATATAAAGGCAAGGATAAGGTGCACATGTAAAGGGAGGAAAACAGAATGGGAAAATGGATGCTGATTGGAGCAATGTCCTGTTTATTCTTAACAGCTTGTTCTACTCAAGTTGATAACAATACAGAAGTACAACAACTGAAAGTGGAAAATGATAAATTACAAAAAGAAGTCGCTCAACTACAACAAGAACCAAACAAAACACAAGCTGCTACAAATGATAAGAAACAAATACAAGATTTCAAAAACGAAGTCTCATCTATTGTAGAAAAGGCAAATAACACGAAACCAGTTGGAGCAAAAGAAGATAACTTAAATACGTACTTAGCAGCAAAAAAAGAAATTGACCAATTGGATGACAAGATAGATCTATCTGATAATCAGCTAGAAGCAGATTATCACGCTGGAACGATAACTGTTGAGCAATATCAAACGCAAGAAAAAGAACACGATATACTGGAAGATCAATTAGAGCAAGCAGAAAATGCACTTGAAGCAAGATTTGGAATAGATGATTAATCATTAAGGAGTGGATGAAAATGTTAAAACATAAAAAGAAAATAATTATAAGTGTAATTGCTATTTTAGTAAGTGGTATTGCTATTGTTGGTGGATATTATGGTATGGGTTACAATTATGCAAAAAAGAATGAAAACTACACAGAGAAACAAGTTCGTGAAATTTCTTTAGCTCATACAAATGGAGAAATTATGAATGTGAAAAAAGAATTTGAATTAGAAGATGACAACTTAGCACAATCAAAATTTGAATATGAAGTGGAAATCAAGACACCTGATAATCTGTTAAATATTTTAAAAGTTAGTGCTAGGACAGGTACAATAGAAATCAATAATGAAGATTAAATAAATATCGCATATTTGAAAAAACTCCGAACAAAATTTGTTAGGAGTTTTTTTCATGTTTATACGTTACTATTTTGAAATGTGGAAAATCTTCATACTTCTACAATCTATATAAATGATTCAAGCTTCACATCTTATGAATTACTTGAAGCGCTAAACTTAAGCAAAATAATGAACTATCCTATAGAAGAAAGTTGAGGGAGCTAATCGCATATGTTTTATTGAAAGGATGTGATTGAATTATGGAACGGCCAAATTGGGGAGTTGGAGGATTAGTATTCGTTGGCTGTATGTTTCTTGGTGGAGGAGTGGGATCTATGTTAGGTAATGCCCAAACTGGATGGCTAATAGGAATGGGCATTGGATTTCTTGGGATGGCTTTAACGAGACTGTTCAGAAAATAATGTAACTGAGATTCTTCTTCTGGTAAATAAGGAAATATGTAAGTAATTCATGGCATAAGAGTTCTATAAATTATAGTTAGAATTTTCTCTTTTGTATTTGTCTTTTCTAAATTTCTCCATACATAGATACGATTCTCAAGTCGGAGGATAGCACCTTAGGGTGTCTTTTTTATGCTTTTTAAAAATGTCTTAATATATATAGCTGAGTTAATTTAAATAATCAAGAATAATTGAGCTAATAGCTCTCGGTAGATTGCCATCATTTTTTTAATAGATTAGATTCATTACCGTTTCAGACCTATGTATTCATTCATAACCTAACAGTAAAAGGGGGGATGATTAAAGGTATGGCGTTTAATGATGAATTAATTTGTCAACAGTTTGCAAGAATTATCGGCGGGCAAGAAGGATTCGCCGGTGGGAAATGCGTGGCAACAATAAACAGGGATGAAATACGAGCAACAATCTTAGGAAAACGTTTTAGAGTAACAACTTCCTTTTCATTCGAATCACGAGACAATAAAACTGGACGGGCATTATGCCTAGGTCGAGTAGCACTCTTACAAAAAGAAGTCACTGAATTTGTGGCGACAATTATTAAACAAGGAATAATCGTTTCGTCTATACACAATGAGTGGTTATGTGATGATCCAAATTTGATTTACGTTAATATCGAAGACGTTGATAATCCACTAAATTTTGCAAGAAAAGTGAGAAGAGCGTTATGCACGTAATCAATTTCTTTAGTTAAACGAGTGATTATATTAAATTGAAAAGTTCAGCGTGTTGGATGGTTTTATAAAACGAAAGAAGGTGTTTCATATTTGGAATGCCTTTTCTTTATGTTTTCGTTGCTAATGTGGGTGGTTAACTGATTATATGCTGTTTATCTTGTAACAGCAAGAACTGGATGAGGTATCTTGAAAGGTGTTTGACAGTCTGTAGATACCATATTTTATCAAATGTTATTAGAATATCATAAAACGACAGGGGAGAAATCGCCAGAGAAATACGTCAGATTAGTTATTCCTGCTATAATCTAAGGGTGCGATTTTGTTTTCGAAAAATAATAGGTAAATCATTTGACAATTAAAATAATCTACTTTAATATATGTGCCATAGCATATATATGGTGAAACAAATACATTCATTGTGAATGATTGACTGGTATGCTATATCCTTTTATATCTTAATTTATAGAGGTGATATATGAACTTACATGATTTAATAGGCTATCTTGTTCATCGTACTGATGTGAAAATGACCAATTATTTTACGAAGAAATTAAAGCCTTATGGAGTTACGCCAGAGCAGTGGGGGATTATTAGTGTTCTTTGTAGCCAAAGGAGCACTACTCAAAAAGAGTTGGCGGAAGCTATTGATAAAGATCAAACTACTGTTGTTAGAATGATACAGTCAATGGAGAGAAAAGGGATTGTAAAGAAGGCTTTGAATGACCAAGATAGGCGTTCACATAACCTTTTTTTAACTGAAAAAGGTGACGAGTTAAAGAAAACAATCTTGCCTGTAGTGAAAGACGCTCACCATTTCGTTACGAGTAATTTGAGCAGGGAAGAAATTAAAGTATTACAATCGCTATTAAACAAATTGTATGATACACACTATTAATATTTGTTCCTTATTGATGCTATGCTATTCATAAGGAACAAACTTTGTTTTAGATATTATATATGCTATAGCATATACTTTTTGTTTGGACGAATGGGAAGATAACTTTATTTTGTATCATATCTGATTCAGGTTCATTTTTTTGCTTAGTACCAGTCAAATTTTTGAATTATATATGCTATAGCACATAATTTTCGGCCCTTTAATATTGAGAAGGGTAATGTAAATGGAAGCGACTTCCATACGGGTAATCTCAGGAAATAGGGTAAAGGTAGTGACTACTACCTGAACAATACTGAGTTTTTATCAAATAATAAGAAAGGTGTGATTACTATTTTAATTTTCATCAATATTGTAAAAGTAGTGTTGTTTCTGTTCTTTTTAATGACAGGAATGAAAATTATATCCGGGAAAATGGCAGATGAGTTCAAACGATTTGGTTTACCTTCGTTTTTTAATTTCTTAACTGGAGCTTTTGAGATTGTAGGAGCGATTGGAATGTTGATAGGAATCTGGATTCCAGTAGTAGCTTTATGGGCAGGATTGTTATTAGGCGGTACGATGCTTGCAGCCGCATTAACTCTAATTGTATTAGCGAGAGATCCTTTTAAGAAAGCAATACCTGCGCTTGTTTTGTTTGTCCTTAGTTTAGGGGTAAGTTTGTATCATATTTTTTAAACATAACTGAAAACTATTAAACTTTCACTTTATGCGTTCAAGTTACTATCGTTTTGTGATTATGTTACAAATAGGGGGATTCTCCAATTAGTGCTTGAATAATAATAGCAATACGAATTTAGACATTACGATCATTCGGATCATAATCAGTAAAAGAATGGCAAGAATTTTATATTAAAAATAGGAGTGAGTGAAAATGGCATATTTATTACAAGTTGATTTTCCGTTTGAAGGTCCTTTTGGTGAAGAAATGGAAAAAGGATTTTGGGATTTAGCAAATAGTATTAACGAAGAAGAAGGATTCCACTGGAAAATATGGACTGAGAATGAAGAAACAAAAGAAGCTGGAGGCATTTATGTATTTGAAGAAAAACAAGATGCTGAAAAATACGCGGAAATGCACAAGAACAGACTTGAAGCAGCTGGTGTTAAAGATATTAGAGTAAGAATTTTTAACATCAATGAAAAGTTAACTAAGTTGAATCGTGGTTTTATTAAATAATTCCGACAGTCGGAGCAAGCGTAAAAAGGAGGGGGATAATCCCCTCTTTTTTAATTCTTAAATTGATGGTGAGGGGGCTCGTATAAAAATAAACCTAGTGCTATCATGAGACATTTTTTATTTGAACGATCTACAAGACTTCTTGACCAAATATTAGTAAACAATGTTGATAAAGCCCTAATAATATATAAACCAGAGACAGTAATTGCTGATTCTGTTATGTTAAGAACGATTAGGTTTAGAGCAATAAAGTAAACCCAACTTCCAACACTTGAAACACCAATATTAAACAATAAGATAGATGGATACCGCCAAATTTCCAATGTTTTGTTAAAACTCAATTGAATTCCTCCTAAAATATAATCAGATAGAATGCAACACTTAAAACAAAATAAAAAAATACCACTCCCACGACTTGAAGTCTTAGGGACGAGATTTATCATCGCGGTGCCACCCTAGTTTATTAATATGTCGCCATATTAACTTTATCAGGTACGGCATTTAAAAATGCTTATACCTTAGCTCTATAACGGGAGATCCCGCCACATAACCCCCTCCTAAAAGGTTCCGACGTGCTACTCTGAGGCTTGCTTCAATAAAGAAATTCTAACCCTTTTTCAGCTACCAGGGTTCTCTGTATAGAATTCACTTTATTTACTCTTCTCTTCATCGCATTTATTTTTTATATAATATTACCTATAGGTATTTGTGTTTAATATCTTAATAGGTTTTTTATAATACAAAAAACCTATTAAGATATATGATTCTCATCTAACAACTAAAAAAAGAAAAATACTTGAGAGCAAAAATTATTTGCAACTTTAATACAAAGTGGTTTTTTTCGTTTTGGGGGTACTATAAAATATTAGCTTGATAGCGATGGGATAGCGCCAACACAAAGCGAATTTCGTACGTTATCAGGGCCTAAATCCAAAAAACACTTAAAATATCAAGCTCCTAACATATTTTACATGACTAATATGTTAGGAGCTTTTGTTTTGGTAATGAGTTTTGCAACTTAATTTGAATAGTATTTTTCTCTGTTTAGGTAGAAATTAGTAAAGTCCCATAAACGATCGTTTATGGGACTTAGTTGGTTACACTAATTCACTAAATATATCGTCTTTTATTTACTATATATCTTTTGAGAAAATTACCATTTACACACAATCAGTATTAGTGTATTATTCATCTAGTACACTAATACTGAGGAGGGGAGAAATGAAAACTGAGTTTTCTCCTAATATCCCGATTTATATTCAGGTAATGGAATATGTTAAAAAAGAAATTGTAACAGGTCGTTTAGCACCGGGTGATAAAATACCAGCTGTACGTGAACTAGCCAGTGAATTACAAGTGAATCCAAATACAATTCAACGCACATTTCAAGAGCTAGAACGAGAAGGTATTGCTGTGACACGAAGAGGAACAGGGAGATTTGTAACGAGTGAAAGAGAAATGATTACTGAACTACGCAAAGAAATGGCAACAGAGTTGCTTGATAATTTTATAAATGGAATGGACAATTTAGGATTTACGAAAGAAGAAATTCTTCCAATCCTCCATTCTTCATTAGAAAAGAAAAGGAAGGAAAACGAATGACAGAGTTATTAAAAATTGAGAATCTGTGGAAAAGATATAACTTAAAAACAGTGCTTCAAGATTTAAGTGCAACAATTTCTGAAGGGAAAATTATTGGTCTTGTTGGTGATAATGGTAGCGGAAAAACAACATTATTAAAAATGATTGCTGGTTTGCGTTATCCTTCTAAAGGAACTATCACAATTGAAGGTCAGAAGGTAGGAATAGAAACAAAGAAAATTGTTTCATTTATGCCTGATAGTCCTGTTTTTGACGAGTGGATGACGATAAAAGATGCTGTAGCTTTCTATCGGAATTTTTATCCTGATTTTGATTTAAACCAAGCAATGGAATTAATAACTGAATTTAAAATGCCATTAGAAGAGCATATAGTTGCTTTATCCAAAGGTGAAGTGGAAAAATTACAACTTATCTTAACTTTCTCCAGGAAAGCAAAGTTATATATATTAGATGAGCCATTGGGTGGAATTGATCTTGTTTCTAGAAAACATGTATTAGATTTAATTCTTAAATTTTACCGAGAAGATTGTACCATTCTCATTTCAACTCATTTAATAGAAGAAATCGAAAATATATTTGATGAGGTAATCTTTTTAAAAGAAGGAAATATTGTATTACATGAAAATGTAGAGGAAATCCGTTTTCATCAAGGGAAAGCAGTACATGAGTTGTTTAAGGAGGTTTTTGAGTAATGAATTCACTTTTTCATTATTTATATAAGTGTAATAAAAGAAGCATAGCCATCTTTTATTTTGTTTTTATCACTTTTTCTTTACTACTTTTATTTCATGTGAAAGGTTCATTAAAAATAATGAATTCGTTTAGACAGGATATAACATTAGCCATATTTCTAATAGTATTATGTATGGCTTCGTTTTCTATTTTTTTACTAGCGTTGTCATCTTTTAATAAAACGATAAAAAATTCTATGATTCGCTACACAGCTATATCATCTCAAAGAAATATATATGCAAATTTATTTTTTTTCACACTCGTATTTATTATTTTGCTAGTAATAGGACTAATTTTTTTATATTATTTTTCCTTAAATACTAATGGTAGTAAAGTAACTGAGAGTCTTCAACAAGATTTTTATATGTTATATGAATATGGCATCTTTCATCATGTATTTGCTGTTTTTTCGTGGGGAATCGATTTCATGTTTTTGTTAGTTTCTGGTTATTTCATCATAGTTATTACAAAACAGTTTCCTGTTAAGGAATCGGTGAGTAAGATACTTTTCTTTATCATTTTCTTTGCTATTTTTGTAACAATCCAAACAGTAGTAATGGATGTTTTAAGTAGATTAGAGAAATATGTAGTTACTATAAAAAACAATGAGTTTATTGATCAGAATGGCTTTATTGATACGTCCTTTTATCCTAGTGAGTGGAGTACTATTACTGACCTAGGATTTAGCTGTTTGTTAATAATTTTCTTCGTAGCGCTTACTGGCCGCATCATCGATAAGAAACTAGAGATATAAAAAATTCACTTTATACGCAAAACACATTTTAGGAGGAAATAATGAAAACATCTAATCCAATGTTAAAAAAGAACGCTTTTCATAAAAAGCAAACAAACACTTCTACGATGACCATTGGTGGAACCGTTAGAAAAACATTCGTTATGCTTGTCTTACTTCTTGCAGCGTCTGTCTATTCATATTTACAGGTAACACAAGGTACAATGAAAATGTCGGTATTAATTGGAGTAGCAGTGGTTAATATAATAGTTGCATTTTTAGCTATATTTATTCCTCGAATATCACCAGTTTGCGCACCGATTTATGCTGTGGTAAAAGGAATTTTATTAGGAAGTATTTCTGCATATTATACAATGCGTTTTGGAAATTCTATTGCTTTAACTGCTGTATTGTTAACCATTTCGATTTTATTTGCAATGTTAGTATTATATGCTACTCGTATAATAAAAGTAACTGAAAAGTTCCGTACTGTTTTAACAGCTGCAACACTTGGCATTTTAATTATGTATTTGATTGTCTTCTTACTAAACACCTTTGTTTTTACTGTTTCTTACATTCACCAAGGTGGGACAATCAGTATCATTATTAGTGCCGTTGTGATTTTCGTTGCTGCATTAAATTTATTACTAGATTTTGATTCGATTGAAAATGGTGCACGTAGCGGGGCAGCAAAACATATGGAGTGGTATAGCGCAATAGGGCTCATGATGACATTAGTATGGTTATACCTTGAAATTCTCCGTTTTGTTTCTTACTTTATGAAAAACGAAGAATAGAAAAAATCCTGCATGTTTGAAACATGCAGGATTTTTTTATCTAGTAGTGTCAATTTGAACCCGAGAAAGTATCAAGAAGCTGTAACAGTAATTAAATATTGCTACTTTTTATTAATACACTAACAATTATTGTTGTTAGCTTTATGTATATTCATTTATAATAGAATATGGAAAATTTTAAACTGCAATAATAAAGATTTTTAGTATATAAGAGCTGGGAGCAGCTCTTTTTATTTTGCTCAGGGGGAGTGTGAAAGAAAAAAGTTTATGTTAGTAGCGAAATTAAATAATCTAATAGAAAATAAAAAATTAGAATTAGTAGAACTGGTAAATAAACATGGCTTTAGTCATACGAAAGTCCTCCGTTTAAGTCAGGAAATTGATAAATTAATTAATAAATATATGATTATAAAAAAGGAACCCTATAATAGTAGGGTTCAAAGGGAACATATACATAAAATAAATAAAGAGAATAATTTAATTATATAAGAAATTTTATACTGTAATATTGAGAAAGTGTAAAAACTTAATTAATTATTTTCGTTTGAAAAGTGATGTGATTACTATTTTAAAATTAAGAACAGAGTTAATAGATAAAGCAAACTAATTGATATAAAAGAAGATACCAATGTTAGTAAACTGGAAGGCAATATTGCATTTAATTTATATGAAGAGTTACAAAAAATAAACGAACCTAAGAAATTTAAATTTTATCCTTTTAATGAAAAGGAAGTCAGTGAATTCTCATAAGCTAATTTCTCGGAAGACGCTAAAAAAATGATTCGTTTAAGAAACTGGGTTTTAGAAGTGCTACCTATTATTCATTTGTATAATCAGGTTGGAAATTTACCTCTAACAAGAGAAAATGATGACTTTATAGAGTATCTTGAAGATAAAAATTAAAAACAAGTAAAAAACGGATGTAATTTGTCTAAAAATATAGAATTTTTAACAGAAATTCATAATTATGTTATATAATGATGTTAACAAACCATATTTTAGGCATTATCCCCGATTGTGTAGAATAAATAATTTGTTTTGATTAGCTAAAGAATTTAGCTAAAAGAACTTGTAGCGGGGCCTGCTGCAAGTTCTTTTATTTTTTCAGTAAAGGAAAATAAGAAAAGGAGGGAATACAAGTATGACAAGAAATTTAAAGAAGGCAGCACTTAATTCGTTAGATGGTAAATGGGGGTTGGGGATTGGAGTATCAGCTTTAAACTATTTTGTACCCACTCTTAGTGCATCAGCAATCGCGGGTTTCATGTATTTATTAGTTGGCTTATTTATTGGAGTAATTGGTTTGGATGTGTTCTTAATTTATTCGATTAGTGGGGAACCACAAGTAGATCCAACTGCACTAGTTTTACTTATTCTAAGTTATATATTTTTAGGAATTATTTGTTTCTTTATTTACAGTTCCATACAAGGTATCTTTAAATTTGGATACTCTGTTTTCACCTTGCATTTAGGTAAAAGTGAAGATGCTAAAGTAGATGATGTATTTTTGGGATTTAAGAAGAACAACGTGTTTAAGTCAATAAAATTGGGTCTGTTACAGGCAATTTTTCTTTTTTTATGGAGTCTATTATTAATCGTTCCAGGTATTATTAAATATTTTTCTTATTCTATGTCTTATTACATATTAATAGAGAATCCTGATTATACAGCAAGTGAAGCATTGAGGGAAAGTAAAAGAATAATGAAAGGACAAAAGTCAAAGTTATTTGTTCTTTGGTTATCATTTATTGGTTGGTTTTTATTAGCCGCCTTTATAGGAATGTTTACATTTAATCTATCTTTTATTTTCATTTCTCCTTATTACAACACAACTGTTTCACATTTTTACTTAGATATAATTAAAAAACAAGATGTTGGAGAAGCGAAGGTAAGTATATAGATGGGGAGAGTGGATATGCGATTATGCACATCCACTTTTTAATATTATATTAAAAGACTTAAGCTGCTGGATATACCATGTTTATTATGATTTGAGCAAGGATACCACAAACATGTTGCAAGTTGGGTTGAAACAAAGGTTGATTATAAATTCTTACTTGTACTAGAATTTTATTTTTAACAAAAAATCTCTATATATAGAAATTAAGAACTATAGTACTACTCTGTGCATTCCATCTCTCTCTTTTTTGCTTTAAATGTAGATTTTCGTTTTACTTTTATCTCAGCAAGTATAACACCGCTTAGAATAAGTAATGCTCCAATATACCCTTTGAGTGACAATACTTCGTTCATGAACAGGTATGCAAATAGTGCAGAAAATACAGGTTCTAACGAAAAAATGAGTCCTGTATGTGTCGGTGTTGTGTATTTCTGTGCCATCGCCTGAATGATGTAGGCAAAAGCACTGCAGAATATACTTAATACCAGTACAGCGATCCAACTTTCTTTAGTGGATGGAAGTTGCGGCTCTTCGAAAATCAGGGCAGAGAGTACGCCAAACCCTCCTGCAAATCCCAACTGAAGAATTCCAAGCTGCAATGTATTGGCCACTTTAGCCGCCCTTCCGGTGACAATAATATGAAAAGCATAAAAGAGAGCAGCGAGTATACAGAGTAAATCTCCAGAATTAAGTGTTAATTGATTATTCAAAGTCAGTAAACCAATTCCAGTCATTGCAACAAGGGAACTAATGATTAGTCTGTAGCTCAGTCGATCCTTAAACAGAACGATAGATAATAAAGGGATAAAGATTACGGTCAAACTGGCTAGAAAACCAGCATTTGAAGCTGATGTCGTTTTTAAACCTAAGATGACTGAAGCAGATACAAAGAAAAGTAAAAATCCTAGAATAAAGCCGTATTTTAAGGTGACAAAATGAATTGAATGAAATTGTTTAAAAAAAACAGCAGCACAAACCAAAAAAGCAATACCAAAGCGTAATGCAACAAGAGAAAATGAAGGGACAGTTTCCAATCCGATTTTCATAAAAAGGTAGGAAGTACCCCAGGTCATTGTAACAAGTAAGATCATAAGATTAGCCTTTATTGGTTTCATTTTTAGTTCTCCTTTAAAATTTTTATGTACTTAGTTTAATTGTGATTCAAGTATTAGTAAAACGAATATATGTAATGTTATACTTGAACAAAATTCATACATGAGAAAGTAGGAGAATCGATGAGTCTGACTAAGTTAGAAATCTTTCTGAAGACGGTTGAAATGGGGAACTTATCAAGAGCGGCCGAAGCACTGAATGTGACTCAGTCAGGTGTCAGCCATGCGATTAGAAGTCTTGAATTGGAGTATGGTTTTCAACTGTTATCCCGGAATAAAACGGGTGTTCGATTAACAGAAAATGGTGAGCGTGTTTTAACGCATGTTCGTGAAGTAGTAAATCATAATGAGCGATTGAAGCAAACTGTTGCAGAGATTAATGGGATAGTGGCAGGAACCTTGCGCATCGGAACCTTTACAAGCGTTTCTATTCACTGGTTGCCTGCAATCATTCATCGATTTCACTTGGAATATCCTCGAATTGAAATCAAATTAATGGAAGGTGATTATGGAATGATTGAAACGTGGATTCAACAAGGGGTGATTGACTTAGGTTTTATGTCACTACCGTCGTCGGGCCATCTAGAATCTATTCCACTAAGAAAAGATCGAATGCTATGTGTCCTTCCTAAAAATCACTCATTAAGTAAACAATCTATAATTCAGTACGATCAGCTCGAGAAAGAGCCTTTTATTATGCCTGCTTCTTCATGTGGTTACGATGTTAGGAAAGTATTAGAAGCTGCTAGGGTTCATCTCGATATCCAATTTGAAACCGGTGATGATCATGCGATTGTCGCGATGGTGGAGAACGGGCTTGGAATCAGTGTCATGTCTGAACTCGCATTACAAGGACAATGCGAAAATGTTACGGTTGTGGAATTGGAAGACAAACCTAAACGATCGCTTGGGTTGTCACTTACTTCAATTAAACACGCATTACCAGCGACAAAACGTTTTATCGAACATACCCAAAAATGGCTGGATGGCGATTGAATATATAGGCAAGCAAAAGAAAATTAACATTTTATGATATTTAGTCCATATAGTGGTGCCTTTTCAAAAGAAGAAATAAACGGGGAAAGAAAAAGAGCAACTCACAGAAGATATTCACAAAAGCTCTCCAATTATAAGTATGTAGTTAGTGTATTCATCTTATAACGTATAAAAAGACACTATAGAAAGTGTCTTTTTATACGTTGACATACTATGAAAGAAAATGTAGCGATTAATAATAATTTGTTGGATGCTTCTTGGTTAATCCTAGTATATTAATATAGACAAACGTAAATTAAGTTTTGAATATATATAGATTTTTTATGTTTGTACACATCGTTCGTCAACTTCTTTTCGTTTTGATAATTTGTTATTCTGATTTGTAATAACGATAATTAACTAGTAAGTTAGAATAAAGATTTAATACTTGCTAAGATTGTAAGTACTCCTACAATAATAACAAATACATTGCTCATTTTACCTCTATATTGAGCTAATACCGGTACTTTACGGATCGCATACATTGGTAATAGACATAAGATAGCAGCAACTAATGGACCGCTTAGAGCGTCAATGAGCCCAAGAATACTTGGATTTGCATAAGCAACGTACCAGCATGTTAATACGACAAAAGTAAGAATTACTGTCTTAACTGTTTTTTCTTCTATATCTTTTCCACGTGTTTTACCAAATTTGATAATCATGTCACGCATTACTTCATATGATCCTATATAATGACCAAGGAAAGACTTTGTTATAGCCATAAAAGCAATAATAGGAGCTGCAATCGTAATTACTGGCGAATTAAGTTCATTAGCGAGATAGGATAGGATTGATAAGTTCTGCTCTTTTGCCACTTTTAAATCATCTGGAGTCAAACTCAGTGCGCTGCTCCAAACGAAGAACATAACAACAACGAACGTCATGATATAACAAATCTTTTGTATTTGAGCACATTTAGCATCAGTTGCTTCTATGCCATACGTAGATCTTTGTTTTATCACAAAAGACGAAATCATTGGAGAATGGTTAAATGAAAACACTATGATAGGTAGTATCATCCATATCGTTCCCAAATAACCTGTTCCGGTTGAAGCAGTAGAGACATCTGAAAAACTAAGCATTGATGTGTTCCACTGAGGAATTAGAGATATTGCGATAAATAGTAGAGAAGCTATGAAAGGGTATACTAGCAAGCTCATAATTTTTACAGTGATATCTTGACCAAAATTTAGTATAGCGATAAGACCCAGTACTAAGACAAGCGATAAAATGGCTCTTGAGGGCTCTTTCATATGTAATTGATTCACAATAAAACTACTTGCAGTATTTGTAAGTGCAACTGAATACATCAAGACAATTGTATAAATTGAGACGAAGTATACGATGTTAAAAATAATACTCGCCTTATTTCCGAAATACTCTCTTATTGTACCCGTAATTCCCTCATCGGCAGAATTGGAAGCATATATCATTTTAGCAAGCGCTCTATGTGAGTAATACATAACTGGATAGGCAAGTAATGTAATGAGTAATAATGATAATAAACCACCTGAACCTGCATTAATTGGTAAAAAGAGTACTCCTGCTCCAATTGCTGTCCCAAAAAGGCTCAATGCCCACGTAGTATCTTGCTTATGCCACTTTTTAGGATCCAAATATTTCTCGTTTGTAATCACAGTATTTTCAGATTGCAATTCTATTTTTTTAGCAGTATTCCCATTCATATAATAAATCCTCCTTGTATCCTATTCTTAAGTCTTAGGAATATAAGTCGTTCTGGAAAATGAATCTCCTACAAGTTCCTCAAATCGTGTGTTCTTCTCTAATTGAATCTAAAACCCAATGTTTGTTAACGCTTTCAAAATCTTTTGATTGTAGATGAGTGTATTTAAGTGAATAAGGATTAAAAAATTGTAAGTATGTCCAGAATTCCCCTAAAACTATTGCTTTTAATTCGTGAGACATCTGACTTCCATCCCTTTATATCGCTTCAATAACCTCGTCAACATTGTAGACAGTGCTAAGGCATAGCTAATGCGATGTCTTTTGCTACTAAAGAATTTTTAATAAATTTTCTTTTTGATTACACACCTTTCTTTGAGTGATTTTTTCATCTTGTTCAATTTTAGAAAGTTGATATTTTCTAAGGTGCTAATAGGTTATCCCTAGACGTCCCTATTATAGCTTGTATATTTATAAGTTAAATATTTTTGTATTTTAAGAAAAAATGAACAAACAGAATTTTGAATAGGTAATAAATTCAACATTACATGTAGTATTTGTGTCTAATGTTTGAAACTGTATTAGTTAGAGGGAAATCAGCAGTAATACAGGGGTTCTTACATTTTCACATTGTTTATATTGGTAATCTCTTGTTGAGATACCTATATTTCTCTTTTTTGAAATATCTTATTTTTAGCGTGAAAGCTGTTGTAATAAATAATACATATAGATGATAGAAACTTATGTTAGGACATGTATAGGTGAGATGTTGAATATTAAATAGTAAATTTGTATTTAAATTCATTTTTCGAAATAAATAAACTTTTATGTGAAGTCAAATTCCTATCAAATTAATACAACTAAATGTTATTAAAATAAAAAATAATCAATTATAAAAGTGATTTTGAACGTAAGGAATTTGTAAGGAAGAGGTAAGAAAAAAGAGATTTTCATTGTGTAAGATGAAAATGTAAAGAAGAGTGAGAGGAGAAAAATACTATATATTTCTATAAAAAACAAATCAATTAATAAGACTTGTTTGGAGGAAAAGAGACATTACAGATTCAATGTCGTCCTTTTGCAGTGGGTTAAGAAGAAAGCTGTGTGATTAGTTCCAAACAGCAAATAACCATTTATACAATATGAATAGGGGAAAGGATTATTTTGATGAAAAAGCATCGTCAAATTACATGTTCAGGTTTAGCTCTATTAATAACTGGAGGTTCCCTGTTTTATACACCTCTAACCTCAAGTGTAAAAGCGGAGTCCATTCAAAATGTATCTAACTCGTTACAAACAAGCACTCAAAGAGACCGTAATTCCGTCAAAGAGGCAATGCGGGATACATTGAAACTAGGATATCCAGGGATACTTGCTAAAACTTCTGAGGGTGGAAAAACATGGAGTTATGCGGCTGGTGTAGCTGATCTGAGTAACAAGAAAGCAATGAAAACAGATTTTCGTTTTCGGATTGGCAGCGTGACAAAGACGTTCACTGCAACAGTTGTACTTCAATTAGCAGGAGAAAACCGCTTGAATTTAGACGATTCTATTGAAAAATGGTTGCCTGGTGTCATTCAAGGAAATGGATATGATGATAAACAGATTACTATCCGGCAATTATTGAATCACACAAGTGGTATCGCTAATTACACAAGGTCAAAGGATTTTAATATGATGGATACAAAAAAATCTTATACTGCTGAAGGATTAGTAAAGATGGGAATATCCATGCCTCCAGATTTTGCTCCAGGAAAGAGCTGGTCGTATTCAAATACAGGATATGTATTACTAGGAATTCTTATTGAAAAAGTAACTGGGAACAGCTATGCGGAAGAGATTGAAAATCGAATTATTGAACCACTTGAATTAGCGAATACATTCTTACCTGGAAATTCAAGCGTCATTCCAGGAACCAAGCATGCCCGCGGATATATCCAATTAGACGGAGCAAGTGAGACAAAAGATGTTACTTATTATAACCCAAGTATGGGGAGCTCGGCCGGAGATATGATTTCTACAGCTGATGATTTAAACAAATTCTTTTCTTATTTACTTGGGGGCAAGTTATTGAAAGAACAGCAACTAAAGCAAATGCTTACAACAGTCCCTACAGGAGTAGGTGAGCTTGGTGATTCCGGGCTTGGAATTTTCAAAATGAAGCTTTCAAACGGTGAATCGATATGGGGGCATGGAGGAACCATTCCTGGCTTTTTAACTTTTGCTGGAGGCACACTTGGAGGCAAGCATACATTGGCAGTCAATTTGAACAGCCTTAAAGCTGATACTCCTGATCCTTTTAAAAATATTTTACTTGCTGAATTTAGCAAGTAGTCTAAAAGTAAAAACGGGTAAAATTTATCATGGTTTCATAGTTAAACAAATTAATGATGAAAACGATCAATTATTTAAGGAGGTATCCGTGATGAAAAATAAGCTAACTGGTGTGTTAGCCACTGCATTAGTGGTAACTATGATTCTACCAACAGGAGCGAAAGCATTTTCTGAAAGTAAGACTACTGTTGTAACTGGTGAAGAAGTAGCTAGTCAGGAACTGAAGAAGATTGCAGCAGAGAAGGCGGAGCTACTTACGAAGTCCCATGGGGCAGCTAGCGTGCAGTATGCACTAATTGATAATGGAAAACTTATTTTGTCGGGTCAGGCTGGCAAGAACGATATGGAAGGGGAAAAGCCGCTAACCAAAGATACTTTATACGGGATTGGTTCAGTTAGTAAAATGTATGCAACAGCGGCTGTAATGAAATTGGTCGATGAAGGAAAAGTCGATTTGGATGCTCCTGTTGTCCGCTATGTTCCTGATTTTAAGATGAAAGACGGTCGATACAAACGTATTACACCGCGTATGTTATTGAATCACTCCTCTGGATTGCAAGGTTCTACGTTAGGTAATGCATTTTTATTTAACGATAATGATACCTATGCCCATGATACTTTGTTACAGCAATTGTCAAATCAAAACTTGAAGGCGGATCCTGGTGCTTTCTCGGTATACTGTAACGATGGTTTTACGCTGGCCGAAATTTTGGTGGAAAGAGTTAGTGGTATGAGCTTTACTGAATTTCTACATCAAAACTTTACAGGGCCTTTAAAAATGAATCATACGAAAACGCCGCAGGACAAATGGAGGGATGAAAATCGGGCTGGACTATATTACCCGGCGTACCAAGGGCAACTTCCAATTGAATCGGTGAATGTTATTGGTACGGGAGGTATATCTTCCACGGCAGAAGATATGGTGCGATTCTCACAACTATTTATGGGACAGGGAAAAGGAATCCTCTCTGATAAGGTAGTTAAGGCAATGGAGCAAGAGGAATATAAAAAAGGAATGTGGCCGGGGGCTGGCGAGAATATTTTTAACTATGGTCTTGGCTGGGATAGTGTAAAACTATACCCATTTAGTGAGTATGGGATCAAAGCTTTGGCTAAGGGCGGCGATACGGCATTGCAACATGCTATATTAGTCGTGCTTCCGGAACAGAAAATAGCAGCGGCTGTATTGACATCTGGTGGACGGAGCTCTACAAATCAGCTAATGGCAACTGAATTGCTGCTCGCTACGCTTAAAGAAAAAGGTACTATTAAGGAAATCAAGCCGAACAAATCCTTTGGTAAGCCGGTCAAAGTCAAAATGCCTCAAGGCGTAGCAAAGAAAGCTGGATTTTATGGTAATAGCGAAACTCATTTCAAGATTGAAATTACGAAGAACGGTGAACTATTCTTACCATCTAATCCAGAAGAAAAATATGTATATACTGCTGATGGAAGCTTTATTAATGAGGGGGGTACTTCCAAGCTCAACTTCGTAACCGAGAAGAATGGAAGAACTTATTTGAAGGAGAGCGCATATAAATCTCATCCAGGTTTAGGGCAAAGTGTGATGACCCACTATTTAGCTGAGAAACTAGAAGATAACGTGCTTTCGAAGAAAACCGCTGCTGCATGGGCAAAGAGGGAAGGTGTCAAGTTTTATCGTGTAAACGAGAAATTTAGTTCTATTCAATATCTTGTTCAGTCGAAACATCTTAGTACTCAAATTACTCGCAAGGAAGGCCCAGCAGGCTATTGGGATGGCAGAAAAATTACAGGTCCGAACACGGCGGTGCATCAGATCCAAGTACCCGTGATGAATGGTCGTGATACGACGGAAACGCATTTCTATACAGAAGGCGGCAATGAATATATGGAGATGGCTGGATTGTTATACGTAAGTGAATCTAATGTAAAACCAATTGATGTAGGCCAATCATCCAAAGTTACGTTGGATGCAAATGGGCATGCGAAATGGTTTACAATTCCACAAGCGGCAACAGACAAAAGGATGACCGTGACGCTGCCATCAAATGGTTCATTTGCGGTGTATGATGAGAAGGGAGTTTGCGTCAACTTCACCATTGTGAGTGGCAATAACAAGGTGGAACTTCCGAAGAACGGAACAATCGTATTCGCTGGGGCACCGAAATCGGAATTTGCAATCTCGGTGAACTAGCTATAATTTAAGATGATCTTAAACAAAACCAGTACGGTACAGAAAAGATGTATTACTGGTTTTGTTTGTATTTATGCATTCTCAATGAAAAAACTTGAATAATATCACTCTCAAGCACTATAAAAACATCAAAACTAGAAAATTAGTATCTCTAGAAGATGTACAGTTTTTGGGGAGTTGAATAATTTTAACAGCGTAGAGAGATTAAATTTCTACTCTTTTTCTTCTTAATTGGGGTACGACCTCAATTAAGAAGGTTTCTTCAATTAATAGAAATGTATGTACATACACATTGTATTTTTATTCCATAACTTTTAAAATTTTGTTCACGATAGTTTGATATTGTAAAAAAAAAAAATATGTGGAACGACATCACTTTGTTTTTTATACAGCTTTGTAATTAAACTATAGTATTGTATTTTTCTTCATTATTGAAATTAGTAATAATAAAATGTATTATTGAAAAGCACAATTTATAATTCAAGTAATCAAGCATATGTACCCATAATAATTTGAACATTCAGAAATTATAATATTGTCTAAAAACGAGGTGAGATTCATAGAAACAGTACATATTAAGTGGTATGGCATGTATAGTATAAATGACTTTTATAATAGGGAAGAAGCTTCTAAGAAGGGGATATTTGCAATCTCTAGAGTATATGCTAAGAATGTAACATTGCTTTATATAGGACAAACCAAAAGAAGCTTTATACAAAAGATAAGAGAACTTAATAAAGAGTGGACTTTTGATGAGAGCGAATTAAAGATTACATTAGGAATAATAGAATTTCCTAGTGGTGAAATTTACTCTGAAAAGAAGGTAAAAGAGATAAAATCTCTTTTGATTTTACGACATACCCCATTAGAAAACGAAACATCTTTATTATACTATAGAGGGAAATTTAATTTAAAAATTATAAATAAGGGAAGAAGAGGCTTAATTGTTAAAAAGCTTTCTACAGGAGATCTAATGTGGACGTAATTGGAATCACCTTTGAATAAAATTGAAGGTTCCTTAAGTGCAGAAGCTTATCAATTTTTAATGTATTAAACTATTTTGAATAACATATGTCAGATACTTGAAAAAACACAAATTATATTATGATATGAAATCCTGTATGGAAAGTGTAGTTTATTTCTATTGTTTAATAAAAATATTAAGAATTTTAGGGATAATACATAAAGAGTAGAGGAGAAAGTAAACACGGAGGTTTGAAGAATGGGACAAGTAAGCAGATTTCAAGAAAAACAACAGAATCGTCGTCAAAAGGCAATTTTTAATATTGCATTTACTTTGGTATTAGTGACAGTTGGTATAGTGACATACCAATTGTTTACCCCTTCTAATACATCAACGAAAGCAATTGCTCAAGAAAAGAAAGTAACAAAGATAGAAGAGAAGAAAACTGAAGATAAAGAAACAGCAAAGATAGAAGAGAAGAAAACTGAAGATAAAGAAACAGCAAAGATAGAAGAGAAGAAAACCGAAGATAAAGAAACAGCAAAGATAGAAGAGAAGAAAACCGAAGATAAAGAAACAGCAAAGATAGAAGAGAAGAAAACTGAAGATAAAGAAGCAGCACAGTTAGAAGGGAAACAAAAAGTAGAAAAATCGGTAAAAACGAACGGAAATGAAAATAAAGAGGAAGAAAAAACGGTATCTCAAGAAAAGGATCCTCAAACTAATCCTTCATGGAAGCCAATTGGTACAGAGCAAGGAGCAAAACCTGAAATGAAATTTAAAGAAGGAACAGTAGATTGGAGTGAGATGAAAAAAGCAATCTCTTATGCTGTTGATGTTCCAGAGAGCCAATTGATTTTCGATTTTATTGGAAATAATGGTAATAATAAAGCCTACGGTAATGTACGAGATAAACAAAGTAATAAAAAATATAAGGTTAATATTGATTGGGTAGAGAATCAGGGGTGGAAACCAGCATCTGTACAAGTGGTAAAATAAATAATAGAAATGTAATTATGTGCTTAAAAGTTTACTCTTGTAAAAACTCATAAAAGAGTTTGTTTCAATCAGGACTCTTTTGTTATGTTGACAGCATTAATTACTCAGACTCAATTGTGAGATCCTGATGCAGACAAAGTTTGAAGTTTATTAAAATCTACCTAATTTAGTGCTTCGAAAGGTTCAAAATTGCATTTTTAAAGCACTAAATAATTTATGGTACCTTTTGAAATATTTTTGGTCTTATTTCATTAGAAACAATTCCGTCTATATAACTAAAAAATGTATTATAATACCTATTAAACATATGAATAGGATAACAATTACCTGCTGTTAGCAAATTGCAGTTTATCTAATGAAAAGATCACTTGTTTCTAAGACAAGTGATCTTTTTATATACATTTCCTTTACTATTTTTGAAATTGAATAGATATTTCAATCTGTGTAATTACAATAGACTTGATTAAAATTAAAACTGCAACAAGGATAATACCGTCCATATTTGTAGTAAGAAATATATATATAATATCTTAATGCAAGGTTGGCCTATGTTCTATGAAGATATTAAAGAATTATAGGAAACATTGATAAACGGGAATTATTTTTATTACAATATCTATGCATCTTTAGGCCTAAATAGCTGGGTATTAGCTAAGAAACTTGAGATATTAGACTCCTATTAAGTTAAAAATGGCCTTAAGTGTACTTCCCATAAAGAAAATTATGTAAATAAGCTGTCCATATGGGCAGCTTATTGTATTTTTTGGCTTAGCTTGTTTTTTTCCGAAGTGCTGGCGGTTCCTCTACAAGTATTCTTGCATTTAAATTATTTTTAATATATTATATTTATATGGTTATATAGAAATGGATGTATACAAAAAAGACTCAAATCTATTAATAAGATTTAAGTCCTTTTCAAAGATAAAAAGATTGTACCGAAATGGAATACAACTTATACTTTTCTTTTTAATATGTATCTAGTAAAAAGACATCTTTCATCAATAAAATTGTATTTTCAATATAAACGGAAGTTTATTTATTTTCAATGATAGGAAATAGTGGGTCTAGAACATAGAGGAACAAGGAAACATATAGAGAAATCTGAAGAACCTGAAAACTATTGTATGTAGTTTGTTCATCTCAAGTACAATAAAAGAGTCTTACCTCTGTAGGCAAGACTCCACTAGTATAGCTGTATAATATTTACATATCAACTAAAAAACAGAAACCATATAACACCAAGTAGCAGAATCCTAATATTCCTCCTACAGCTAATACTTGTTTAAACCAACTCTTAAATTTTATATTGCTGTAAATATCTTGAACTTTTTCCATATTTCCTCCTATTAAGGCGAACCCTTAAAGACTCTCACTTCGTTATGGTACCATTAAAGAATGGCTAATAGAGGTCAAATATTGTCAAAACGTATAAATATGCAATATTGCATACAGAAATGTATTGTTACAAATGTAAGCGTTTACTATAATAAGTGTATAAAGTTTAATCACATCCCAGTACTAACAAAAGAGGAGGAAATAATATGGAAATCGCAATGGCAGTTTTAAAATTTATAGGTGGAGCAATCCCATTAGTTCAAGAGCTTCTAAAAGCATTTATGTAAATTCACTATTTAGCAATTATTTATAAAAATTATCATTCGTATGAGTAAAGCCCCTTTAACAATATTAGGGGGCTTTTTAAATTTCTAAATATTTAAGGTTACGTCACATCAACATCAAGTTAAAAGTAAATTTTAAGAATAAACCTATAGAGGATATTTTATAGTGAATCAAGATCCTTTTACAAAGTTGTAGGCATTAAACTCCTACGGCTTTTATTATACTTTATTGAAGTAAAAAGTCTCTTCAGAAAATCTAAAAGGACCTTTTTAGATTTTTAAATACATGACCTACTGATAACTGGGGAGTGTAGAGAATATATATTTGATTTTTAAACAAATATGACAAATTACATGTGTAAGTTAGGTCGATCTTTGTCGTAGATTAAAGGGACTTGAATAAAGTTCTTTTTATTTGTAATCAAATCCCAGAGTGGCCCCTAACCTAATACCGGGAATCGTCTCCTATCCCCTTATACGCTAAGATATTTTTGGAAGTAAAAACCCAAACTTAGACCCCGAATTTGCTTTAACGTGAGGAGAGTCTAATGTCGACTGTCAGAAACGTGCGACAAAAGTCTTAAAAGAATTATTAAACACCTACCGAGGACAGAAAATAGTATTAGGCACTCATGGAGCTGTAATGACTTTGATGATGGGGTATTATGACAGTAAGTATGATTTGAATTTTTTACTACAGACATCAAAACCATATATATATAGAATGGAATTAAATGGGAATTATATTCTACTTCTTTATCAGGATTATATTAAGAAGTGGAGATAGTATAAGTACCCAAAAAACGATAATAAAAACTGTATTCATCAGTTTCTACTCCTTATGTGGATCATAAAGTTATTATCCCGTTTATTGTGGGCTGACTAAAGTTTCCCTTTATCTCTCCGTCTCAAAAAACTCAATCCACTCCCCATCAGGACCAGCGAAGAATATGTAACGTGTTCCATCTGGTAATGTTTCGATTTCTTCTCCTAGTAAAAAGGTTACGCCGTGTTTTTGTATTCTTTCAATTTCATCCTCTAATGAATCTACCTTAAAGCAAATGTGATGTACTTTTCCTTCTGCCGGAAGAGAAGAGTTATAACCTTCAATGAGTTCGAGTATCGTTTCCTTCGATTCTTCCACACCTAAAAAAGCGAGTTTTAAGTCTGGGTTCGGGTGCCCCATACGTTTAAGGAGCTGTAAGCCGACTACTTCTTCATAAAATGAGATAGATGCTTCTAAGTTTGCAACCATAAGTCCTACGTGTTCAATTCTTCTAACTGGCATGTAGATTCCTTCTTTCTGAAAATTATATACAATATATTATTGAAAATTAAGAAAATAAGCAAGATAAAAACCTTACAAATTTTAGCGTGTTATATGGTATAGTGAGAAAGTATGTTTGGGGAGAAGGAAGGAGATTATACGATGAACACAACTACTCAAACTCCTTCATTATCAGAAACGATGAAAGAGTGGCATTATGCATTAGCATATGAAATTAAACATTGGAAAACGATAGGTGGTAGTAAAATTTCTATCATGAACGGTCGTTTTTTATATACAGATTATGAGAATACAGTGTATGTATTTCAGCTTATTTCGGAAGTAAGCTTACCTGAAGGTTCACCAATTCGAATTGAGTTCGATGGTGAGGAAGCGACAGGAGAAGTATTATCTGTACATGGATTAGAAATAGAACTGAAATTAAATGATTATATACAAGGTGAAATAAGAGAAGCGGTTTTATACAGTGAACCGTGGCAATTGTTAGAGCAACTGCAAGAGCGATTGAAAGAAGCACGTAAAGACAAGCTAAAACGTAATCGTATAAAGCGTCTCGTTGATGGGACGAGCAGTCCGAAACATATTGAGAAGATGAAAAATCCGAAAAATGAACTGGCATATCGCGCGTTTTACAATCCGACAACGTACGTATGGGGACCACCTGGAACAGGGAAGTCTTACAATTTATCACGTATTATTTCGGCTCATTATCAAAAAGGAAAATCGGTACTTGTGTTAGCTCATAGTAACGCGGCAGTAGACGTATTAATGAGTGAAGTAACGAAGCAAATTGAAAAGAAAAAGAAATGGACGCCTGGCGAAATTGTTCGTTACGGTTATAGTCAACATGAACATATACGAAATCATGAAACGTTACTTGCATCTAAGTTAGTTGAAACGACGAACGGATCATGGGGTGAGGAAAGACTCTACTTAGAAGAAACACGCCAAGAGCTTCGTGAAAAAATCTTATCGTATAAGGCAACGGCCTCTGATAAGAAGCGTATGCAGGAGATTGAAAGTGATCTTCGAAAACAAAAAGCAAAAATTAAAGAAGTAGAAAAAGAGTATATTGAAAATGCGAAAGTAATTGGTGCAACTCTATCAAAATGTGCAATTGATGCGCTAATTTATGAGCGTACATTTGATTTAGTTGTCGTAGATGAAGTGAGTATGGCGTTCGTTCCGCAAATCGCATTAGCTGCTTCACTTGGAAAACGTATCGTCGTTTGCGGTGATTTTTTACAATTACCTCCAATTGCGATGGCAAATCATGAACTCGTTCGCAAATGGCTTGGGGAAGATATGTTTTACCATGCTGGGATTGTTGAGTCTGTTAATAAATCAGAAGCACACCTAAACCTATTTATGTTGCAGGAACAAAGACGTATGCATGCGGATATATCGAAGTTTACGAATTCGTTTATTTATAAAAATAGAGTATACGATCATCCGTCTGTTTCAGAGCGTAAAGAACTTGCGCAATTGCAACCGTTCGCAAATGAAGCGAGTGTTTTATTTGATACGAGCCAAATGGGAGCTTTTTCGTTAAAAGATGCTGCTTCTGGTTCACGTTTTAACATTATGTCTGGTTTAGTAGCGATGCAAATGATGTTAATCGGATTGTTAGACGGTGTTCAGTCGATTGGTGTTGTGACACCTTACAGGGCGCAGTCACGCTTTTTATCGACGTGTATTAGAGAAATGTTGCAGAGAACGAAATATCAACACATACCAGTTTTAGCGGCGACAGTTCATAAGTTCCAAGGTTCTGAAAGAGATATGATGATCTTTGATACGGTTGACAGTTATCCGCAAGAACGACCTGGCGTATTATTCTTTGACCATAAAAACCATCGCCTCGTCAATGTAGCAGTGACAAGAGCGAGAGGGAAGTTCATTCAATTATCAGATTGCCATTATATGCGTAAAAATCTTTCAAGAAAACAAGCGTTGTCACAATTAACAGCTCATATAGAACGTCACGGAGATGTGTATGATCGCACGACATCAAGACAATTGTGGGAACGAAAAATATCGAAACGATTACGCTGGTTTATGGAAATGAATCTTGAAGAGCCGAAAGGGTTATTGAAAGATATTTTAGCCGCAAAACGAAAAATTATTATTTCACTTCCAAGTACAAAACAAGTGGATAAGCGAGTATGGCAAGCGTTAATGCGCACAAATGCACAGATAACAGTTTATAGTGACGGACCAGTTCCACTGAAAAATGTAAAGTTACAAAGACAAAATAAAGCTTTCCCGTTTATCGTAATTGATGATGAAATCTTCTGGGCAGGCGCACCGCTTACATCTCAAATGATGTTTGAAGGTAGTACGGAATTTCCGTACGTATGTGCAAGACTGCAAGCACCTGAGACAATTGGTGTATTAAAAGGATTTTTAGATATTCGGTAAATTCGGATAGGAATTCCTTGACTTTTACTTGGAATGAACTTAGAATAAAAAATAATTTAATATAATTTTATGAAAATTCTTATCACGAGAGGTGGAGGGACTGGCCCTATGATACCTCGGCAGCGGATTCGTTATGAATACTGTGCCAATTCCAGCAAGGTAACTTGAAAGATAAGAAAGAAGCTCATTTTGACTGTATATACAGAAGCCTCTTTCTATCTTTTAGAAAGAGGCTTTTTTACGTGAAAATAAAAGGAGGAAGAACAATGGGAGCGACAGGAGTAACGTCACAAAGAAAAACAATTGAAGAGAGTATCGAAAGAAATAAGGAAAAGTACATAGAAACAAGTCATGATATTCATGCGAATCCAGAGATTGGTAACCAAGAGTTTTACGCATCTAGAACGTTAAGTTTATTGCTAGGCAGTGCAGGATTTCAGTTGCAGCACAATATAGCTGGACATGAAACGGGGTTTATTGCGCGAAAAAGTTCTGGAAAACAAGGACCGGCAATTGCATTTTTAGCGGAGTATGACGCTTTACCAGGATTAGGCCATGCGTGTGGTCACAATTTAATTGGCACAATTAGCGTTGCAGCAGCAATCGCATTATCAGAAACGCTTGAAGAAATTGGCGGGGAAGTTGTTGTGTTTGGTACACCAGCAGAAGAAGGCGGGCCAAATGGTAGCGCGAAATCAAGTTATGTAAAGGCAGGTTTATTTAAAGACATTGATGCGGCGCTTATGATTCATCCGAGCGGAAAAACAGCGACAACGAGTCCTTCACTAGCAGTCGATCCACTTGATTTTCATTTTTACGGAAAAACAGCTCATGCTGCAGCTTCGCCGGAAGAAGGGATTAATGCATTAGATGCGGTTATTCAGCTCTATAACGGTATAAACGCACTTCGCCAACAACTTCCGTCAGACGTGAGAATTCATGGCGTCATTACAGAAGGCGGAAAAGCACCTAACATTATTCCTGACTATGCCGCGGCTAGGTTCTTCATCCGTGCAGCAACGCGAAAAAGATGCGCGGAAGTAACAGAAAAAGTAAGAAACATTGCTGAGGGAGCAGCGTTAGCAACAGGTGCAAAAGTAAAAATCCATCAATTCCAAAATGAAATCGATGAATTACTCGTAACAAAAACATATAACGATATTGTAGCGGAAGAACTAGAACTATTAGGTGAAGATGTAAATCGTAAAGAAAGAGTAGGGATCGGTTCAACCGACGCAGGAAACGTAAGTCAAGTTGTACCGACAATTCATCCGTACATTAAAATCGGACCAGATGATTTAATTGCACATACGAATGAATTTAGAGAAGCAGCACGTTCAGAACTTGGAGATAAAGCATTAATTACATCGGCAAAAGCATTAGCAAATACGGCGTATCGATTAATTACGGAAGAAGGGTTGTTAGAGAAGGTCAAGGAGGAGTTTAGAGAGGCGCAGAGGAATCAAGGGTAAGGGGATTAAGGTGCTTTTTTCGAATAGCAATCTAATTAATAAGTAGAGATATAAAAAAGAACATTGAAAATCAATGTTCTTTTTTTGGTTACTAATCATTGATTTTGTTGGTTTTTCTCAAGAAAGAGAAACTTTTACTGTTAGTGAGGATAATACGTATCCCTTTATCAAAACGACAATTTCTCCTCAAACTCACTCTTTAATACTATTAAAGGAGATGATAAGCCAAACTGCATTAAGGAGTCTAAAAATGCAGCGAGGGAATCCATCGAATCGCTCATGACCTTCATCATATAATTAAATTCCCCACTAATTCGATATAAATCTGTTATTTCAGGAGCGGCATTACAAAATTGAATAAAATCAGAGCATTGGCTCGTTTTAAACATGATGAATGCTTGAATGTTTTTATTAATTTTTGCAGGCTCAAATTTCGTTCGATAAGCCGCTATAACTCCTTGATCTTCAAGCTTGTTAATACGTTCTTTTACAGCAGGTTGCGTCATGGATATAATTCGTCCTATTTCTGAAACAGAAATTCTCGCATTTTCATACAACAAGTTCATAATTTTATGATCGATTTCATCCAGTTTTACGGCGTTTTGCATTGTGTAGCCTCCTTGTTTTTGTTTTCTAAAGTAAATTACGAATTATAACTATAATATCATAAGCGAACGAACTGAATTACCTATAAATTTATATTTAAAATGATTGGTGTTTACATGAAAATATAAGTATAGGTTTTTATCAAACGGAAATTTAGGAAGGATGGAAAAAATGAAGAATCTTGATGGAAAAGTAGCGTTAGTAACAGGAGCGAGTCGCGGAATTGGCCGTGCGATTGCGATGAGATTGGCGAAAGATGGAGCATTAGTTGCGATTCACTACGGTCGAAATAAAACAGCTGCAGATGAAACGATTAGTGAGATTGAATCTAATGGAGGAAAAGCGTTCTTAATTGAAGCTGAACTCAATTCAATTGATGGTGTCAAAAAGCTAGTAAAACAGTTAAAGAATGAATTACAAATAAAAGTTGGTACATCAGAGATTGATATTTTAGTAAACAATGCAGGGATAGGTACACAAGGAACGATTGAAAATACGACAGAAGAAGTTTTTGATGAAATTATGTCTGTGAATATTAAAGCACCATTCTTTTTAATTCAGCAAACATTACCATTAATACGAGCAGAGGGCCGTGTGATTAACATTTCATCAGCTGAAGTACGACTTGGTTTTACAGGGTCCATTGCATACGGCTTAAGTAAAGGTGCATTAAATACGATGACACTGCCTCTAGCTAAACATCTTGGAGAAAGAGGTATAACAGTGAATACAATTATGCCTGGATATACGAAGACAGATATCAATGTAAAATTGCTAGATGATCCGGAAATACGAAATTTTGCTATGAATTCATCTGTGTTCGGACGAATAGGGCAAGTTGAAGATATTGCAGATGCAGTAGCATTCCTTGCTTCTTCTGATAGCCGCTGGGTAACTGGACAGATTTTAGATGTTTCTGGAGGGTTTTGCTTATAGGGGCACTACTCCATACTCATCAAGCTAATTAAGTAAATTACTAGTTATGAAACGACCCTTGTTTCATAACTAGTAATTTATAGAAAGATAGGCATACTAAAGAAGTCTATTAAAACGTGATTTTTTCGCTAGGCAAATTGAATAAGGGGGCTATTTTTAATTATTCGTAATCTAAAATAATCAAATTTAATTTTACAGTAACAATAAAACAAAATTATTGACTGAGTGGTACAAAAAGGGGTATTCTATTCATGTTATCTTTAAAATGAGAGGAGGATACGATTGAATAAACGCGGCAGACCCCGAGAGTTTGATTATTCCTCAATTGTAGATGTTGCAATGAAAACATTTTGGTTAAGAGGATATGAAGGATGTTCTACACAAGATTTATGCAGTGATACAGGACTTGGAAAAGGAAGTTTATACAATACTTTCGGTAGTAAACATGAACTGTATAAACAAGTATTAGAACGCTACCATGAAATTGGGATTAGGGAACAAAAGAAATTGTTACATACTCCAATTCCAGTTAAAGAACGATTAAGTAATTTTTTTGAATGGGCATTGAAAGAAGACTTTGAGAATATGGATCAAAAAGGATGTTTATTGATTAATGCCAGTATAGAACGTGCTAACAACGATTTAATGGTACAAGAAATTTTCTCGAAGCATGTTGAACTTCTTAAACAAGCTATTGAAACAGTGATGGAGGAAGGATTGCAAACAGGTGAAATTTCAAAGAAGCAATCAGCTGAGGAATTAGCTAGTCTGCTTTTAAGCAGTTATTACGGATTCCGTGTTCTTAATGTATCGATGCAAAATCGGATGTTGTCTGAACAAGTTATCAAAGGAACAATAGAGTCTATTTGTGGCGCTTAGTGCGCTCTTTTTTTGCACTATTTCTGTACCGATCATTACAATAATGAATAAGGAGTGTTTTTATGCCATCGATTATTTATTTATTAGCTTTAGCAATCTTTTGTATGACTACATCAGAATTTATGGTTGCAGGTATGATGAATGAACTTGCTCTTTCATTCCAGGTTTCTGTAGCATCTATTGGGTATTTAATTTCAGCTTATGCAGGAGCAATGGTAATAGGAGGCCCCATTTTAACTGCAATCCTCTTACGAATGCGCAGCAAACAAGCATTATTGTTTTTAATGTTCGTATTTTTAATTGGTCAATCGCTCGGAGCTATTGCTTGGAACTATGATATTATGATGATTTCACGTATTATAACTGGTATTGCTTCAGCTTCAGCTTTTGGAGTTGCGATTTCCTTTTCTGCAACATTGGTTCACTCTGATTCAAGGGGAAAAGCTGCATCAATTGTACTTGCAGGTTTAATGTTCGCAACTGTATTAGGCTTACCTATAACAACCGTTATTTCGCAATATTTTGGCTGGCGTATTAGTTTTGGGGCTGTTTCTATTCTTGTGTTAGTATCAGGGATTATGATTCAACGGTTGTTACCATCATCTTCAAATAAAGAGCAATTAAATTGGAAAGACGAACTTCTGCGATTTAAGAATATTCATCTTTGGGCAGCGTACGTAACAAGTATGTTCATTATTGGTGGTACGTTTGCAGCATTTAGTTATTTCACTCCTATCTTTACAAATGTTACAGGGTTTTCAAGTGCAAGTATTCCATATTTACTTGCTCTCTATGGTAGTGCGACGGTAATTGGGAATATAATAATTGGCAAGTTCGCTGATAAATTTACAATGAAAATACTTATGGGTGGACTAATTATATTAATCATAGCGTTGTCTTTATTTGCTTTAAGTGCAGAGAATAAATACATTGCAGTGATTTCTACGATTTTTATTGGTTTAACTGGTGTAGCATTGAATCCAGCTATGGTTGCGAGGGTGATGAAGACAGCTAGTAATGGCATAATGATAAATACCGTTCATAGTTCTTTTATTACGCTAGGTATTGTTATTGGTTCGTCACTAGGTGGTCTTGGGATCAGTAAAGGATATGGTTTTGTATCTCCGCTATGGATTGGAGCTTGTTTAGCTATCCTTGGGGTAATTTCGTTATTCCCATATTTACATAAAAGAAAGGCAGATTAAGATGTTTAAAATTTCTTTATATGGGGTACCGCCGCATCACCATCAAACTAATATTTCATATCTCCCTAAATTAAAATTTTCTTTCTCTACAGATAGTTATTCTGAGAAGCTGCTCATTTTTTCATTTTGGGAGCATTTCTTTTTCTTAAGTTGATGGGCATGTATGGTGACCCCCTATTAGACGATAGTAAATTAACGATTTCGGGGTTCAGTTCAACTTTATTTAAAATAAGATTTTTTTGCAGTAAAATCAATGTTAGTGGAACTTTTTTAATCAAACTTTTTTGAAAATTAACATAAATACTTGCAATATTTAAATTAGTACTATATAGTTCTAGTTATGACAAAGATAAAATTAATGAATCAAAAACGTGTGATTGAAGTAGCTGCAACATTATTTTTAGAAAAAGGGTTTGCTTATACAAGTATGGATGAATTAGTACGTGTAAGCAAAGTTTCAAAGTCTAATGTGTATTATCACTTTTCTAATAAGGAAGTATTATTAGAAGGAGTCGTTGATTATTGGATTGAAATGTATCAATCTGCAATTGATGACATACTTTCTCAGAACCAATTTTTAGTTGAAGATCGTATCCAACTGTTTTTAAAGCAATTATCACAAGGAGTTCAGTCGAGAGAGTATAAGGGGAGCTGTCCATTTATTACTCTTTATATTCAAAGTCCTAAACAGGCCACGCAAATAAAAGAAAAAATAGGTCTTTTTTTTACAGGATTACAAAAGAAAGTTTCTCTATTACTTAAACAAGGGGTAGAGAATGGAGAATTCAGAAATACGATTAATATTGATGAGGTTGCATCACTTTTTATTACAAATCTTGAAGGAGCGTTATTTATTTCAGAAACATTGAAGGATGCAACTGTAATCACGAAAACAGCAGATCATTTTTTAAAATTGCTTCGATAAAAGAAGCATTTTTTTTACATCAAATTAGTACTGATTAGTACTAAAAAGGAGATCTTATATGAGAACAGTATTTTTAATTGGTGGAACAGGCTTTATTGGAAAGCAAGTAGTGAAAGAATTAGCCAAAGAGGATGTTAAAATTCTTCTTTTAGTGAGGTCGAAAAGTAAAGCAATACGCCTTTTTCAAGAAAGAGGCATCTTAAAAAAGGAAGTTATGCACTTTATTGAAGGTGATTTGACGAAAATAGATTTAGGTCTAAGTGCTGAAGATAAGGAGAGGGTATTGAAAACGGATGTGATTATTCACGCAGGAGGCCCCATGGATATTCAAGCGACAAGTAAAGAGGCAGCTTCCGTATTTTTAAATGGTGCCAAACATATTAGTGAATTAGCTAAAAGTATTCATCAATTGAAGGGCTTGCAACAATTTATTCATGTTGTAGGTTATATGAGTCCCTTTGATGATAAAAATAGCAAGATTGCAATTGATGTGTTTCAAGAAGGAAACAATTATTTGAAAATAAAAAATCCATATGAGAGAACAAAATTTTTAGCAGATCTTTATATCCGTCACCAGGCAGCAGCAGTAGGTTATCCGCTTTCTGTAATTAATCCGCCAACTGTAGTCGGTAGTAGTAAAACAGGGAGTACAGAGCAGATAGCGGGATTAGGTTTGCTTGTGATGAGTATGCGAAGAGGGCTCATGCCAGTGATTCCTGGAGGTAAGGGATATAGGTTACCACTTATTTCAAACGATGAGCTTGCGAAGTTTATTGTGCAGGTTTTCAGATTGGAGCAACCGACTATTCAAACATATACACTTGTTGAAGACAAACAGTACGATCAGAACATTGCTGAATTATTAAGTATTATGTCGGAAAGTATGAATATGAGGGCACCAAAAATCTCTGTCCCAATGCCACTTATGAAAGCAATTATGAATAGTGGAGTAAGTAAAATAACAAAAATTCCTTCTGATGGACTGAATTTTATTACAAAACGAAAATTTTCAAATGTTTCAGCGAAAAAAATTATGGGAGGAGATTGGTTTAAGGAGACGAATGTAATGAAATTTTTCCCTGCCGTAGTAGCTGATCTGGATTATCGAATGATGTATCAAAATGGCCAACATAATCAATTATTTAAACGAACATTATGCGATAACACTACCCTTTACCAATTACAAGGAGAGGGTAAACCGTTTATATTATTACATGGTTTATTGAGTGATGGAGAGGACTTATTTCCTTTAGCACAAGAGCTTCATGAAAAAACTGGTCAACCTGTATGGATCCTGGATCTTCCAGGTTTGGGACGTTCTCCTTTTAAACGAGAGAAAAATCTTCTAGATATCTATTTGAATGTAGTGAAAAAGTTATTGGAGAAAGCTACTAATGGTGCACATTTAATTGGCCATTCATTCGGTGCGTTTATTCTTCTGGAAGCGTTGGTACAAGAGTACATAGATAAGAAGTATTCAATCACTTTACTTCAGCCACCTGTTGTTAAAAAAAATGCTAAATCGCTAAATGTTCCTCAATTTATGAACAAATGGACATTAAAACTGGCAACTACTAATTTGATAGGGCGATATTTATTAAGTAATGGTTTGTTTGAAAGTATGGAGAGCATCCCTGAACATTATATTGAAAAAATAATTAACAGTTTTACTTCTCCTAGAATTTTAAATACTACGGTTCAGCTTAACAGTTTACTACTGAAAAACGATCAAGGTGATTCCAATGAAGTAACAAAGTATAATCTTCACATTATTTGGGGGGATTATGACAGAGCCTATTCTGCTCCATCGCATCTTGGTAAGGTTGATTTTGTTCCATATGGCCATCATTTTCCTCTTAGCCATCCGAGTGAAACGGCAACATTAGTAATAAAAAATAGTAATACTAGCAGATGAGAGTGTGGGATAAATAAAAAGTGTGTAGTAAGATCGTTGTGTCTTTGAAATAAAATCGTACTGTTTTGGGTCCCCCTATCATCATCAGACTAAGAAACGCCAATACCTCAAAACGAAAAAATGAGCATTTTGTTACAAGATAGTACAAAATTTCGTTCTGGGGGTACTATAAAATGTTAGCTTGATGGGCATGGGATCCCGCTCACATTTTAACGAAAATATACGCTAAGCAAATTCCAATATAAAGCGAGCCGAATTTTCTACTCTTAAGAAAAATTTCGGTTCGTTTTATGGTTTCATGACAAGTTGTTTACTGAACAATAAAGTTCTTTATTGGAACAGGCTACTTTCTTCAACAATTGGGCTAGATTGTTGAAGAAGAAATATAATAAAAATGCTTTTGATTGTTTTATTAAACGAATTAAACCGCAAAAAACAAGAAGAATTCCCCCCCCTTTACTAGTACACTAAATGCTATAAAAAGGAGGGAGATTATGAACAATAAAGCCATTGGATTATTTCAAGGAATTGCGTTATACATTTCAGCTATTCTAGGATCAGGTGTCCTTTTTTATCGGGGGTAACGGCCTCAATAGCGGGCCCTGCATCTATTGTATCCTGGTTTATCGTTATTATAATTAGTTTTCCGCTTGCTTATTCCTTTGCTAGTTTGGCACGGATATATCCTGATTCCGGTGGAGCAGCAACCTTTGTTAGAAATTCTTTTGGATATCATCTTGGCAATATCGTTGGGTGGTTTTACTTTGTAACAGCAGCAGTTGGTCAAACGATTGTATCTTTAACTGGTGCTTTTTACGTCAGTCAGGCATTTGGATTTTCGCATTTTGAAACAATTATAATTGCCGTCTTTATTTTGGTAATTGCAGGTGTTTCCAATTATTACGGCGTAAATGTTAGTGGTAAAGTTGCAGTGTTTTTAAGTTCCTTATTACTGATCCTTTTAGCGTCAGCTGTATTTGTGGCGTTTCCAAGAATACAATGGGGGAATTTTACTCCCTTTGTTCCAAATGGATGGTTTTCTGTCGGGAACGCTATAACGGTTATCTTTTGGGCATTTTTCGGTTGGGAGGCGATTTGTAATCTGGCTGAGCACTTTAAAAGGCCAGAAAAAGATATTGTCAAAGGAGCAGTTATTAGTGCAGTTGTCATTGGATTATTATTTTTAGCGCTAAGCCTTGTCACTATTGGAACGGCCACGTATGGCAGTCAAGAAAGCAACCTGTCTCCTATTGGTGTTATAATGGGAGATACAGTAGGCGGAGGTGCCAAAGTCGTTACAGCTGTTTTAGCTTTAATTATTTGTACAGGGACAGCGAATGCTTTTGTAGCCAGCCTAACGCAATTCGGTAGCAGGTGTGTTAGTGACAAAAGCTTTGTCACTAACGTTTGATGATATTTTGTTTATACCGACTTCTCTTGGGATTATAGTTTATGTTCTTTCAATGGCAGCAGGCGTTAAATTATTTAGGAAGAACACACTGGCATGGTGGGCATCGTTAATCTCTTTCATTTTATGTTTGCTGGTGATTCCATTTTTTCAATTGTATATATTTGTTCCGTTAATTGTCGTGGCTATATATGCGATTTATATGATTTTGAGTAATAAGATTTTCGCCTACAAGGGAGGATTAAAATCTAATGAAGGATCAAAATAATCTTTCTAGAGATACCATGTGGAAAGCAACAGTATCATGTGATTTAGCGTATGACGGGATATTCTTTTACGCAGTAAAGACAACTGGAATTTTCTGCCAGCCTTCTTGCAAGTCTAAGGTTCCTAATTATGAAAATGTATCCTTTTTTTCAAATGTGCACGAAGCTCAAAGGGCAGGCTATCGCCCATGCAAAAGATGCCGATCAGATCTAAATATAAAAATATACGACCCGTTCGAATGCGTTTTGGAAGATACTATGCGATTGATAAAAAATAATTATGTTCAAAACATGTCTTTAAATGAAATTGCATCAAGGGTAGGAGTTAGTCGTTTTCATTTAAATCGGATTTTCAAAGAAAGAACAGGGTATACTCCTCGAATATATCTAGAAAGGATCAGAGTTAAGAAAGCAAAGGAACTGCTCTTGACAACGGTCTTTAATAGTACAGAGATTGGTTATCAAACAGGCTATCAAAGTGTATCTAGCTTTTATAATGCATTTAAAAGAAATACAGGATTTTCACCGAGTCAATTCCGTGCTTTCCATAGTGGAAATACCGTAAACCAAGAACTTGACTGAATTCACGTTCTTTAACAAAAGATAGCATGAATTAACAAGAGTGCTTTGTACTCATCGTATTTTTCGATAAATCATTACTGATTGATTAAAAGTAAACAACTTTGTATTGAACAATAATACGCCATTTTTCTCTGTTATAGAATTGTAAGCTTTTTAATTCACTCCTCAACAAACGGGCAGGATTATTGAACAAGTTTTATGAACTTTAGTGGTAGCATCATTAGTGAAATGCTTTATAACAACTAATTAAGGAGGGATAGAATATGAGAAATAACTTTCAAATCATTGCGTTACAAGAGAAGGAGTTTAATAACCTATTTCTAATGAATGAAGAAGTATTAAAAAGTATCGGGGCAGTCAAAATAATAGCAAATAAAAATCCTGGATATCCTTGCAGGATAAGTTTGAAGGATGCAGAGGTAGGAGAAGAGGTAATTTTACTGAATTACCAATATCATAGTGTTAATTCGCCTTATAAAGCAAGTGGTCCTATATTTATACGAAAGGGAGCAACTACTGCTAAGCTAGATGTAAATGAAATTCCGCATATGTTACATCATAGGTATCTATCTGTACGCGGCTACAATGCTGACTCAATGATTGTAGAAGCAAGGGTTACAGAAGGTGTAAATTTAAGAGAAAATATAGATGAAATTTTTGATAATAAAGAAGTAGAATATATTCACATTCTTAACGCTAAACCAGGATGCTATAACTGCCTTGTTAATAGAGTATAAAAAAAGTAGTTAGACTAGTGTATTTTACTCCGGTTCATTTCAAAATATAATTGAAAATTCATCTTTAAATTAAAAAAAGAAGGTGTTACCTTTATATATTAATACCTTCGAAATATTGTATAACAGATAATTTTTATGCATTATTGATTAGCATTGATTATTGTGCTAACGAATCAGGATAGTGTGGCGACCGACCAACTAAATAGTTGCTTCTCCTCAATTATTAGAAGGGAAGTTCTATCATTTCGCGAATTTATTAGACATAGACGAGTGCTATAATTTTCTATATCTACATAAAGAGGTGACTACGCATGAATCAAAGACCGTCAGAAGAAGAATACGCCGGGAACTCCGGCGAATATATCCGTTTGGTACCGGACGGTGAAATCATCGATATTCTGCTCGCCCAGGAAAAGCAAATGACCGAGCTCCTGGCATCGTTGACCGAAAGCCAGTACGCGTATCGGTATGCGGAAGGAAAATGGACGCTGAAAGAAGTCGTGGGCCACATTGCAGACTCAGAACGCGTCATGACCTACCGCCTGCTCCGGTTCGCAAGAGGGGATCAGACGCCTCTGACTGGTTTCGATCAGGACTTGTTCATACCTCCTTTCGGAAGTTGGACAACCGCGCAATTGGCCGAAGACTACCGGGCCGTACGGCAATCAACGATCACATTGCTGCGCGGGCTACCGGCGGAGGCGTGGACCCGCAAGGGCACAGCCAACAACCTAAGCATTACGGCGCGCGCCCTCGCGTACGGCATAGCAGGACACGAACTTCATCACATGGGGGTCATCCGAAATCGGTACTTGAGTTAATCGTTGGCTGAGGCCTTTGGAATGGAACTAACACCTCTCATACAGCCTTAGATACCGTTCTTATTGGGGTCCCGCCCCACAACCATCAACTTAAGGATTTAGACTATTTTTGAAATTAAAAGCACATTACTATTCTCTTATGTTAATGAGAATAGTAATGTGCTTTTTATGAATATGCACCAAAAACAAGAGTTATCTTTATTTGCCGAAGAGTTATATCAATTTTTTTCATTTGGGGGTATTTGTTTTTCTTAGCTTGATGGTGATGGGGCACTACTCTATAATGGTCAAATTAAAATTGAAAACAGTTATAGAGACTCCATTCCTCGGAAATATTGTAACTATTAAGTTGTAAAAAGAACCATAGTTTTTTATTTTTGAAAAGGCTATGGCCCTTTTTAGTTGTAGCAAAGATATGATGTGAGGAAGTTTTTATAAATCAAAAAAATTGATTAATTAGTTGCATAATAAATTAATCAGCGTATATACTATAAATATCAAAAAAAGTTGATGAAGGGAGAGGGAACTAAAATGGCACAAGATTTTCAGCTCTATGAGAAAAAATTCAAAGCATTAGCGGATCAAAAGCGTTTAGAGATTATGTATGAACTTTGCCAGCGAGGCCAGACTTGTGTATGTGATTTAACAGAGATTTTTGAAATGACGCAATCTAAGTTGTCCTATCATTTAAAGATTTTATTAGATGCAGGTTTAATTGTAAAAGAAACAAAAGGTACGTGGAGTTATTATGATTTAAATGATGCGGAAGTAAATAATTTATTATCAGAAGAATTATGTTGTATCTTTAGAAAAACAGGAAAAGGTAGCTGCTGTTAAAATTTTAATTTATTAATCAAAAAAAATTGATTAATGATATATAAAGAGGAGGAATAAGGTATGAGATATGTTCACATCGGTATAAACGTTACGAATTTAGAGAAGTCTATTGAATTTTATGAAAAGGTATTTGGTGTATCACCAGTTAAAGTGAAAACAGATTATGCAAAATTTTTATTAGAGACGCCAGGACTTAATTTCACGCTGAACGTGCGAGATGAAGTGAAGGGAAATCAGGTAAATCACTTTGGTTTCCAAGTGGATACAGCTGAAGAAATTATATTACATAAAGAACGATTAGAAAAAGAAGGTTTCTTTGCGCGTGATGAGATGGATACGACTTGTTGCTATGCAGTACAAGATAAGTTTTGGGTAACGGATCCCGATGGTAATGAGTGGGAGTTCTTTTATACAAAAGCAGATAGTGATGTTCACAAAATAGAAGAGTCATCTTGTTGCACCACTTCAAATGAGGTAGCTAAAAATTCTTGTTGTTAATAGGAGATGGGAAATAAAATGAAACGTTTATCTTTTCTAGACCGATATTTAACACTATGGATCTTTCTAGCGATGGCTGTTGGGATTGGTTTAGGGTTTGTGTTTCCTAGTGTAGTAGACGGACTGAATACATTGCAGGTTGGAACGACGTCTATTCCGCTTGCTGTTGGATTAATTATAATGATGTATCCACCGTTAGCGAAAGTTCGCTATGAGGAAATGGGCCGAGTATTTAAAGATGTAAAAGTGTTAGTTCTATCTTTAGTACAAAATTGGATTATTGGTCCGGTACTTATGTTTGTTTTAGCAATTATTTTTCTTCCTGATAAACCAGAATACATGGTTGGTCTCATTATGATTGGATTAGCACGTTGTATTGCAATGGTCATTGTTTGGAACGATCTTGCCGATGGAGATAAAGAGTATGCGGCAGGTTTAGTTGCTTTTAATTCGGTATTCCAAATGCTCTTTTTCTCAGTTTATGCATACGTATTTGTAACTATAATTCCAGAATGGTTAGGGATTGAAGGTGCTATTGTCGATATTACAATGATAGAAGTAGCAAAATCAGTATTTATCTATTTGGGAATTCCTTTTATAGCAGGTATGTTGACACGCTTTGTACTCGTTAAGTTTAAAGGAAGACAGTGGTACGAAAAGGTGTTTATACCGAAAATTAGTCCACTTACATTACTTGCATTGCTATTTACGATCATCATTATGTTCTCTTTAAAAGGGGAGATGATTGTTAGCGTGCCACTAGATGTAGTAAGAATAGCGATTCCGTTATTAATCTATTTTATTGTAATGTTTTTTGTTTCTTTCTTTATGGGAAGAAAAATTGGTGCAAACTATCCGGTAACAACAACGCTAGCATTTACAGCAGGTAGTAATAACTTTGAATTAGCGATTGCTGTAGCAGTTGGTGTGTTTGGTATTCATTCAGGCGCAGCATTCGCAGCTGTTATCGGACCGTTAGTTGAAGTCCCAGTCATGATTGCACTTGTAAACGTCGCTTTTTGGTTTAAGCGTAAATATTTTAATGACCAACCAGTATAATTTAAAAACAAAGGCGGAAAACAACATGGAAAATAAAAAGACAATCTATTTCTTATGTACAGGAAATTCATGCAGAAGCCAAATGGCAGAAGCATGGGGCAAACAATATTTAGGAGATAAGTGGAATGTATATTCTGCAGGAATCGAAGCACACGGAGTGAATCCAAACGCAATTAAAGCAATGAACGAAGTAAATATCGACATAACAAATCAAACATCAGATATAATTGATGCAAACATTTTAAATAGTGCTGATTTAGTCGTTACGCTTTGTAGTCATGCGGATGCTGTATGCCCATCTACTCCGCCGCATGTGAATCGTATTCACTGGGGATTTGATGATCCAGCAGGAAAAGAATGGTCTGAATTTCAACGTGTTCGCGATGAAATTGGAGAACGTATAAAGCGATTTTCTGAAACAGGGGAGTAAATAAAGGAAAGAGTCAATCTTCTATTGGATAGGGGATTGGCTCTTTTTTCTATATATAGTCACTATTGCATTGGCTTATAACAACTATCTCAACGAATACAGAATATTATGTGAGAATGATATAGTTAGAATAGTAGTATGCCTCTATTAAATATGTATAGAACAATATTGGTCATTAACAATGAATAAAATTTTGGTCTTTAGAGTAATCGAGATAGTAATCATAAAAGTAGTGTGTAATAAAAATTTTTCAGATGAAAGGAAAAAGGATGAAACAAATAATAAGAGACGTATTAATAAGTTATTTTAAAGAAATCCATACACTAATGGTAGAAGAAGAATTACATAAAAATAGCTGGCATACAGATTTACACTATAAAATTATGGTAAATGGAAAGCGATATTCCGCACGGTTTATGAATAGCAAGCGAATAATCAATCCAGCTTTTGGAGCGTTATCAAATGAACAATTGAAAGAGCAAGTACGCTTTACGTATTATTTACGTGAGCATGGAATGCCTTTTATGCAAATTAACAAGAATAAGTCAGGGGAGTCATTTACATTAGTCACTTGGAATGATGAACAGTACCGATTTATATTGTCTAATTGGATTGAAGGAGAGCATCTTACACACTGCACAGAATCTATCGCAGAATTGTTTGGAAAGAAGGCAAGAAAGATACATGATATTTCTAGTACATTTCAAAGTTCAATTTTTCAAAAGAAATCTCATTTAGATGGGTATGTTGAGTTTATTAATATGTTAGAAAGTAAGGCTAGCGCATGTAAAGATGTACGGGAGTATATAAATCTAGCTAAATATCATATAGAGTGCGCATATACGAGTGAATTAGAGTTTATCGTACAAACAGACTTAAATCCTTTGAATGTTTTATGGGACTCAAATCAACAGGTAAAAGGAATTGTAGATTTTGAATCAATTGGATATGTAGACCGCATTGAAGGACTAGCCTTTTTAATAAAATGGTATTCTCAAACAGAAGGAATACAGTCTCATGAAGTATGTTCAAGTGTTGCTAGTGCATTTTTAGTAGGGTATAAGGCCCATAATATTTTAACACCAAATGATTATAAGAGACTTTCTTCCTTGTTATGGTTATCCGGTAGTTTGAATTGGAATTTTGTGAAGAAAACGCTAAGTGTAATAAGTGATGAGAGGGAATTAGAAGAACATTTAGAAGTTTATAGATTGAGGGGAGAAAGACTATCTTCATTATTAATTTGTACATAACATGTATTCTCCTAGTTTGGGATTCAAATAAGAAACCATAGGATGTGTTCTAAAAATGAAAATACAAATTGTATTGTTTGATGGCTTTGGAGAGCTTGTCTCCTTTGCACCTTTTGAAGTATTAAACAGAGCGATAGAAGGAGGGGCTCCATTTACGATTGAATTCGTTTCAAGTGAACAAAAACAAGAAGTCACTACTTCGTTTGGAGTTACGGTTAAATTACATGATTTTTTACGAATGGATAACCGTCCAGATTTGTTAATTGTACCTGGTGGTGGCTGGAATCATAAAGCAGAGCATGGGGCACGAAAGCAAGCAGAGCTTGGAACTTTGACTAAAATGATTAGCGAGATGCACAATGCAGGAACAATCGTTGCTGGTGTGTGTACAGGAGGTATGCTATTAGCTGCCTCTGGTATATTGAACGGTCGAAAGGCAACGATGCACTATTTGGCACAGGATGAAATGAGTGAATACGGGGCAGAGCTTCTTCATTACCGAATTGTAGATCAAGGCGATGTTATCACTGCAAGAGGGGTCACTTCAGGAGTTGATTTGGGACTTTGGATCACGGAAAGATTCGCAAGTCCTAAAATTGCAGCTGCTGTTGAATACAGAATGGAATATGAGAGGCGAGGTGTTGTTTGGAAGTAATTTAATTTCTTTTTTAGCCTATTTTAAATGGGAGGGTTGCCCATAAAAGCCCAATCCATATGCACTAATAATCAGTGGGGATGACAAAACTCCTACTGATTAAAGTTTCATTTTATAAATTTTACTTTATTAAAAGTTGATTTGTTAGAAAGGATAATCATTTATTGCTATAATGAATGGATGCGTGGCAGGAAATAGATAGAAAGATACTGCTAGTAATTTATACTTCAAATGTAGGGAGATTGAACAGAGTTATGGGGAATGAAAAGGAAATTAGTTCCGCTAAATTAATATGGAAGATGACGCGCCCGCATACATTAACGGCGACGTTTTCTCCTGTAATTTTAGGGACAGTGGCATCACTTTATGTTGCCAAAATTGATTGGCTTTTATTTATTGCGATGATGCTTGCATGTTTAGCACTGCAAATAGCAACGAACTTATTTAATGAGTACTATGATTTCAAACGTGGATTAGATACCGCTGATTCTGTTGGCATCGGTGGCGGAATTGTCCGTCATGGATTGAAACCAAAAAATGTTTTAACTGTTGCGCTTTTATTATATGTCTTAGCAGCACTTATCGGCATTTATATTTGTATGAATAGTAGTTGGTGGTTAGTGGTTATTGGTTTAATTGGGATGGCAGTTGGCTATTTATATACAGGCGGTCCATTACCGATTGCGTACACTCCATTTGGAGAACTAGTTTCTGGATTGTTAATGGGGACATGTTTTGTACTCATTGCTTTCTTTATTCAAACGAATACTGTAACGATTGAAAGTGTATTGATTTCCATTCCAATTGGAATTTTAGTAGGTGCAATCAATATGTCGAATAACATCCGAGATATCGAAGAAGATATTAAAGGTGGAAGAAAGACATTAGTAATCCTCCTTGGGAGAGAGAAAGCTGTGGTAACACTAGCGGTAGCCTTTTTCATTGCGTATTTATGGATTGCCGTAATTGTATTAATGGGTTATATAAGCCCTTGGGCATTAGTAATGTTCCTAGGTTTGAGAAAGCCAATTTCTGCGATTCAAAGTTTCCAAAAAGGGGCAAAGGATCCTGGATATATGCGCATCGCAATGAAATCAACAGCGATGACAAATACGATTTTCGGCTTCTTATTATCAGCAGGATTATTAATTAGTTACTTGTTTTAAATGAAAAATATTGTTAAGTAACTTAACCCCAATTTCTCAGTTTTTATAGAGAGAGATTGGGGTTTTGATTTTGTTTAATGCTAAAAACAGTTTTATTTGAAATGCAAATACCAATAAATCGCAACTTCATCATTTTCAATATCCAAACCTTTATAAACAAGAAAATCAAACCCACCAATTACAAATCCACATTTTTCATAAAATTTACATGCTGCGACATTATTATTTTGCGTTTCAAGCATGATACCTGGCATATTGCCTTTTTTTGCCCACTGCTTTGCTTGATCAACTAATCTTTTACCAACTCCGAGTGTACGATATTTTTTATCTACCGTTATATCTTCTATGTAAGCATAGTGGTTCCAATTCTTTTTTAATACCATTAATCCAATGATTTGGTTATGTAACAGTGCTATGTAAATTACTTGATTAGGTTTATTTATATATTCATTGTAAGGCAGTTCTTCATTATCATCTTGATTTTGTAAATAACTTTTTTCATAACTCGGAATGTCTTCTACTGTATATTCTATGCGTCTATTTACTTTGGAAATAGAAAGAATTAACCGAGCATTCACTATAAAACTGTCATCAATCTCCGGGAGATTATCTAAATCATTTGTTTCTAACTCTCTAATTACAAGGTTCATCGGGGCACCTCCACATAATAATATTTCTTCTAGTTCTTCATTTGGTTCAAATGAATTCCAATTACAAAATTATAATAGAATTTCAATTGTACGGCCATCTCTGTATTTTATCTTTATACCAACATGCTGTTATCTTGATATAAAAATATTGTTTAGAAAGAGTAGTATTTTTTATTTTGGATGTATATCCAGTTTTCAAATTTAACTGTAATAGAGAAAAAATATTTTTTTAAAGAGTGGATGCAATACGCTATTCTTTAACTAATTTCGACATTATCTGCATTTTATCTTCACCTTCCTCTATTAATCTATTTATTGTAAATATTAGCTGAAGTTAATGTTTAGCTGCATAAATAATGAATATGAAAATGAGTAGGGAAAGGATTGAAACATAATGAAAGAATCACAAAATAAGAAAAAAACAAGTGTAGTAACTAAGGCAATACTATCTCTAGGAGTTGTGTTAGCAACGACCTTTTTCACGTTCTTTTTAATAGGAAAATGGAACTCTATCCCAGTGAAAGGGGGAGCTAATGAAAGTATTAAGCTAGCTAATACGCAACAACAAGAAAAGAAAGAGGACACATCACTGGCAAAACAGAAAAGAGCTGATGGAAAACCAGTAGGAAAGGTTGTTTATTTAACATTTGATGACGGTCCTAGCGAATTAACTGGGAAATTTTTAGATGTACTAAAAGAGCAACATGTTGCTTCGACATTTTTTATGCAAGGTAGCAATTTACAGAATACCGGTTTTCAGGAAAATGTAAAACGAGCAGTAAAAGAAGGACATTATATTGGTGCACATAGTATGACACATAATAGTGATAAGCTATACAAAAAAGGACAATTTGTAACGGAGATGAAAGAAACGTTAGCTCTTATTCATAATATTACAGGTACAACTCCTAAACTAGTCCGTCCCCCATACGGATCTGCACCAGGATTAAAGGGGCAGGACATTCGTAACAAAATTGTAGAAGCAGGAATAAAAGTTTGGGATTGGACGATAGATTCAAATGATTGGAAATTAAAAGGTAACCCACAGCAAATTATAGAAAATGTAAAGCGTACAACAACAGAAGATGTGGAAGTAGTTCTAATGCATGAAAAACCACAGACATTACAAGCGCTTCCGGAAATTATTAAATTTTATAAGGAAAAAGGGTATGAATTCGGGGTATACAATGAAGCGGATCATTTTCAACTAAACTTCCAGAAAGATCAACGTCTATAGCATAAGCTTATTTCTTTTAAAAGTGTTTTTATTACTAAATCAATAACTAAGTCAAAAGTCGATTTCCTATTTTATATAGAAATCGGCTCTTTCGTTTATGTATTACGTTACAAGAGTTTCCTTATTTTCTCCGGAATGTCCTTTTTAGAAATCGGTGCAACAGAGCCTTTTTAGTAAGAGTATTTTGTTGGGGATAATAAAAAAACGTATATCGCAATATAAAAATTCACTTTAATACTAAAGGATACATGACAACGATTCCTATAAATTCTTCTCAATAATTGAAAATAAAATCAATCCAGATTATTATATTGTTATTGTAATTATAAATGTAATTACATTTTATTGAAGGAGGATACAAAGATGAAAAACTCAAAAGGCTCTATTGAATCAGAGATAAGCAAAGCAATTACTCACTGGGAAAAGGACTACCTAGGACGCGGGTCTATATCCGTTAAGACAGATATATTACGGGATATGATTATCGTAAATTTACAAGGTATTTTAACGCCGGCTGAATATACGGTTTGCGAAACGAAAGACGGTATGCTAACGATAAAGAAAAATCGTTCGGAGCTAGTTGAATCTGGAATTGAAGATTTGAAAGAGATTATTCTAGAATTAACTGGAGAAAAAGTGAAAAGCTTTCATACGGATATAAGCTCCCGTACTGGTGAACGAGTAATGATTTTTAAATTGTTTCATAATCTTGAGGAAAAATTTTAAAAATTAAAATCACCGTAGGGTTAGTGGGAGATAATTAAGAAGCCTAAAAATTTTGCACTTTATTTAAATTTATTAACATGATAATAATTAAAAACTTGAAATTATTTACGTATACTGAATTTTAATTGGAATAACGCTCAAAAAAAACTGATAAATAAATTGACAAACTGCTTAATATAGTTTATCTTATATTTGTTTTAAAAAATTAATAGATGCTTATTTTAACTGTTTGCTATAATTAAGGCTTTAGCATTTTTTTAATATGTAATATTGACTAAATGAAAAAGTTTCTTAATTGAAAGATAGCGCATAACATAAATTGATATATTGATTGCATAATCTAGGAGATCAGAGATATACTGTTATTTTTAATAGGAGTAATACATACATTACTATCCTCTATAAAATGGGAGCTCTTCAAAAAACTTTATTGAAGTTAGTTGAAGTGAAACCGACAATCTCCATAATTCAATGATGATATAAAATCATTGAATTATGGAAGTTGTCGGTTTTTTTTATGGGAAAAAACGATGCACTAAAAAGAGTGAATGAAAATTGAAATTAAAAGGAATTTTTATAGGTTATTTTCGTTTGGAAGGGAGTATGTAATATGTTAATTTCGCTAAGTTCATCAACACTGTTAACTTTATTTTTTATGGCACTTAGTGCCTCTTGGCTAAGTGGATTATTGTTTTTACATGCAAGGATACCTTTACGTTTTGTTCATATCCATATTGGTATCGCTGCTTTGCCTTCATTGGTTTCTTTACTTGCACTTGTTAATAACAATGGAGATAGAGTTGTGGGGCCTTGGCATCTAGATACTTTAGCTTGGCTCATGTCTTTCTTTGTTCTTACAATTGGCTTAATTATTCAGCGATTTTCTGTACGTTACTTAATGGGGGATCGCTCATATCGAAAATACTTTGCACTTTTTACATTTACTACAAGTATATCTTCAGTTGCATGGTTGAGTGATGACCTTCGTATAATGATTATTTGTTGGGGAGCAACGCTTATAGGATTGGTTCTACTTATAGGGCTAAATAAAGGGTGGAAAGTAGTTAGTGAAGCAACAAAAATCTCTGGATATTTATTTGCAATAAGTTGGATTGCCTTACTATTAGCTATAATCTGGCTGTTTCAAATAACTGGACAGTGGCAGTTAACATCAGTTTTAACGAATGAAAATTTAGTGCAACATGGAAGATTGGAAAAAACAGTAATCAATTTATTAATTATAGTAGCTGTGATGATTCCGGCAGCACAATGGCCTTTTCAGAGATGGTTAATTGAGTCTGCTGTTGCTCCAACTCCTGTTTCTGCTATTATGCATGCGGGTTTAGTAAATGCTGGCGGTATCATGTTAACTAGATTTTCACCTCTTTTTCATGATGATATTGCACAAATAATTTTACTAATTTTCTCTAGTATTTCTGTCTTAATAGGTACAGGAATTAGTTTAGTCCAAGTTGATTATAAACGTCAGCTAGTAGGTTCAACTATTGCACAAATGGGATTTATGCTTATTCAATGTGCATTAGGCGCCTATTTAGCGGCTGTTATTCATTTAATTTTACATGGTTTGTTTAAAGCTACACTATTTTTACAAGCTGGTTCTTCAGTGCAACGTTTTGGGGTAGTGAATCAGTCTAATGAAAAGATGTCCAATTTATGGATTATAGTTGGGCGTGTTTTAGGATTATTTATAGCAATTACTTTCTGGTTTATGACTTCTGGAGAGGGGTATCAACTAGTTAGTGCGTTAATCTTAGGATGGTCACTATACTTTTCATGGAAACAGCTTGTTGTTTTTGGAGAGGGAAGAATGGGACGAATTGCTGGCTTAATTGTTTTGATTGGATTTTCTCTCATTTACTTTACTGTTCATAATTCTCTTTATAAATGGTTGCATACTGATATTTATCAAAGTGTTCAACCTTCAGCTCCAGCCGTTATCTTTGTTATATGTATTTTACTATTTAGTAGTGTTATTAGTACTTTCGTTACTCGTCATCAATCTTCTACTTTATCCGCTGTACTTTATCTTTGGTTAGTTCGAGTAGGTGAGGCGAGACGAAAGTCAGTAGAAAGTCACCCAAGCTATCTGAAACATTATGTATCAAAGGGAGGTAATTCGTGATGAGCATACCGTCAATATTAAAGAAAGATACAAACATTGATATGCAAGAAAATAATATAAATGATTTAGTGGCATCTGCTAGCCGAGTTATTGCACCACTTTGGCCTATCTCTACGTTTGCAGCTCATCACCCTTGGATGGGACTTGAAAAGCAATCATTTGAACAAGTCGCAAATTGGTTAAAAGAAGCTCGTAATGTGGATATTTATCCTAGTGCCTCCATGATTCATTCGGCAAAAGCGAAAGGTGAGATTGAGGAATCATTTTTACAAATGAGTTTGTCTCGTTGGCTGGATTCACAATCTTTTCATATTCCGCGAGAGAAAGCAGAGCGATTTTGTCAAGCAGCTTTAAAGTTAGAAAAATTACCTTCTGGTCTATTAGCATCGCCAGAAGTAAATAAATTGGCAGAAGAAATGAGTTATATAAATACAGCAAGTATGAAAGCCTCTGTTATGCAGCCAATAAGTTCGCTTATAGAGAATCAAAATAGTGAAAACCTATCTGATGTTCTTAATTATCATATCATTAAATGGTGTAAATTATATCTTGATGACTCCGGATCAAGTTGGACGATGCCAAATCGAGAGAAAGGTTTTTATCGTGCATGGCAACACCTTATTAAATTTGATCCAGCGCTCAGTAAAAATGAGCGTAAAGTTTTAAAAGATTGGCCACAAGATGCCGAAGTAGCTTTAGCGAGAGCATTATCTGAACTAGGAATTTCTGAATCTAACATACAATCTTACCTTGAAGGGCACTTGCTTTCTTTGCCTGGGTGGGCAGGAATGATACGATGGCGCTCACAACAATCAATTCAGGAACAGGAACTTCTCATAGAATATTTAGCAGTTCGAATTTCTATGGAGCTGGCTATTGCAAAACCTTATTTACCTTTAAAAAATCAAAAGGTTGAGAAAAAAGTTTCGATCGTCCCACTTATAGCTTCTTGGATCTATTGGGGGAATATTTCAACACGGGAATGGTTACAAATGCCTGCTGCTGAACAAAGTGAATTATTAGTATTCGCTTATCGTTTTGATGAAAATATTCGCAGAAAACTTTGGCTGGAAGCTTGGGAACAAACGCATGCAGAGCAATTAAGGGAGAAGATTGCTTCTAAACAACGTGCAACCGATGATAAAAAGCGTGTATTAGCTCAATTAGCATTCTGTATCGATGTACGTTCAGAACCGTTTCGTCGCCATCTTGAAAAATTAGGTCCGTTTGAAACATTTGGGATAGCTGGTTTCTTTGGATTACCAATTGCAACTAGTGAACTAGGTAGTAATAACAACCATCCTTCTTTGCCAGTTATACTCAAACCGAAACATCAAATAAAAGAGCTCACAAATGAAAATGAACTTAAATCTTATGAGCAACGTAAGAGGGTAGGCAGCTCGGTACGTTATACATTTAAAACGATGAAACAGAACGTACTGACAAGTATGGCGCTACCTGAGTTAAGTGGTTCTTTACTTGGTCTACAGATGGTGACAAGAAGTTTTGTCCCAAGAGGAGTTGGTGGTTTCATTCGTAACCTTCGTAAAACTATGTTACAAAAACCTGATACAACATTTTCGCTTAATCATGTTCATGACACAAAGGGTGAGATACCTATCGGTTTTACTAAAGAAGAAAAAGTGAACTATGTGCGTCAAGCTTTAAAAATGGTGGGATTAACAGAAGGTTTCGCTCCTTTAGTTGTCATGTGCGGCCACAGTAGTCAAAGTACGAACAATCCTTATGCTGCAGCGCTTGAGTGTGGTGCGTGTGGCGGAGCAGCGGGAGGGTTTAATGCAAGAGTTTTCGCTACTTTATGTAATCTTCCAGAAGTGAGAGAGGCGTTGTCTGCTGAAGGTATTAAAATTCCTAAGGACACCATTTTTGCAGCAGCTGAACATAAAACAACAGTGGATGAATTGGAATGGATTTACGTCCCAGAACTTTCGGAAACTGCGCAAGAAGCATTTGATTGTATCGAGTCGATTATGCCAAATGTGAGCCAACATGCAAATAGAGAGCGTTTAACGCAATTACCAAATTTTAAAACGAAAATAAAAAATGCGAGTAAAGAGGCACATCGATTTGCAGAAGATTGGAGTGAAATACGTCCAGAATGGGGATTAGCTCGTAATGCATCTTTTATTATCGGGCAACGAGAATTAACTCAGGATTGTGACTTAGAAGGTAGGGCTTTCCTCCATAATTATGATTGGAAACAGGATGAAAGTGGCGATATATTAGCTAACATTATTGCAGGACCAGGAACAGTAGCTCAGTGGATAAATCTACAATACTACGCTTCAACTGTAGCTCCTCATTATTATGGTAGTGGAAACAAAACAACCCAAACCGTAACGGCTGGTCTTGGTGTTATGCAGGGAAATGCAAGTGATTTGTTGCCAGGCTTACCTTGGCAATCCGTTATGCAGTCAGATAGTGAGACGTATCATTCACCACTTCGTTTACTAATTGTAATTCAAGCGCCTAGTCAATATATAGAACGTTTGCTAAATAATGATTTCACATTTCGAGAAAAAGTTCAAAATGGATGGGTTAGACTTGCAAGTGTTGATCCAGAGGGACGCTGGAAAAGCTGGTAACAAACATGTAATGAATTATCAACTATTGTTACTAGCTTAAAAGTTTCATAAATACAATAATGAAGAAGGAGTGCTCCATATGAATTCAAAGAATAAAAAAGTTTTATTGTTAACAGACATTAAACATGGAATAGAGCCTATTATCCAACAAGTAACTAACATTCAACAAGAAAACATATTGACTATACACAGCTACGATTCTGTAATTGTACATCCTTATGGAGATATAATGAGATCTATTATTATTGCTATTTATCAAGAAAATGTTGAAGAAATTTTTGTTGTAGGAATAGAGGATAAAGAAACTGATGTAGTTAATCTACAAATTCAACGTGATTCCATAAAAAATAACAGGGAACTAGACTATCTCTTTGAAAATTGCATGCCTGAATTTTCAAGTGGTAGCCTTGATGAATGGCTAAGTGGAAAAGAAAATGTTAGTGAAAATATTGAGAAGAGTATAGATATGATTTGTCATCATCCACTAGTACCGTCTGATGTTAAAGTTCATGGTTTCAAGATTGATAGAACAGGGGAAAAAGAAATGGTTGTTAAAGTTTCTGTTAATAAAGTAGTGAAACAAATGCATTCTTATGTGTAAGTTATCGATAGATAAGCAACTTTTATTTAGTAGATACTGTAATATGTTAAATATTTGGAGTTGTTTCCTTTAAAAAGAGTAAAAGAAATCTTCTATAAATGGAGATCTTTTGCTCTTTTTATAATAAAAACAAAAAATTATTTGACGTTTTTTCGAAAAATTTTTTAAGACAAGGCTTTTAGTTTTATAAGAACCTTTATTCATGATAGCAAGATAATTTTGATAAGAAGTATATAGTAAGAATGATTTGGAGATACCGATGGGGATATAACTATTTTATTTAGGACGGTGCAATTAAAATGGATTTACAGAAAGGGAAATTATATTGGAACACGACTTTTTCTAATACACCTTCTTATCCTCGTTTGGACGAAGATATAAAATGTGACGTACTAATAATAGGAGCAGGAAGTTCGGGTGCTCAATCAGCATACTATTTGAGTGAATCAGATTTAAATATTGTTATCGTTGATAAAAGAAAGGTAGGACATGGAAGTAACCTTACAAATACAGCACTTATTCAATATTTAGGTGATAAGATGTTTTTTGAACTTGTAAATACATTTGGGGAAGAGTATGCAGTTAAGCATATGAAATTATGTGAACAAGCTATTAATGATATTGAATATGCTGATCAAAACTTGCCTTATTGCTCTGACTTTAAACGACGTGACAGCTTATATTATGCAAGTTATGAAGAGGATATAAAGAAATTAGAAAAGGAACTGTATTATTTACATAAGCATGATTTTAAAGCGGCTTGGTTATCAGAAAAACAAATTGGACAGAGATATCCATTTAAAAAACGTGCAGCTATTTATACGTATAATGATGGTGAAATAAATCCTTATAAATTTACACATAGTTTATTAGAACAAGCCTCTAATAAAGGAGTTCACATTTATGAAGATACAGAGATTGTTGGCAAAAAGTTAGAGAAAGAATGTGCTATCTTTTATACAAAGGAGGGCAATTCTATTACTGCCAATAAAGTAATTGTGGCTGCAGGATATGAAGGATTGGAATTTAAAAAGGAAAAGAACGCTACACTGATTAGCTCATATGCAATTGTTACTAATCCTGTGGAAGATTTATCTTCTTGGTATAAACGCACTCTCATTTGGGAAACTGCGAGACCATATATTTATATGAGAACTACTGCAGATAATAGGATTATTATAGGTGGATTAGATGAAGATACAAACATTGCTCAAGAAAGAGATTCAAAATTAATCCATAAAAAAGAGAAATTAGTGAATGAATTTAATAAGCTCTTTCCCAATATAACAGTTGAACCTGAATTTTATTTAAGTGCTTTTTATGGTGGTACTCATGATGGTTTACCTATAATTGGAATGTATGAAGAGTTTCCAAATTGTCACTTTATCTATGCGTATGGAGATAATGGATTAGTTTATAGTATGGTACTTTCTAAAATTGTTCGAGATATAATTATTAACGGTTCAAGTCCGGATTTGAAATTATATTTACAAACTAGACCGAAACTAAATGAGTAAGCTGCATGTATGCAAAAACATAGTAGTAAGGAGTTGATTTAGGGCTCCATTATAAAAGATGCTATTTAAAATGTATCAGTTTAATGTGACTATTTGTTATGTTTATGAATGCTTACATAAAGCATTCATAAACAATATTATTTGTTAAATCCATTCATTTTACTAAGTTCTGTTATTTGTATAATCCATTCTTTTTTTAGGTAAGGTAGAGTTGCTTGGATATGATGATATTCCCATTCTTCCTCAATGATAGGGTAAAGATCAAATAAGTGTTTTTCTTCATCATTTGTTACAATTGCTGTAGGATTGTCAGTAAGTTTAAAATAAATGTCGCACCATCCGCTATAGTTTGTTAACATGAATAAAAAATTAGGACATGTGAATTCGATGAGGTATATTTCTTTCTCTAATTGAATATCTGATAGTAATTCTCTTGCAGTCTCAAAAGTAGGCTTCTTTTGGTAACCATTGCATGAATGCCATGCTCAAATGGGTAAATCTATAATAAAGTCAATACCTTTCTGTTTCATGTGTCTTACAATGTATTTATATGCTGTGCAATCTTCTTTACTAACAAAAATAGGATCGGCTATAAGCTTACCTTCATTCAAAAGTGTATTTATGGCATTTTGGTTTTGAAAAGTCCATAGGATTGTTGAATCTATAGATGTATTTAAGTTTGATTGTTTATAAAATTGTTTTTTCATCTTTCTCTCCATTTTCTTTTTTATTTTATAAGAGTTTAAGATAAGTACAAAGTGCATTATATTTTTATCTTTATTAAGAGTTGGAAAAATCCATTAAAGATAGAAGAGTTTGTTTGCAATTACAAAAAATGATTCTTATAATCATTTAAAAATAACAGAAGTATTTGTTCTAATAAAGAATGAATTGTGCTTTAAGAATTAGAAAGGATAGCCATGCAAAATAAAATTATTGTTATGTTTCAAAAAGATTTTCGTTTATATGATAACCCAGCTCTATTTGAGGCTGTTCAGTCTGGTGAGGTTCTTCCTGTATATATACAAGAGGAAACTTTTTCAATAGGAAGTGCGTCAAAGTGGTGGTTGCACCATGCTGTAATAGATGTAAAGAAGCAACTTGAGGCATTGGGCTCTACTTTAATAATTCGTAAAGGACGTACGGAGGAAGAAATACTTTCTCTCATAGAGCAATTAGATATAACGGCTGTATATTGGAATATTTGTTACGATCCGGACAGATTACAATCTAATCAAAAAATGAAAATGATGTTAGAGGATAAAGGTATTATCTGTAAAGAATTTAATTCGCATTTATTATTAGAACCATGGGTTATTAAAAAGAAAGATAACACTGAATATAAGGTGTTTACGCCTTTTTACAATGCATTTCAAAAGCAGGTAATACCTAAACCTATTAGCAGAGTGCAGAGTATAAAGTGGGGAAACTCTTTACCAGCAAGCTTATCTGTTTCAGAATTACAATTGTTGCCGACTATACCGTGGACATCTCATATGGAAGTAATATGGGATCCGACAGAAGAAGGGGCATATAAAACATTCAAGAAATTTTTCTCTAGTAAATTAGTCTCTTATAGTGAAGGAAGAGATTTTCCAGGTCAAAATGTCCATTCGATGTTGGCACCGTATCTTTCATTTGGTCAAATATCAGTAAAGCTAATGTTTCATTACTTAATAAATAAAAGTACCCAAAGACAATGTAGTCTTTTTGAAAAACAAGTTAATAGCTTTATACGTCAATTAATTTGGCGAGAGTTTTCTTATTATTTACTATACCATTATCCATTTACAGTATATAAACCTCTTAATAAGAGCTTTGAACATTTTCCGTGGAATAAGGAAGAGGAGTTATTAAGAGTATGGCAAAAGGGGAAAACGGGTTATCCGTTTATTGATGCGGGAATGCGAGAACTATGGCAAACAGGTTTTATGCATAACCGGGCAAGAATGGCTGTAGCCTCTTTTCTTGTAAAGCATTTGTTAATTCCGTGGCAAGAAGGAGCAAAATGGTTTATGGATACACTACTAGATGCTGATATTGCAAATAATACAATGGGATGGCAATGGGTTGCTGGAAGCGGAGCAGATGCATCACCGTACTTTCGTATTTTTAACCCCATCACACAAGGAGAAAAGTTTGATAAAAATGGAGAGTATATAAGAAGATGGGTACCAGAATTAAAAGATATCCCAAACAAATATATACATAAGCCTTGGGAAGCACCTGAGCATATTTTACAAAAATCCAATATAAAACTTGGGGATACATATCCTTATCCGATTGTTGATCATAAGGCAGCACGAGAGAGAGCCCTTTGTGCATATAAAAGTATGAAAGAATTTGTATGAAATAGGTTAAACATTATGTATTTGGAATTTAAATATTAGAATTTTATCCATTACAAGGACATACTAATCATATAAAGTTTCTATAATCTTCTAGTAAAAAGGAGAATGTTTATGAAAAAATCTAGTATTATAGTGTTATTACTAACATATGGTTTGTTTTATGTTTCTAGTGTTTTATTCCCTATTGATCGTACTTGGTATAATGCGTTAGAAAAGCCATCTTGGACACCTCCTGGTATGACAATCGGAATGATATGGGCTGTATTATTTGGACTTATTGCATTATCAGTTGCAATTATTTACAACAACTATGGATTCAAGCCAAAAACATTCTGGTTTTTATTCCTTTTAAATTATATATTCAATCAAGCGTTCAGCTACTTTCAATTTAGCCAAAAGAATTTGTTTTTAGCAACAGTAGATTGTTTACTAGTCGCTATTACTACGTTACTTCTCATTATGTTTTCTTCCAATTTATCTAAAGTATCGGCATGGTTGCTAATCCCATATTTTTTATGGGCTACATTTGCTACATATTTATCTTGGACAATTTATAGTATAAATTAAAGACGTAAATGAAAACTTGAGCACAATGAAAATGCTCGAGTTTTTACGTTTATTAATGGTAATCTAAAGTATAGAATATACACATCTTAGGGAGGGCATATATGTGAAGAAATGGATAAAAATTACTCTGTACTCTTTACTAGGTATTTTAATTATGGGAAGTGTTACTTTTTTAACGTGGTCTCAGTTTACTTACAAACCAACGAAAGAGGCTTTGTCTTTAGTAGATGATAAAAAAGATGAAAATTATATAGTTTTTGGAGAGAAAGATGCAAAAATAGGAGTTATTTTTTATCAAGGAGCTAAAGTAGAAGCGGAGGCTTATAGTTACTTAGGAGAAGCACTTGCAAAAGATGGGCATTTTGTAGTAATGCCTAAGTTACCATTAAACTTAGCGATATTTGGAATAAATGAGGTAGATAGTGTAATTGAACAGTATCCTGAAGTTCAAAAATGGTATGTTGCTGGGCATTCAATGGGTGGAGCTATGATTTCTAGGTATGCCTTTCAACATGAAGAAAAGGTAGACGGGATTATTTTCTTAGGTTCGTATCCTGCAGATGATTTCTCTGCCAAATCGATTCCAATGTTATCAATTTATGGAGAAGTAGATGCTTTAGCAACTGTAGAAAAAATAGAGAACAATAAAAAGTTTATGTCAAAGAATACAACTATGCACATGATAAAAGGGGGCAATCATGCTCATTTTGGCATGTATGGTGAGCAAAAGGGTGATAACGCGAGCTTAATTACGCCAAAAGCACAACGAGATGAAACAGTGAAAGTAATTGAAGAATGGTTATTGAAACAATGATGAAAAATTCTTCTTCCCCTAGCCCAATGGTAGGTGGGAGAGGTAAGAAAGAGCCAACTTGTACGAGTAGGCTCTTTTATTTATCTACAATTTTCAATTGTCCTCTTATTTTCTCCGGTATGTCCGTTTCAGAGATAACATCGTAAGAATAGACATACTTGCCTTTTACATGAATTTTTAAGTAAGTTTTTCTTATAAAATCATTAGGCGTGTTCGTTCCAACATTATATTCTTTTTCATTGCTTAATTCATCAACAGCTTTTAGTGAGTACATAGCTTTTCCTTTTTGATGATAATCCGGAACACCATATCCTTTCGCAACGGCATATACATTTTTTTCTTCAGCAATCGGATTAAATCTGTCTAAATCCCCGCGCAATATGAAAGGTAGTAAGTATATAGGAAGGCCTATTCCTAATATGCAAATTACAAATTTCTTCATGGTCATTTCTCCTCTTGTTCATTTACAGGATTCAGTATAGAAAAAAATTCTTATAAATATAGAGGGAAATTCCTTAAAGTTTTCTTAATAAAGTTTAACCGTGTGAAAAAAACTAACTTGAGCATTAAGCTTACGGAATGAATAACCAAATAACTTTTTTTCTTTATTTTTTGATATTTCTTAAGAACCTATCAAGAAATAAGTGAGTTTTAGGATTTAGAATAAATGTATCTTACAGTAATAAGAGAATTATCTAAATAAATTGGAGTGAGAACAATTAAAGAAAGTATCTTGTGGGTTGCTTTTTTCTTTTGGAATAGAGAATCACATGAGTCAGTTACATGTAATGCAGCGCTGTGCTTCTATGTCACTGAAAAATCCAATGATAAAAAAAGAGGGGGAAGGCATTTTTTATTGAAGTTTGTTAATGATAGATTTTTAACTAGTTAGGGGGGGATCGTAAAATAGATTATTAATCTCTTTGATAATTTTTATTTTCCTTATAGTTGGCATATTGTATTAGAAATTTTAAATTTTGAAAGGAGAATCAATAATTATGGGTAAGAAAAGAAGAATAAGTAATAAGTTATTACTTGTCAGTGCAATTTTTACAATAGCAATTCCCTCAGTCTCATATGCGGAGGAAGTAATTTCACCTGAAAATTTTACGAGTTCTTCAAGTTTGTATGAGGGACGGAATACGGAAGTATTGAAAACAAGCTTATACCCTTATACATATAATTATCCGTTTAACTACCAATTTATTTCGAAATTAAAGGAAGCAAACACAACTATAAAAAAAGTAGACAACAGTGATGATGAAAATCCTATTATATCTACTACTCTTTCATTTATTCGCCATATGAATAGTGAAGATTATAAATCTGCATTTGATTTAACCTCAAGGTCATTACAGAAAATAATATCCGAAGAATAGCTGAAGAGCTATTGGGAGGGACTCCCAGTACAATTACAAGCAGGTTCTTTTATAGAAATTGGAGAGGTTACACAAAAAGAGACAAATCCTGTTCATACAAATGTGGAGATTCAATTAGTTTTTGAAAAAATGACTGTACCTTTACTAATTAAACTAGATCCATCTGGAAAAATAGACGATTTTCAACTCAGCATGTCGTTTAGTCCTGTTGCAGAGCGTCCATCATATAGTAAGCCTGAGTCATTTGTTGATAAAGAAGTAGTAGTTGGAAGTGGTGCATTTCCATTACCAGGAACATTGTCGGTTCCAAAAGGAAAGGGTCCTTTTCCAGCGGTTATTCTTGTTCAAGGATCAGGAGCAACTGATCAGGATGAAACAGCGTTTGCTTTAAAACCATTTCGCGATTTAGCTGAAGGTCTTGCATCGAAGGGAATTGCTGTCCTTCGCTATAATAAAAGAACTTATGAACATGGGTTGAAAACACAATTCAGTCCCTTTTATATAGTTGATAAAGAGACAACAGATGATGCTCTTCTTGTAACTCAATTTCTTAAAAATGAGCCTCTAATAAATAAGAATCAAATATATATTCTTGGTCATAGTCAAGGTGGAATGATGCTTCCGAAAATGATTGAAAAAGACCAAAATAAAAATATTGCTGGGGCAATTGTAATGGGAGGGCCAGCTCGTACGATCCAAGACGTTGTTTTAGATCAATTTGAGTACCTTTTTTCAATTGGAGCAATGAAACTAGATGAATATAAATTCTACAAATCACAATTTGAATTATTAAATGATCCAAATTTCTCTGGTCAGAATCCCCCAAAAGATTTTCACTTAGGATCAGCAGTATTTTGGGATTCTATACGGAAAATTAAAGCGGCCGAAATGTCAAAAGAACAAAAGACACCGCTTCTTATTATTCAAGGAGAAAGAGACTATCAAGTTCAATCAAAAATCGAAATTCCTCTTTGGAAAGAACAATTAAAAGAACGAGATAACGTAGATTATCGACTATATCCAAAGTTAAATCATTTCTTTACAGAGGGTGATGGGGAAATAAGTAAGCCAGATGAATATTATAGTCCTGCTAATATCCCTGAGTATGTTATAAGTGATATTGCTGCTTGGGTGCAAGGCAAATCGCAATTAAATTAGCAACCATATGTTTTAATAAAGACTTTCTTTCCGTAATCAAAATAGAAATATTTTTATTAGGTTATATGTTTTTTAAAAGCACTCTTTGAAAAGGAGTGCTTTTTTATTTTTCTATGATTTCTATAAAACAATGGGCTTGCCTTCCAAACAAATCGTTATTTGTAGCGCTTTTATCAAAGCAAAGTTCTTGTGACATTTCTTTAATATTAAAAACATGAATAACCTATTGTGTAAATTTTTTGAAAATTTAGGTTTAACATCTTTAAAATAGGTGTATTACATATTACATAACAACTAAATAAAAAAAATCTAAAGGAGGAAAGATACCATGCATACGAACGAAAGAAAACCGGTGGTTTATGAATATCAAAATGAACAGGAAGTAGTTATAAAAGTAAAAGAGCTAGAATTGCAAGGGATTCGCCAAGATGACATTTACGTCTTAACACATGAAAAACATCTAACAAAAAAGATTGCGGATGATACAAACACAAATACGATTGGAGTAAAAGAACAAGGATTGGGAACAAGTATTATCAACTTTTTCTCCAAAAAAGGGGACGAACTTCGAAATCAAATGGAAGAAATGGGGTTGTCGAAGGAGGAAGCTAACTTATATGAAGAAAAACTAGATCAAGGGAAGATTTTACTCCTAGTAACAGCTGAAGTACCAATGGCGAATGATAGGCAGCCGCAAAACTATCATTCTCTGTAATAGATTGCAACATCTGATAAATAGGTAAGGTAATTATTTTAGGTTGTAGCATTGAAGAAAATAAAAATAGAAAAGGATGAGAAAAATGAAACATACAATATTTAAATATGCTGTGATTGGAATTACGACCGGAGTCATAGTCTCCCTATTAAAAAAAGAAAATCGGAAAGCTATACAAACAAAAGGAAAAAGCGTAAAAGAAAAACTACAAGAAGGAAACATAAAGGAAACATTGGAGAAGGTAACTGAGACAAGTAAACAATTTTCTGTAACTGCAGCTAATGTTGCAAAACAAACATTACCACAACTGCTTACAGCCACACCAGTTGTCATTTCTACCATTAAAGACTTAACAGAAAACGAAAATAATAAAAAGAAAACAGGTGAAAAGGATTACGAAATAAATGAAAATAGTAAGAACTTAGACGGGGAAAAAACGAAAAATGAAAAGAAATATGTGAAAGAAGGGAAAGAAGAGAGTGCCTAGATTTAACTCTAAAAATAGAAAGTGGGGAAAAAAGTATGAAATCTCTGTATGCAATTGATGTAGGAATTGGCTTTACCAAAAGGGCATATCGACAGGATGTAGATTCTGAGATGACGGTCAAGAGTGAAGCTTCCACACTAGCCCCTGTACCTAATCATGCTGAAAGTGAAGATTTAACAAAGGTAAGTTTTATAGACTTAGACTTTGCATACTACATGGGAAATGAAGCACATCAATCTGACGCTTCATTTCTTCCTCCATTTGACGAAGAAATAGAAAATTATTATGAAAGCGAACGATTTAAACAACAAATATTTGGTTGCATTGCAAAGGATTATAAAGAAAATGTCGTGTTACCTCTAGTTGTTACCGGGCTTCCCATCACTTGTTTTGGTAGTCAGCATGAGCAATTACAACGTGCACTAAAAAAAGAAACTTCCGTGCAAATTGATGGAAAATTTATTAATATTACGGTGGAAAATGCTTTGATTCTTCAGCAACCGGTCGCTTTACATGCCTATTTCTTAAAAGAGGGAATCATTCAGGAACGAGATCGCATCTTAATTATTGATGGTGGATTTCGTACATTAGAAATGACAGATATGAAACAGAATCTCATTTTAAATCATTATGAGACGGAACTAGGATGTAGCAAGCCTTTGAAAAATATTAAGAATATCGTGCAGAATCATGAGGGTGAAAGTAATCAATTGCATATTAACGACATGCCAAACATATTAGAAAAAGGATATGAATGTCGAGAAGAAAATCATGAGACAAGTCAGGTTCATACTTTGATTCAAAAAGAGTTGGATGCACACTTCCAAGACGTCATGCGTGTATTACAAGAACAATTTAAGTTAGAACAGTATGATACTATTATTTGGACAGGAGGAATAGTAGATCTCCACAAAAAAAGAATTGAAAAAATGCAAGGTGAAATTTCTTCTTTCCGTATGGTAGACGCTTCGAAAGAGGCTGCACTTCATGGATACTACATTATTGGGAGTCAAGTATTTGAGGACATCACCAATCAATCTGCATATGAATCCAAATTATAATAACGACTGAAATGGAGTTCGTTTAATAGACGTGCCAAATTATGTAGCTTCTTTTCCACATATAATAAATTCTTTATAAGAAAAGATAAAAAGTGCTTGTATAGAGGAAATGTTTAAAATTGAGAATAAAAATAACTAATATATAGGGGGTCTTACTTTTAAAAGAATAAGACCTCCTATGTCATTTATTTTGTAATTTAGATGATTTAAAAACTTTTCCTCCAATACATGAATACCTACATACAAATTTCATATTACGGATATGATTCGATCAAACATAAAACTATTTAGAAAGGAAGAATAATATGGAATGCATAGAAATGACGAAATGGAGTTGGTATCATGTGAAAACTAGTGAGCTTGAAAAACTTTCTTCTATAATCCCTCGTGATGTAACATCTTATTTCTCTCAATTTGTAAAAAAGATAAGTTCTCCTTGTGAAAATGGATTATATGTTTATACGTTATCACCAAGTCAAACTTGTGTATATGGTTCGTTTTTATATGATCAAGATAAAAAGGATGCCAAAATTCAAAAATTTCTTCATTATTTCGTAGCTCATGGAATACTGATAACAGTTCAGGAAAAAGAGGAAGAGGATTTCCAAAAATTAACACATAATTTCCCTATGGGTACAAAAAATTGTAACAGTTCCGCTGAAGGATTATGTGCTATCTTATCAATGTTTATATCTCACTATTTGCGAAAGGTTGACTACTTTGAAAACAATTTCAGAAATGTATTATGGGATTTTTATCATCATAATAACATAGCAGTTTTAGAAAGGATTTATCATATTCGTCATGAATTATTTATGAACACACATGTGTTTCGCTTAATACAGGAAGTGTTACAAGGCCTAAAAGAAGCTTGGTTAGAAAAACTAACAAACACACTTTGTTATAAACAAACACACGTAAAATTAGAGCGTGGATTACAACTTGTTAAAGAGTACCAAGAAGAATTAGACACGATGATTCATTTACAAGAAGTTGTTTCTTCTCATCGTGGGAATGAAATTATGAAAGCTCTTACTGTATTAACTGCTGTGAGTACGCCTTTGACAGCCTTAGGAGCATTATGGGGTATGAATTTTAAATATATGCCTGAACTAGAATGGAAATATAGCTATTTAATTGCTCTCTTATTTATTATTTTCACAACAGGGGGGATGTATATGTATATGCGATTCAAAGGATGGACAGGTGACTTATTACGAGTAAAGAAAAAGAAATCGTTTTTTAAATCTAATTAATCCTGTTTATAAAAAATATGATAGATATTAATCTAGATATATGGTTTGTAATATTTATTAATTGAGGTAGTGCCATATCCTCATCAAGTTAAAGTTTTGATGTCCCCGCAATGATAAAAATGGTGAATATTTATATGAAAGATTAGAGCTCTCCTTCTTGTAGGAGGGCTCTAATCTTTGTTTAAAAACTATATCATATACATGGGGGCAGACTCATCGTCTGAAAATTGTCCGGATTCAATTTAGAATATGTCAAAAGAGAACTTGCGATTAAAAACAAGCTCTCTTTAAAAGAAATAACGTAATTGAGATACTTATATATTAACAATTGTTTTCTTCTAATTCCATATGTCATATGTTGAGAAATAAATTATAAATGGATTGATAAAGCTAAAATGAATGATTGACATAATATTTTGACGATAATATAATGAATCTCGAATTCAAGATAACTTGTAAAGGATTGGTAATTATGAGCGTGATTAACGATGAGAGCTTATCTTTAAAGTTATTTGTTATATTATCAAGGGCAGTACAGTCAATTACTAAGCGTATTGAAGAGGATATAAAAAGTTATGGACTTAATCCAACTGAATTTGCAGTGCTTGAGCTACTGTATAGTAAAGGCGATCAGCCTATACAAAAAATTGGAGACAAAATATTACTTGCAAGTAGTAGTATCACGTATGTAGTGGATAAGTTGGAAAAGAAGAGGTTCTTAATACGAAAACCATGTCCTAAAGACCGCCGTGTCACGTATGCGTCAATTACTTCAGAAGGTATTGAACTAATGGATAATATTTTTCCTCAGCATAAAGAGGCGATTCAGCAAATATTTGGTGGTTTGGACTATATTGAGAAAAAAATGATAATCGAAAAGTTGAAAAAATTAGGGTATTATGCACTAGAACTATAAATCTTTAGAAATATATCTCGAATTAGTAATGTCCTAATTAAATATAATTTAAATAAATAGGAGGAAAAATTAATAAATGGTAGTAAATTTATTATAATACAAAATGAATAAAACGTGTAATTTCAATCGGTATAATATGAAATAAAGTTGTTATGTTAACGTATACATATCGTCCTTTAAATTATAAATCTTTCATAAAGCGGAGAGTGGGTATCAAGAATGGAATTACGTCATTTAGAGTATTTTATTCAAGTTTGTAATAATAATAGTTTCACTAAAGCTGCGGAAGTTCTAGGTATTTCACAGCCGACTTTAAGTCAACAAATACGAGTTTTAGAAGGTGAACTTGATACACCCTTGTTTCATCGAGTTGGAAGAGGTATCAAAATGACAGAAGCGGGTAAGCTGCTATTTGATAAAGGAAAATTTATCATGCAACAATTTGATGACGTTTATAATGAAATTTTTGAATTAAAGGGTGTAAAAAGAGGTGTGATTACTATAGGAGGTCTATTAGAGGATCTCACTTATTTAACACCTTATATTATGAAGTTTCAACAACATTATCCTAACATTGTAGTAAAGATTATAGAATCCGAAGTTGCTGTAAATCAAATCGTTGACAAAAATATTGATTTCGGGATTACACGTAGTGCTCAAATTCCAGACACATTAACAAACACCCTTTTGTATAGTGAAGAGCTCGTCCTTGTCATTCCAAAAAATCATCCTTTGAATGAAAAATCATTTGTTTCTTTTCGAGAATTAGTAGGGATCAGTAGAGTAATGGTTTCATGTAGTTGTCGTGAATCTATTAAGATATATTGTGAGAGTTTAGGGTTATCTTTATCTGAAGCAAATATAGAAACAAAATCTTCTATTTCTCTATTGAGCCTTGTATACAATGGACATGGGGTTGCCATAATACCTCTTTCACTGGTTAACTTTGTTAATAATGATACTTTGAGCATAGTTCGTATTACTGATCCAACACCAAGTCAAGATATTAATCTTATACACTTTGATGATAAATTTTTAAGTTTTGCAGCACGCATCTTTATGCAGAAGTTAAATGATTCTCAAAAAGTATCAGTGTAATAGAAATAATAATGATTCTAGTGTAACAATTGAAAAAATTAAAATCTATATTAAAGTCAAAGGACAGTGGGGTTATATGTGTGGTGTAGTCGATCAAAAAGGGGGATACCATTGACTTTTAATTAAGGAAAAAAGGACAGACTTTGCAAGGAGAGAAGGCTATCAAAAACAAGTTAAGTTAATCAATCAATTCTTTGGTCTTATCGCATAGTAACAGATTCCATATGGGGATATACACTGCTATTTTGAATCTACATATCCTTATTGTAGAAAGAAAACCACCGGCATTATACCGGTGGTTTTGATTTAGAAAGCAAAGCAAGTACAACCAATCCCCCATTTAGTTCCATCTTTTCCTATTACGGTATGAGTGTGTTGATGGAGAGGGTTACTACAACTATGTAACTTGTTATCATGGGAATCGTGAGAAAGTATAGTGTTTGCTAGGTTAGCACCACCATAACCATAAACGCCCGTCGGTGACCAATCAGGTGATGCTGGCGGCAATTCAGGTGATAAATTTTTAAATTCATCATTTCCATAAACAACCTGCCCACCCATAATGGTAAGTAATGATTCAAGGTCTTTGATTTCTTCTTCTGGCACAGTAAAGTAGTCAGCAGACAATACAGCAATATCAGCAAACTGACCTACTGCAAGGGTTCCCTTTTTACCTTCATCACCAGAGAACCACGCACTTCCTTTTGAATATAATTCCAGGGCTACTTTTCTATCAAGTTTATTTTTTTCATCGTATATGGAAAGACCACCAATGGTTTTTCCGGCAACCATCCAGTAAAGAGCGACCCAAGGGTTATAGCTGGAAACCCTTGTTGCATCACTACCGGCGCCAACAGGTATACCAAGATCTAACATACGATAAATCGGAGGAGTATGCTTTGCAGCTTCCTTTCCGTATAAGTCAACAAAGTATTCACCTTGAAAAGCCATGCGGTCTTGGATGGCAATACCGCCATTTAAAGCCTTAACACGTTCCATACTACGATCTGAGATTGTTTCTGCATGATCAAACCACCAGCGTAGCCCATTAAAAGGAATTTCTCTGTTAACTTCCTCAAATACATTTAAGAAACGTGTGATTGACTCGTCATAAGTTGCATGTAAACGGAATGGCCAACGGTTTTCCACCAATAGAGAAATTACTTTCTTTAAGTCGGCTTCCATTACTGTAGCTAGTTCGGGCCGTGGCATTTGAAATTTTTCAAAATCGGCTGCCGAGAATACTAACATTTCTCCGGCACCATTCATTTTATACTTATCATTTCCTTGACCAGGAGAAACAATTTTTGCCCATGAAGCAAAGTCTTCATATTCATGATTAGGATTTTGCGTAAATAGATTATAAGCAATACGCAAAGTTAATTGTTCCTTCTCGGCTAAATGTTCAACAACTTTGTAGTCATCAGGGTAATTTTGGAAACCACCACCTGCGTCGATGGCGCTTGTAATACCTAATCTATTTAATTCACGCATAAAATGGCGAGTGGAGTTAATCTGGTCGTCAAGATTAAGTACTGGAGCTTTACCCAAACTTGAATAAAGAATAGAAGCGTTAGGGTTAGCAATTAAAAGGCCCGTTGGATTACCTCTTTTATCCCGCTGAATTAAACAGCCTGGAGGGTCTGGGGTATCTTTCGTGTATCCCAGTGCACGTAGCCCTGCACGATTTACAAGTGCTCTATCGTAAAGATGTAGCACAAAGACAGGCGTGTCTTCAGAAACAGCATTAATCTCTTCTAATGTTGGCATCCGTCTCTCTTTAAATTGAAATTCAGACCAACCTCCAACTACTCTTACCCACTGAGGAGCAGGTGTACGCCTTGCCTGTTCTTTGAGCATTTCTAGAGCAATAAAAAGTGATGGCACGCCTTCCCAACGTAATTCCATATTATAATGCAGACCACCACGAATAACGTGTATATGAGAGTCATTCAGGCCTGGAATAGCTCTCTTTCTTTTTAGGTCTATTTTTTTTGTTTTTTCCGTGGCACTATTAAGAATCTCATCTCCACCTACTGCAGTGACTAAACCATCAGTTATGGCGATAGCAGATACCTCAGGCTGAGAAGGGTCAAGGGTAGTAATTTTTCCGTTATATAAGATCATATCCGGTAAATTCATGTTCACACCTCGTCTACTTTCTATTATTTTGTAACCATGGATGAAATAATTTACCGAAAATCGGCATGACTACCCATGATAGCAAGGACACTATACATACAGAAACAAAAAAAGCTGACATAATAGGATTCATATGTTTTATAATAGGTCCTATCACTTTAGGAACTAACATGCTAAGAGGCCATACACCCAGAAGGGTAACGATAGACATTTTCCATTTTGGAGGTGGAACTGGCGTTTTCGGAGTAACAAACCAATAAGCCAAACTGCTTTCAGTTTTGTAAGTTGGATTATTGGCTTGAAATTGCTCGGCCGTTTTTAACAAATCCCGGCGAACATCTGATTCTTGCCAAGCACGTAGATGCTCATACGTATCAAAGCGAAAAATAACAGTATACTCTCTGGATTCGTTACTTGGGACTATTAGATTTACACCTAAATGTCCTGGAAATTTAGTAGCCGCAGCCTCAATTTCATGTCTCCATGTTTCAAACTGTTTTTCTCTACCTTCTTGAATTTCCCATGTAACAATCGTTGTTACTGGATTGCCAGCATCCATCGTGTTCCCTGTATAAGTCTCTTCGACAGCTACTCCTTCTTGTTTCATATTTTCCTGCTTGGAAGCGCGCCATGCACCATAGTATATGCGTATTCTACACCTTGACCATAAGCACCAGTGTGTTCCTTTACAATCTCCATTACAGCATCATAAGTGTCTTTGTGTGCCCAGTCACGTTGGTATTCAAGTAAAACTTGAATTGCTGTCACTGGAATTGCACCAGCTTGTTCTACACGACGCATAGCAGCGTTATGTGCTGTCAAACTAGTACCACCTGAAGCATCATCAACTGCATACACCTCATAGCCAGCTTTAATTGCTTCAAGCACAGGGAATGCAAGGCAAACTTCAGTCCAAAGTGCTGCAAATATTAATTTCTTTCTACCGGTTGCTTTAACTGCCTCAACAAATTTCGGATCTTCCCAAGAATTCATTGAACTACGTTCTATAATTTCATGGTTTGGGAATATATCAAGAATTTGTGGCCAAAAATAACCAGAAAAGCTGCGTGTTTCAACTGTAGTAAGAATAGTAGGTACGTTAAAAGTTTTTGCTGATTTAGCAAGCAGCATAACGTTATTAATCAATGTTTGTCTATCAATACTTGCAACTCCAAAAGTCATTTGAGGTTGAAAATCAATTAAAATTAATGCACTGTTCTCCGGATTTAACAATTCTAAATTACTCATAATAAACAGCTCCTTTTGTAATTGTTTAAAATTAATATTATTGAAAAAATATATTTTCTGTTAATTAAACCTGTAATCGTAAAAATAAAATATTTGCTATACCTTTTAATTTAAAAGAGAGTGCTGATTTAATCAGCACTAAATGTATACTATCTAGTTTTTTGAAAGAAAAGCTATTATGCATTTTGTTTACTAAGATCTCGCTGCGCGCCCATATAGCTTCCAATTATATTTTGATAGCCTGGAAGATTGCTAGCAAGCAAATTGCCAAAACCTTCGACATCGTTGCGCCAATCGCGTTGTAATTCGCAAGCTACGCTAAACCAGTTCATAAGTTGCACACCACTATGTGCCATACGAGTATTTGCAGCATCTGCAACTTGTTTACTGAAAGTTCCTGAAGCATCAGTAACAGCAAATACTTCATATCCAGCTTTTATAGCGGAAAGTGCAGGGAAAGCAACACAAACGTCCGTAACTACGCCCGCGATGATAAGTTGCTTTTTTCCAGTTTCTTCGATTGCTTTTACGAAATCATCATTATCCCATGCGTTAATTTGTCCAGGTCGAGCTATTTTTGGTGCATGAGGAAAGAGATCAACCAATTCTTGCATTAAAGGTCCGTTAGGTCCGTTTTCAAAACTTGTTGTTAAAATAACTGGTAAATCAAAAAACTTAGCAGTATGAGCAAGAGCTAAAACATTGTTCTTGAATTCATCAACACCATAGTCACGTACTAGTCCGGACATAAGACCAGTTTGATGATCTACTAAAAGAACGACAGCATCATCTTTGTTAATACGAGAATAGAGATCAGTCATTATGTATTCCTCCTAAAAATTAAGTAATCGAAGAAAGTTTAAATAGTCGAATACTATCATAAGTTTCTTCGTTTATAACTAAGCTGACCAATAATATTGGTCATAGCAGCATTCACAGAACATGAAGTGCTATACAAATTTATAGTATTTGAAAACTGATTCATTAATCAATTCTAAATTATCTATAATTTGTATAGGTCGTAACTATAGTTGTTTTCACTATAAAATAGATTGGTTTTACCTATACATCCTATAGATAGAACAATATTGATAGTCACCTATTTTTGTTATTACAATTGAATATAAGTAATGTTCAGTAATTATTTTATGATGAAAAAGGTATTAGAGGGGGGATTGTTCCAAAAGGAGAAAATGAATGCATTGGAACAATAGAGTTTCATACTTAGAGTTCACAACATAAACGTGCATAAATAGATTGTGAGATTCATCCGGATTATTGAAGAAAAGGATACATATTAGAATACTTTTTGGAGGTAGAAGCATGGCTAAAATTACTGTGGGAACCGAAAATCAAGCACCAATTGAGATATATTATGAGGATCATGGCACAGGAAAACCAGTTGTACTAATTCATGGTTGGCCGTTAAGTGGTCGATCTTGGGAATACCAAGTTCCAGCTCTTGTTGAGGCTGGATACAGAGTTATAACGTATGATCGTCGAGGGTTTGGAAAATCATCTCAGCCGTGGGAAGGGTATGAATATGATACCTTTACTTCTGATTTACATCAACTATTAGAACATTTAGAGCTTCAAAATGTCACACTTGTTGGTTTTTCTATGGGTGGAGGCGAGGTAGCCCGGTACATTAGTACGTATGGAACAGATCGTATTGAAAAGGCTGTTTTTGCTGGAGCAGTTCCTCCATATTTATACAAATCAGAGGAACATCCTGAAGGGGCATTAGATGATGCTACAATTGAAGCATTCAAAAGTGGTGTGATAAATGACCGCCTTGCATTTCTTGATGAATTTACTAAGGGATTTTTCGCGGTTGGTAATCGAACAGATTTAGTTAGTGAACCATTCCGTTTATATAATTGGGATATTGCAGCCGGTGCATCACCTAAAGGAACGCTTGATTGTATTACCGCCTTTAGTAAGACAGATTTTAGAAAAGATTTGGAGAAGTTTAATATACCTACTCTTATTATTCATGGTGACTCTGATGCAACTGTACCTTTTGAATTAAGTGGAAAACGTACATATGATGCCATTCCTGGTAGTAAACTCGCTTTAATACAGGGCGGTCCTCATGGGTTAAACGCAACTCATGCTAAAGAATTTAATGAAGCACTCCTATTATTTTTAAAGGACTGATTACAACTATATAATTGTTAATTGATAAATTATAAACAAGTAAAAAATAAAGCTTTATAAAAGATGCTCTTGGATAAATCCAGGAGCATCTTTTTAAATGGTAATATTGAGATGTTAGGTTGATAAATCTCCATTAATTTTGGATTGAATATTCTTCTTAACAGCTAAAATGTATTGATTAGAGTTTTTTAGATTTCTTAGAAGTATTGTTATATTACTATCAAGATAATATTTTGAATAATCCTCAAAACAAAGAAATGTACATTTTTTTGAGGAAGAAATATCTTGTCAGAAAACAATAAAATCTTATTAATTTTTATAATTGGTAGAATTTTTATGGAAATAATTCTCTTAATATATTAAAATAACATCGTATTATGTCAGATTTTAATTAGGGGAGAGAAATTTTATGTTGAAAAAAATCATTCCAGTTGCTTTAGCATTAAGTACAGTTACTTTTACTAGTGTATTTGCTGCGCCTTCAATCCAAGCGAGTACAGAACAAAACCGCTACATAGATGTACAAATGCTCGGTATTAACGATTTTCATGGGCAACTAGACACTGTAAAAAAAATTAACAATAAAGATGCAGGGGGAATTGAGTACTTAGGGGCTTATTTACGTGATCGTGAAAAACAAAATCCAAATACATTAAAGGTACATGCTGGAGATGTTGTTGGAGCAAGTACTCCTGTTTCAGCATTATTACAAGACGAACCTACAATTGAATTTCTAAATGATTTGAAATTCGATGTTGGAACGATAGGAAATCATGAATTTGATGAAGGTGTTGAGGAAATGCATCGCCTTATTTATGGTGGATACCATGAGAAAACAGGTAATTTTAAAGGAGCAAAATTCCCATATGTTGCTGCAAATTTCTATAATAAATCCACCGGGCGTCTATTTTTACCACCATTCACTATAAAAAAGGTACAAGGAGTTCCGGTTGGCTTTATTGGAGTCGTAACAACGGATGTTCCTAACCTTGTTATGCCTACTATGCTAAAGAATGTAGAAATTACAGATGAAGTTGAAGCTATTAACAAATCCGTAAAGCAATTAAAAAAACTAGGCGTTAAATCTATCGTTGTTCTTGCACATAACGGAGGTACAACAGATGGGAACGGAGTAACAAATGGTGATATCGTCCGATTAGCAAATGAGACTGATCCGGAAGTCGATGTTATTTTTGGTGGGCATAGCCACACTTATGTAAATGGAACTGTTAATAATAAACTTGTCGTACAAGCAAATTCATATGGTATGGCTTTTGCTGATGTTGATGTAAAGATTGATCGTAAGACACAAGATATTGTTGAGAAAAAAGCAGAAATTGTTACAACTTACCATGAAGGCATGGAGCCTGATAAAAAAATAAAGAAGAAGATGGAGAAATATCAAGCAAAAATCGCACCTCTTGTTAATGAAGTTGTAGGTAAGTCTATTGCTCCACTAGATCGCAAACTCAATACGGCTGGTGAATCTACTCTGGGAAATTTGGTTGCTGATGCCCAGCGTGCAACAATGCAATCCCAAATTGCACTTATGAATCCTGGTGGTATTCGTAATGACTTAGATGCTGGTGATATTACATGGGGAGAGATATATGGTATTCAACCATTCGGAAATCAATTAATAAAAGTAAATTTAACAGGTCAAGACATTCGTGATATTTTAAATCAACAATGGCAAAAAGATATAACAAGAATGCTTCAAATTTCAGGGATCCAATACACTTGGGATGCGAACAAGCCTAATGGAGAAAAAGTAACAAGTATTCGCTTAACAAATGGAGAAGAAATTACTCCATCTAAAACTTACAGCGTCGTTGCTAACGCATTTCTAGCTTCAGGTGGAGATGGATTTGTATCCTTTAAAAACGGTAAAGATGCTGAAACAGGACCAACTGATTTTGAAGCATTAGTAGATTATATAAAAAAATCAAAAGAACCAATTCAGTCTATTATTGATGGAAGAATTCAAAAAATAAATTAGTCTTTTATTAATCTCAAAAACAACTAGATTATCTGTGCGCTATACTTTTTAGTGTACAGGTAATCTATTTTTTTGATTTGAAATAGTCTAACCGTGGCCAATGCGTATACTGTCTAGATGCAGAGTGCCGAAAAAAATGAAGTGAACAAAAAATAACCCCTAAATTAACTCTATGATAAAGAGACTACAAACAATCAAAATTTGGAACTTCATATTAACCATATATTAACTACGTTAATAATACATACTGAAATTGAATACTTTAGATAACATCATTTATAAAGAATATCTATACATTATGATGTTATGCAATGAGGAGTTTACACTACAATGGATTGAAGTTTATGTAGTTTTATATTCGTATAAGTGAATTAAGAATTTCTTAAGAACCTATTAAGAAATAAGTGAGTTTTAGGAACTAGAATAAATGTATCTGAACAGTAATAAGAAAATGAATGTTTTAAATGGAAGTTGGCAGAGTATGTCAAAAAGCTATAAGTAAATATTTCAGGAGGTTTTTTATGAAAAAGAAAATAATTATTGCAATTGTTGCTTCTGCTATAACAATGACTCATTTTGTAGGAAATACTTATGCAGATTCGAAAATAAAGGTTTCTGTTACAGCTCCCTACAATACAAATCAAATAGCAAAATGGTTAGAGGCACATGCAAAGCCTTTAAAAACAACTAATCCAACTGCATCTCTTAATGATTTGAAACCACTTAAGAATATGGTAGGTTCAGCTTCAATTGTAGGTTTAGGTGAAGCTACGCATGGGGCTCATGAGATTTTTACAATGAAACATCGCATTGTTAAGTATTTAGTATCTGAAAAGGGCTTTACCAATCTAGTTTTAGAAGAGGGATGGGACAGGGCCTTGGAACTTGATCGATATGTTCTTACTGGTAAGGGAAACCCAAGCCAACATCTAACACCTGTATTTAAGACGAAAGAAATGCTAGATTTACTTGATTGGATTCGGCAATATAATGCTAATCCAAAACATAAATCTAAAGTACGTATCATCGGGATGGACATTCAATCAGTAAACGAGAATGTTTATAATAATATAATAGAATATATTAAAGCGAACAATTCAAAACTATTGCCTAGAGTAGAAGAGCAGATAAAAGGTCTTATTCCTGTAACAAAGGATATGAATGCTTTTGAAAGCCTTACGAAAGAAGAAAAAGAAAAGTATATTTCAGATGCTAAACAAATTAGTGCTTTATTAGAAGAAAATAAAAGTTATTTAAATGGAAAATCTAAAGAGTTTGCATGGATAAAACAAAATGCTCGTATTATTGAACAGTTTACTACAATGTTAGCGTCACCTCCTGATAAACCATCGGATTTTTATTTGAAACATGATATTGCAATGTATGAAAATGCGAAGTGGACCGAAGAACATTTAGGAAAAACCATTGTATGGGGACATAATGGACACGTTTCGAAAACAAATATGCTTTCTTTTATATACCCTAAAGTAGCTGGGCAGCATTTAGCAGAATATTACGGAAAACGGTACGTATCTATTGGAACGTCAGTTTATGAAGGACAATACAATGTCAAGAATAGCAATGGTGAATTCGGCCCATACGGAACATTAAAATCGGATGATCCAAACAGTTATAACTACATTTTTGGACAGGTGAAAAAAGATCAATTTTTTATTGATTTACGTAAGGCGAACGGCGTGACAAAAACTTGGTTAAACGAACAACATCCAATTTTCGCTGGAATAACTACCGAAGGGCCTGATATACCAAAAACTATTGATATATCATTAGGTAAAGCGTTTGATATACTCGTTCAAATTCAAAAAGTGAGTCCATCTCAACTACATTAATAAATTTAGAATAATGTGCCTTAATGACAACTTGAGAAGTGTTTCATATAATACTATGAAATTTGTTTTATATAGTAAGAAGAATAATCGTATTAGAAAAAATCAGCAATTTAACCTGTTAAGAGTAAAATGAATCTTCAATATGTAAAGCGCAAAAAACACTGAAGCGAAAAGCATCGGTGTTTTTTGCGCTTTCGGGCACAGATGCTACTTCAACCCTAGTGTACAAGTGATTTTGAATGTAAGGAATTTGTAAGGAATAGGTAAGAAAAAAGAGATTTTCATTGTGTAGGATAAAAATATAAGGAGGCGTGAAGGGGGGAACAATTACGGCCTACATATAAAACAAACAATCAGTAACAAGAGTGTTTTGTGAAAATAATGAGTACAATGATTGCAAATGCATTGTTGCCTTTTCATCATTTGGAGAATGGATAGCTGTGTGGTTCGTATATGACACTTCTATCAACTATCTATACAATTTTAATAGAAGAGAGGAATTCTTTATGAAAACACGCAGTAAAATTACATGTGCAAGTCTAGCACTTTTAATAGGTGGAAGTTCCCTGTTATACATAACACCAACATCAGTTGTAAAAGCAGAACCTACGCAAAATGTATCTAGTTCGTTACAAACAAGTACGCAAAGCGATCGTACTTCCGTTAAGAAAGCAATACGAGATGAACTGCAACTTGGATACCCGGGAATACTCGCTCAAATTTCTAAGGGTGGTAAAACTTGGAGTTATACGGCTGGGATAGCGGATCTGAGAACTAAGAAACCAATGAAAGCAGATTTTCGCTTTCGCATTGGCAGTGTGACGAAAACGTTCATTGCAACAGTTCTACTTCAATTATCTGGAGAGAACCGTTTGAATCTAGACGACTCCATTGAAAAATGGTTACCTGGCGTTATTCAAGGAAACGGATATGATGGTAACCAGATTACTATCCGTCAAATATTGAATCATACAAGTGGTATTGCTGATTATATAAATTCAAAAGACTTCGATATTATGGATACAAAAAAATCGTATACGGCTGAAGAATTCGTCAAAATGGGGATTTCTCTTCCCCCAGATTTTGCACCAGGAAAGGGTTGGTCTTATTCAAACACAGGTTACGTATTACTGGGGATTCTTATTGAAAAAGTAACTGGCAACAGTTATGCGGAAGAGGTTGAAAACCGAATTATTGAACCGCTTGATTTGTCAAATACATTTCTACCTGGTAATTCAAGCGTGATTCCAGGCACCAAGCATGCCCGTGGCTATTTGCAACTAGACGGAGCGAGTGAGCTAAAAGACGTTACTTATATTAACCCAGGTAGTTCGGATGGAGATATGATTTCTACTGCTGACGATTTAAACAAATTCTTCTCTTACTTACTAGGTGGTAAATTACTGAAGGAACAGCAGTTAAAACAAATGCTTACTACAGTTCCTACAAATAGAGAGGGAACCGGATATGGTCTTGGAATCCTTGAAATTAAGCTTCCGAATGGTGTCTCGGTATGGGGACACAGAGGTGGCGTTCTAGGGTTTTCCACTTTTGCTGGTGGAACACTTGGAGGCAAACATACATTGGCCGTCAATTCGAACAGTTTTAACATTAATAATCCAGAGTCTTTTAAAAACGTTTTAATTGCTGAATTTAGCAAGTAGGCAAAAAGGAAAACTGGATACATTTATCATTTGTAATTTTAATCGGAATAGATTACCGATTAAAATTAGTATAGAGGGAATTAAGTATCTAGAAACAATCAATCCGATAATGAGAGATGGCTAAGTAAAAGGATTGGTTTATATATTGTATTCTCTCCAGCCGATTAAAGAAGTAACAGATATAATGAGTGATTATTATGTATATATTATTGTAGTCGTGTTTGTATAGTCAATGATTATAAATTTGTATAAGATGCGAAGTCTAATTTAAGACTTCGCACCTTTGCTGTTTAACAGCTTTTATTACTAAGCTATTAATAATAGCAAAAAGGAGAATGTAACTAGTTATGCAGATGAATCTTGGCACAGGCGCTATGTAGGAGATTTTGCTGAAAATAAATTTAGAAGAATATATGAATTAGAGACATGAAAGCTGAAGTGAATTTTAGTAGTTTTTATGTTCATCAGTTACTTGAAATTCTAGCTGTTTTATATACAGAGTTTTTCCAGCCGTGATTGATAGTGTATATATATATTCATGTTACTGAGTATGCATTGAGTGAGATTTTTTAGAACTAAATACAGTGTCATCTCCTAATGGTGAAAACAGTATTTGAATATTGTAGGGCTCTTAAATGTTTTTAGATTTTTAAAGCCCGGTCATTTTAACCAAAATTTTCATAGAAATACCTTTAAAAAGAACGTTAGTTCGGATATAATAAGAACAAATGTTCTTTTGTTAGGAGTGATAACCTTGTATGATTATTCTCTTTTACCGAATCGGATTATTCTTTGTGTAGACCTTCGTAGCTTTTATGCAAGCGTATCATGTATTAAAAAAGGACTTGATCCAAGATATACAAAATTGGCTGTCGTAGGGGATGTGAATCAGAGCGGATCAATTGTATTAGCAGCAACACCGCCATTAAAAGCGTTAGGAATAAAGAAGATGGCTCGTTTGTACGAAATACCGAAGCGACCAGATATTATTATTGTGAATCCAATTATGCATACGTATATGAAGTGTTCAACTTTCATAACGGGTTTGGCTTTGCAATATGTCGCGCCGGAAGATTTTCATCAATATAGTATCGATGAATTTTTTATGGATATGACTGCAAGTATTCATTTGTTTGCCAGTAATCCGCGCGAATTCGCATTAAAGTTTAAGCGAGAAATATATGAACGTACAAGGATTGAAAGTACGATTGGTATTGGGCCGAATTTATTATTAAGTAAAGTAGCGATGGATGTGGAAGCGAAAAAGAATAGGGATGGAATAGCGCAGTGGACGTATGACGATATACCCGAGAAGTTATGGAGTATTAGACCGCTCAGTAAATTTTGGGGTATATCGTATAAAACAGAAATGAAATTGAATCGAAAAGGTATACATACCATTGGAGAATTAGCTCAGTATCCTTTGAAATATTTAAAGCAATCATTCGGTGTAATAGGAGAAGAATTACATCTACATAGTAACGGAATTGATTTTAGTAGAATAGCAGAAAAATACGTTCCAGCGACAACATCTATAGCGAAAAGCCAAATATTATTGCGTGATTATTCGGTAGAAGAGTTCATAGTTATTTTATTAGAGCATATAGAAGAGGTTTGTTATAGGCTGAGACGAGAAAAGAAATGCGCGCAAACAATTCATTTTTCAGTTGGATATAGCAAGGAATACGGTGGGGGAATAAAAAAGGCACATACGTTAAATAGAGCAACAAACTTAACGATGGATATTTATAATGTTTGTACATATTTTTTATATGAGCGCCATACAGGAGAGCCGATTCGATCAGTAAGTGTTTCATTAACAAACCTTATTAATGAAGGGGAAGAGCAAATTTCGCTTTTCGATAACATTATACAAAGAGAAAAAGAAATAAGATTAACGAAAGTTATGGACGAAATTCGAACACGATTTGGTAAGAACAGTATTTTACGTGGGATTTCTTACACAAGCGTCGCAACAGCAAGATATAGAAACACATTATTAGGAGGGCACAAATCGTGAAGAATGCTAATATGCCAAAAGGAAGAGGTATGGTAAAGTGGCAACCGTTTGCCAGTATGCCGGAGCAGTTCGCAGTTATTAAAGAAATGATAAAGGAGCAAACGAAAGCCTCGCGTCCAATTGTAACGCAAGATGCAAAAGAAATGATTGAAAATAAGCTATTAACTTCATTTTTAGGTGAGGAAGAGGTTTTACTTACATATTATAAAGATGGTTATTTATATAAAAATTACATAACAGTAGTGGATATTAATCCATTAATGGAGACGATTACTTGTACGGATGCTTGTTGTAATAAGCGTACTTTTAAGTTTTTTGATGTAATTGAGATTGATTAAAGTATGTTTCTATGCAGCAGACGTATTTTTTTAGCCTACTGCATAGAAAGGTCAGTTATAGTATTATGCTTATACTAAAAATAAGATACTCTTTATTACCATTGACGATAGTTGCATTTCAGATGAAAGAATGTGGGGAAACACCCCCGTTAACAATAGAATTAGCATTAACAGCAGTTATAGGGTTTCTTAAAATTATGAATATCAGTTGTTAGATGGTGCGATATTTATTTAGAAAAAGCCGTTTTAGATACTAATAGATATAAGTAAGACAAGACTTAATGACTAAAGAAAATAAGCATTTTACACTTCAATTATAATAGGGAGGATCATTGGTTTTCTTTTTGTATGTGAGTATATAAAGTGACCAAGTGATTCTCGTATTTCTCTTTTTAGAACATTCCATTGATTAATATGTGCTTTTTGTAATCTGTTGACAGTTTCTACAACTAATTGATTAATTTTATTTAAGAAATCTTCAGAGTCCCGAACATATACAAACCCACGAGAAATTGTATCAGGGCCAGAAATTATTTTCTCTTCTGTTTTACTCAAGGTTATAACTATTACAAGCATACCATCTTCAGAAAGTTGTTTGCGATCGCGCAATAAGGCGTTTCCAACATCTCCAATACCTAATCCATCTACATATATATTACCCGCAGTTATACGTCTTGTTTGAATAGCAGTTTGATTTTTAATATCAACAACATCTCCATTGCCGATAACATAAATATTATCTTTCTTGACACCAACAGACTCTGCCAATTGACGGTGATGATGTAACATTCTAAATTCACCGTGTATGGGAATGAAGTATTTAGGCTTCATTAAAGTAAGCATCAATTTTAATTCCTCTTGATATGCATGTCCAGAAACGTGCATTCCTGTTGAACTTCCAGATCCATAAATAACATTTGCTCCTAATAGAAATAAGTTATCTATAATACGTGAAACATTACGCTCATTTCCTGGTATGGGGGATGCAGACAAAATGACTGTGTCACCTGGTAAAATATCAACTTGTCGATAGTTGCCACTAGACAATCGAGACAGGGCAGCCATAGGTTCACCTTGACTACCAGTGCAAAGTATAGCGACTTTTTCGGGTTCCATTTGATTAATCTCATTCGCTTCGATTAACATTCCTTCAGGTATATTCAAATAGCCTTGTTCTAAAGCGACAGAAACTACGTTCACCATACTTCTTCCGAGGAGGGCAAGCTTTCTATTTGTTTTTAAAGCGGCATCTACTATTTGCTGTACACGATTCACATTAGAAGCAAAGGTAGATATAATAACTTTTCTGTGAGCCTTTACAAAGGCTTCTTCAATTTTTTCGCCTACTAACCGTTCTGATGGAGTAAATCCAGAACGTTCGGCATTCGTACTTTCTGAGAGGAGAGCTAAAACCCCGTTACTTCCGATATTAGCCATTTTGTGAATGTCTGGATATTGATTGTTTATGGGAGTCAAATCAAATTTAAAATCACCTGTATGGACTACTGTACCTTCTGGTGTATGAAAAGCAATCCCGAGGCAATCGGGAATACTATGATTTGTTTTGAAAAAAGATAGGTTGATCTGTCCAAACTCAATTAAAGACTCAGAGTCAATAACAATTAACTGTGTCGAATCTTGAAGTTTATGTTCTTTTAATTTAATGCCGATTAAGCCTAAGGTTAATTTTGTTGCGTAAATTGGTACATTCAATTGTTTTAAAAAATACGGAATACCTCCAATGTGATCTTCGTGTCCATGTGTAACAATTAAACCTCGAATTTTATCTTTATTTTCTTGTAAATATGTAACATCAGGTATTATTAAATCTATGCCTAATAAACTCTCGTCGGGAAACTTAGAACCACAATCAATGATTACAATGTCATCTGAATATTGTATGACATACATATTTTTACCAATTTCATTAACACCACCTAAAGCAAAAATAGATAGTTTATCATTTATTGTACTCAAATGAATATCCTCCTCTTAAAATCAAATTTACTTGAATCTATGTAAAGGTTTGTAACCAACTATTAATAAATAGTGGGTTACAATTACCTCAAAGACCCATATCTTTTAATCCAGGACTATGCTCATTTGGCATTTCAGGAAGTTCTGGTACAGGAAAACCTTTTGGCGGGTCAGTTACTGCTAATGTTCCTTTGTTTCTACTTGGTGATTCACCTTGGAATATTTCTCCGATTCTTGTTGGATCTAAGCTAAAATTAAATTGTGCGTTATGGAATCCCATGTCTACATACTTTCTGCACTCTGGGTATTTATTAATATCATAGTTCGGCACAGGGAAGAGTTTCCCCCATTCAACACCCAATGTCTCTAAAGCTTTTGCGAAAGCATTTTGATGTGCATTATCACGTACAATTAAGAATGCAAGTGTTTCTCTAAAAGTTTGATTGGAACTCATTTCATAAATTCTAGTTTTTTGAAGTACACCTGTAGATTCAAGTACTACGTTATCTAATAAATCGCTAATTAAATTCCCATGACTATATACCCAAGATCCATTCCATGGGTTGCCAGCTGCATCAACAGGCAATGAACTTTGAGCACCTACAATAAAGTGGTGAGGATTTGCATGTTTAACCGCTTCATCAAGTGGTGCGTTGTCAACACCAGCATTTCCTGGCGTAGGTTCACCAGATCCAGTTAATAGTTGATTAATTGTATGTTGTACAAGTTCTACATGGCTGATTTCCTCTAAAAAAACACCTCGAAGTAAATCACGATATTGCTTCTCTTTACCTCTAAAATTTGAGCTTTGGAAGAAGTATTGCATCATTGTACGCATTTCGCCATAATGCCCACCTAATATTTCTTGTAAAACTTTTGCGGCAGCTGGATCTGGCTTGTCCGGCTTGATAATATTAATCAGTTCTTCTTTATAATAAAACATGAAGTACACCTCTTTTAAGTTAGTTAACATTGTTATCGTGTCCGTTAGTTGGTTACTTAATACTGTAATTCATTTTTTTACCAATAAAGTATTACCTCAAAATACAAAGTTTTTTGGAAATAACTATTTTCGATGTAAGATGAAAATGGGGGATAGATACTTAGCAATTAATAAAAAAAGATAAGATTACGAAATGTAATCTTATCTTTTCATTAAGAATCATGAATTGTAGCTTTAAGGCTTCAGAATGACTTTTATACAGTCGTCTTCACGATTATTAAAAATCTGATAACCATAACTCGCTTCTTCAAGGGGAATTTTGTGTGTAATAATCTCTTTTGGATCAAATTCTTTATTTGTTATTTTTTCAAATAGTTCCGGCATAAAATGAATGACAGGTGCTTGTCCCATTTTAAGATTAATATTTCTAACCCAAAATGCACCGAGTGGAAAGGCGTTATAATTGCCACCATAAACGCCGGTCATTTGAACCGTTCCATATTTTCTTACGGCTTTCGTAGCGATTTGAATAGGACCGAGAGTTCCACCTTGTAATTTTAATTTTTGTTCCAGAAATTCTAGAGGCGATTTTTTTCCATCCATCCCCACACAATCAATAACTACATCAGCACCGCCATGTGTAATTTCCTTTAAATGTTCTCCCATATCGGGGAATTTTGTAAACTCAAATACCTCAACATTGTTAATCTTTTTTGCATAATTCATCCGATAATCTAAGTAATCCACTGCAATTACACGTTTAGCACCTTGCATCCAAGCGAATTTTTGTGTCATTAATCCAACAGGTCCACAACCAAGGACGATAACAGTATCACCTGGCTTAACGCCTGCGTTTATTACACTCCAATAGGCTGTTGGTAAAACATCTGATAGAAATAGTAGGGATTCATCTTCAAGTTCGCATGATTCCGGTATAACAAATGGAGTGAAATTTCCAAAAGGAACTTTTAAATATTCTGCTTGTCCGCCCGGATGATTACCAAATTTCTCTGTATAACCAAAGTATCCACCAGAATCGTAATGAGGGTTTGAGTTATCACATTGACTTTCCATTTCATGTTGGCAATAGAAACAATGTCCACAAGAAACGTTGAAGGGGATGACAACACGATCGCCTTTTTTCACTTTAGTGACATCTGGCCCGACTTCTTCAACGATTCCCATTGGTTCATGGCCGATAATGTATCCTTGAGGTAAGGGCATGTTGCCTTGATATAAATGTAAATCAGAACCGCAAATAGCGGTTGAAGTAATTTTTACAATAATATCATCTTTTTTCTCTAATTTTGCATCATCCATTTGTTTAACCTGTACTTGGTTTGGTCCTTGATAGGTTACAGCTTTCATCTCATATCTCCTTTTGGATTATGTCTCAAAACATAATTTTATTTAATCTCTTGGTGAAATAGAAATCTTTCTTTTGTTTACTGAAGGGAATTAGAAAGTATACATAGTGTTGTTATGAAAGTATGTTATATCAGTTATTCTTTCTTATATGTTTTGCCCTACTTTAAGAAAAAAATCAATTTTTATTCATCATCTAATTTCCATAAAAAGGATAATTATTATTTCATAATTTGTAGCATATTAAAAACATCGGAGGTGAAACAATATGGGAAAAAATAATAGTGGAAGTCGTAATGAATTATTAGTTCGAGGCGCTGAACAAGCTCTTGATCAAATGAAATATGAAATTGCACAAGAGTTTGGTGTACAACTTGGTGCAGATACAACAGCTCGTTCAAACGGATCTGTTGGTGGTGAAATTACAAAACGTTTAGTAGCAATGGCAGAACAACAACTTGGTGGTAGAGCTAACCGCTAAGTAAATTGGCATAAAATATAGCAAATATGTAAATCAATTTCTTTTGTGTATTCATAAAAATAAAAACCCTTATATTAAACAGATTCTCACTCAAAGATTATTGATAATCTTCTTTCATAATCTTTGAGTATTTAATTTGTAAACTACTTTCCTAAACAATAAACACGCGGTGTTGGAAAGGTGTTTTCCATGCATAGTAGAAAATCTTTTGCAGGAAAAAGCATACTTAAAAATTTGATTTCAATATTGAAATCAATATTTATTATCATATTTTCGAAAGGTAGGAATTTAAAAATGGGTATATTAAGTGGAAATCCTCAAAATGAACCTTTACATTACGGTGAAGTATTTGACATTTGGAGCTATCTTCTTGCTGCACAGGGTGCAATTGCCAGCCATCAAGTATTTATGAATCACACAGGTGACGAAGATTTGAAGAAGTTTTTAGAAAGCTTAATTGAAAATGATATGAATTCGGAAATAGAAGAGTTAAAAACTCTTTTAAAGGTGAATGGCGTAGCTTTACCGCCTGCTCCTCCAGAACGACCAGTTGCATCGATCGAAGACATTCCTCCTGGAGCACGTATTAATGATGTTGAAATTGCTGCAGCTGTTTCTACAGGATTAGCAGCTGGACTTGTGACATGTAGTCAAGTAATGGGAAAATGCCTTCGAGAAGATGTAGGCATGTTGTTTGGACAATTTCATATGAAAAAAGCGCAGGCAGGTGTAACTCTGCTACGTTTAAGTAAGAAAAAGGGATGGGTAGTTCCACCTCCATTACATGTAAGAAATTCTGACCAAGCGTAATAAACAAAAATAAAAAAGTGGCGTTGGCCACTTTTTTATTTTTTAGATGTATCCTTAAGCTTGGATTTATTTATTGTAGAAGAATCTATATATTCATCTGACATTTCCATAGCATATTTATTATGTTGAATATGATTGTGATTTGTTAATTTATCGTCGTTACGTAGCACTAGCCTCTTCATATAAATGTGGAAGAAAACTTCTGTTCCACCAATAATTAAAGCGGCTATAAATGAAGAAAGTCCAATGTTACGAGTAGCATCTAAATTAGTAAACAAAGATGTTAGTAACCAAGTTCCGAAGAAGCTTAAGCCGAAATCTGCCATTGTAGCAATCATATTTCCGTATTTAGGTAAAATGAAGAGGTCTCCGATTAAATAGGCAGCTCCCGTCAGAAAAAGAGAAATTAGTAATACTCTAGGAATTGAAATGCCTTGAAAGATACTGAGCATGATTAGCAATACTGCAGTTATTGCTGTGTATTTAATTAATAAGGCAACAATATGTTTCATCATTTTCCTCCATTGTGTAAACGTATATGGAATACAATATTTCATTAAAAACGGATTATGCTTTTATATAGCGTAACCCGTTTTAATCACCCTTTAATGGTAAGAAGTACAACCTGGGTAAGAAGTACAACCTGGGTAAGAAGCAGGCTTATACTATGGATAGTATTTGCGGAATATCGAGCTTTATTCACAAAGGGTAGTTCCATTCTTATAATAGAGAGGTTGCCTAAGTACAGTTTTTTTCATATTAAACTTAATATTTTTTGGTGTTTTGATTTTGTATCATATTCTGATTCGTTAATATAAAAATAAACAAAGTATTTCCGCGTTTAATGCATCTTTTTATCTATATATTTTCCGTAATTGGGCACAGCAATTTTATCAAATTCTTGAACGAGTGTTTTGAGGCTTGTTGATAGCAATTCACCCGACATAGGTACCCCATGTCCAGTAACAGCGGTTAGAGGCTTTAACTTCTCTAGCTTAATAACTGACTCTTTAGCAGCTTTCCAGTCTGTTGTTAAATAACGAGGCGGACCGCTTATTTCCTGTTCTTGAGTTATTACTTTATACAGATACTCCTGTTTCACTGTAACAAAAGCGTCCCCAGCGATTAAAGTTCGGTCTTTTTCTCGGAATAATGAAATATGCCCTGGAGTATGTCCTGGTGTATGAATCCATCTAAACTCTGGCATATCGGGAACAGTTCCATCGGTAGGTAGCGCTTTTACATTATTTCCTAAGTCAATTGGTTCGTTTGGGAACAGAGGAGACATTTTCGCTACCATACCACCTTCAACTGTAGGGTCTGGTTCTGGATAGCTTTGTTGTCCGGTTAGGAATGGTATCTCCATTTGATGGGCATAGACCGGAACATCCCAATATTTGATGAGTTCAATTATTGCCCCAACATGATCAAAATGCCCGTGAGTTAAAATAATTGCTTTTGGGCGACTATTGGTACCAAATCGATCCTCAGCGATAGAGATAATTTCATTTGCACATTTAGGCATTCCAGCATCAACTAAAATAAAATCATTGGTATGCGGATTTCCAAAAAAGCATATATTGACGATTTGAATTGTGTAACAAAATAAATCAGGTAATACTTCGATGCCGTGACCACTTTCAATTGAAGTTGCTGGAATAAACTTGTAATCACTTCCATAATTCATTTCATTGTCCAATTTTTCTCCCCCTTAATATATTTTAATACGACATTATAGTTCCCTAATCTTGAAAATTCATTTTGACGAATTTTAGAAAAGAATTAATATGGGATTAAAAAACAATAATTTAGTCCTAGAATTAAGAGGGATTCATATCAATTTATATAAAGTGCAAACAAAAAATATTGCTTTTAAAGTCACAGATTCTACTATTTTTTGAGGCGAATTTATGGCTTAATAAAAGGTTTATAAGGATATTAAAATATGGATTTATATAAAAAACACATAACAAGTGTCGATAGAAATCCATTATGTCTAATGATTGCTTTTCATAATCAAAGAATGTTTAAGTTTGGTGATGTAATTGAAGTGAATTAGAGGGGAAATAGAAGTGATAATCTCTTCCTAACTTAATTATATCATGTAATTTACGTTCGAAATAGACTGTTTCTTCTCATTTACTACTGTTACAATCAAGAACACATGAATAGTAAGGAGAGGTGCCAAATGAGTTCTTTCGTTCTCGATTTTCAGGAAATAGAAAAAACGCAGCTTTTTCTCGTTGGTGGAAAAGGATTGAATTTAGGGGAGTTATCCAATATTCAAGGGATACAAGTGCCAGAAGGATTTTGTGTTACAACGGTAGGGTATGAACAGGCCATCGGAAAAAATGGAGCGTTTAAAACTTTATTGAATCAATTAGCAATGCTAAAAATTGAGGAACGAGATCAAATTGGTGAAATTAGTAAGAAGATTAGAGAAGTCATTATGGCGGTGGAAATTCCAGTTGATGTAGTGGAATCAGTAGCTCATTATCTCTCGCACTTTGGCGATGAACATGCGTATGCAGTACGTTCGAGTGCTACTGCTGAAGATTTACCGTATGCCTCGTTTGCTGGTCAACAAGATACGTATTTAAATATTATTGGAAAAGAAAATATTTCGCAGCATATTAAAAAATGCTGGGCTTCTTTATTTACAGATCGAGCGGTTATATACCGAATGCAAAACGGTTTTGATCATAATCAAGTTTCTATATGTGTTGTCGTTCAAAAAATGGTTTTCCCTGAGGCTTCAGGGATTTTATTTACTGCGGATCCGATTACTTCGAATAGGAAGGTGTTATCAATCGATGCCAGCTTTGGACTTGGCGAGGCGCTAGTATCTGGATTGGTTTCTGCCGATAATTATAAGGTAAAAGAAGACGAAATCGTCGAAAAGGTTATCGCAACGAAAAAATTAGCTATCTATGGACGAAAAGAAGGCGGAACAGAGACAAAGAAAATTTCTCCTAATCAGCAAAAAGTTCAAACACTTACTGAACAACAAATTTTACAACTAGCACGCATCGGAAGACAAATCGAAGCTTATTTTGGTTGTCCGCAAGATATTGAATGGTGCTTAGTTGATGATACAATTTATATAGTCCAAAGCAGACCGATTACGACTTTATATCCAATTCCAGAAGTAAATGATGGGGAAAATCACGTGTATGTATCGGTTGGTCACCAGCAAATGATGACTGATCCTTTGAAGCCATTAGGAATGTCTTTATTTCAGTTAACATCTTTCGGACCAAGGTTTCAAGCTGGGGGAAGGCTGTTTGTTGATGTTGCACAAAGATTGGCTTCACCTGCAAGTAGGGAGTTTTTATTAAATACAATAGGTGAGTCGGAACCGCTTATTAAAGATGCATTAATGGCTGTAATAGAGCGAGATAATTTTATCAAATTGTTACCGGATGATGAAAAAGAAAATAGTAAGAGAATGCCGCCTGCAGGCTCACAACCACAAATCGAAAATGATCCAGCAATCATTACGGATTTAATAAAGAATAGTGAAGCATCGATCGAAGAATTAAAACAAAACATTCAAATGAAATCAGGATCAGATGTACTTAGTTTTATTTTAGAAGATATCCAGCAATTAAAGAAAATATTATTTGATCCGCAAAGTATGGCTGTAATTATGGCAGGTATGAATGCTTTATCATGGATCAATGAAAAAATAGAACAATGGCTAGGGGAAAAGAATGCAGCAGATGTACTTTCACAATCTGTACAACATAATATTACTTCAGAAATGGGGCTAGCGTTATTGGATGTGGCAGATGTGATCCGGCCGTATCCGGAAGTCATTGCGTATTTACAGCATGTAGGAGATGACAGATTTTTAGATGAATTAATTCAGTTTAAAGGCGGGGAAAAAGTTCGGGATGCAATCGATGCCTTTCTAAATAAATATGGAATGAGATGCAGCGGAGAAATTGACATTACGAAAACTCGCTGGAGTGAACAGCCAGCTACAATTATACCGATGATTTTAAATCATATAAGGGACTTTGAATATGGTGCTAGTAAACGGAAGTTTGAAGAAGGGCTGCAGGAAGCTTTGAAAAAAGAAGCAGAGCTGTTAGAGCGATTGCAGCACTTGCCGGATGGGGAACAAAAAGTAGAAGAGACGAAGAGAATGATTTGTAACCTCCGCAATTTCATCGGTTATCGTGAATATCCGAAATACGGCATGATTCATCGTTATTTCATATATAAGCAGGCATTACTGAAAGAAGCAGAGAAACTTGTGAAAAATAATGTTCTGGATGAAATAGAAGATATATACTATCTAACTTTTGAAGAACTTCACGAAGTCGTCCGCACAAATAAACTAGATTACAAGATTATTCATAAACAAAAAAATGCGTACAAATTATATGAAAAACTAACACCTCCGCGTGTTATCACGTCTGATGGAGAAATCATTACAGGTAAGTACAAACGTGAAAATCTCCCGGCTGAAGCAATTGTAGGTTTGCCTGTTTCTTCTGGAGTGGTTGAGGGGAGAGCACGTGTTATTTTAAACATGGAAGACGCGAATTTGGAAGATGGAGATATATTAGTTACGGCATTTACTGATCCTGGCTGGACACCTTTGTTTGTTTCTATAAAAGGGTTAGTCACTGAAGTCGGCGGGCTTATGACGCACGGAGCAGTGATTGCACGTGAGTATGGCCTGCCAGCAGTTGTTGGAGTAGAGAACGCTACGAAATTAATAAAAGATGGGCAACGAATTCGGGTACATGGAACAGAAGGGTATATTGAAGTGCTGTAGTTGTATTTTAGATAAATAAAGAAATCGTCCACTAAATATAGTGGACGATTTCTTTATGATTTTAATAGTTTTATCAACTTTCATCAATATTTTCTGAAATATTGATGAATCAGAATGTATGTTCATCTAAAATAAAGGATTTTTTCAAAAATATTACAAATTAAGACAATGAATTGATTGTTGTCTGAATTTTCTGTAATATATAAACGTTGTATCGTATTTAATATTAGGGAGGAATGGGGATGAAGAAAAAGCCTTTTAAAGTGCTGTCTACGTTTGCGGCGGCAGCTGTACTTAGTTGCACATTTGGGTATGGGGGTCAATCTGTTTATGCGGCAACGCCGTCTAATGGAGGAACTTTAAGTCCGATTGATGAAAATTTAATTCAAGAGGAGCGTTTAGCAGATGCGCTCAAGAAACGCGGTGTAATTAGTGAATCTACGTCGAAAGAAGACATATTAAAAGCTGTTGAAAAATACGTAGAGAAGAAAAAAGGAGAAAATGCGGGAAAAGAACCAGCAGCGGGGGATAGTGTTACGAGAGAAGCTGCTGACTTTTTGAAAAAAGTTAAAGATGCAAAAGCAGATGAGAAAGAAAAAGCAGATCAACCTGTTAGTGGTCCAGTAGCGGGACAAGAGCCGGTTAAAGGGGGATTAAACGGCCAAGTACCAACTACTTCAGCGAAGCAAAAACAATATAACGGTGATGTTCGTAAAGATAAAGTTCTCGTATTGCTAGTAGAGTTTGCGGACTTTAAGCATAACAATATTGATCAAGTACCAGGTTATATGTATTCAAATGATTTTAATCCAGAACATTATCAAAAAATGTTATTTGGTAATGAGCCATTTACACTCTTTGACGGTTCAAAAGTACCAACATTTAAACAATATTATGAAGAGCAATCTGGTGGTAGTTATACAGTAGATGGCACAGTAACAAAGTGGTTGACAGTTCCTGGTAATGCGGCAGATTATGGCGCAGATGCAGGAGATGGCGGTCATGATAATATGGGACCAAAAGGACCTCGTGATTTTGTAAAAGAGGCATTAAATGCGGCTGTAGAAAGTGGTATTGATTTATCTGAATTTGACGAATACGATCAATATGACAATAATGGTGATGGCAATAAAAATGAACCAGATGGTCTGATTGATCACTTAATGGTCATTCACGCTGGAGTTGGGCAAGATGGGGGCGGTGGTAGACTAGGTGATGATGCAATTTGGTCACATCGTTGGCACCTTGGAACACCATATCCAATTGAAGGAACAAAAGCAAAGGTTGATAACTGGGGCGGTAAGATGGCAGCATACGACTACACAATTGAGCCAGAAGACGGAGCGGTTGGTGTATTCGCACATGAATTTGGTCATGATTTAGGTCTTCCAGATGAGTATGATACGAAGTACACAGGAGCAGGTGAGCCAATTAACTCCTGGTCTGTTATGAGTGGCGGTAGCTGGGCTGGTAAGATTGCAGGAACAACGCCACCGAGTTTCTCTCCGCAAAACAAAGAGTTCTTTCAAAAGAACATAGGTGGAAACTGGGCCAATATTGTAGAGGTTGACTATAATAAATTAAATCGTGGTATTGGCTATGCGACGTATTTAGATCAAAGTGTAACGAAATCAAATCGTCCTGGACTGATTCGCGTTAACTTACCAGATAAAGAGGTGAAAGGTATTCAGCCTGCATTCGGTAAGAAGTACTACTATAGTACAAAAGGTGATAACCTTCATACAACATTAGAAACGCCAGTGTTTGATTTAACAAATGCAACAAACGCGAAGTTTGATTACAAATCAATGTATGAAATCGAAACGGATTATGACTTCCTTGAAGTACATGCAGTGAAAGAAGATGGTACGAAAACGTTAGTGGATCGAATTGGTGAAAAGAATGTGAAAAATGGTCTAGACACAACAGATGGTAAATGGGTAGATAAGTCTTATGACTTAAGCAAATTCAAAGGCCAAAAAGTAAAATTAGTATTTGAATATATTACAGATGGTGGCTTAGCGCCGACCGGTTTTACTTTTGATAATGCTACATTAACTGTAGATGGAAATGTGGTGTTCTCTGATGACGCAGAAGGCGAAACGAAATTTAAATTAAATGGTTTCGTTGTAGCAGACGGTTTTGATAAGAAAAAGCATAACTACTATTTAGAGTGGAGAAACTATGCTGGTGCTGATCAAGCGTTAAAATATAGCAGTGGTGTACCGTATAATACAGGTCTTCTAGTATGGTATGCAGACTCTAGCTTTACAGATAATTGGGTTGGTTTACATCCAGGTGAAGGTTTCTTAGGAGTTGTTGACTCTCACCCAGAGGCAATTATTGGAACGCTAAACGGAAAACCAACTGTTAAAAATAGTACACGATTCCAAATCGCAGATGCTGCGTTCTCCCTTAACCAAACACCAGCATGGAAAGTCGTATCTCCAACACGTGGAACATATGATTACAAAGGATTACCAGGTGTAACGAAGTTTGATGACTCTAAATTGTATATAAATGATTTAATCCCAGATGCAGGACGTAAATTACCAAAATTCGGATTGAAATTTGAAGTAGTTGGACAAGCAGATGATAATTCTGCAGGTGCAGTTCGTTTATATCGTTAATAATGTAGAAGCTGTTGAAGGGGAAGTCCTTTCAACAGCTTTTTTTACAGAAACATAAATTTCAAGTTATTAATAAAATAATAGAAATTACTAAGCAAGCTGGCTTATTTTTTTAAACCAGCTGCATAAAAAGGTCCATGAACTGCAATAGTTGATAAAAAGCGAGCAATCTCCTCAGGTGTTTCTTTTTGTCCATTATTTAACCATTGTTGGATGACACCTATATGTGCAGATGCCATATAAGAAGTTAAGTATTCGCTTGGAACAAGTAAATTCTCCTTATTAATGAGAGGACCATTCGTATCTTCAAATAATGTTTTCCACATAAAGTCTTTCAGTTTTGTTTGGAAAGATAAATCTCCTTTCGGACTTAGTACAGCTTTCATAAAATCACTATTTTCATTTAGAAATTCAAGAATAGAAGTGATAAGTATAAATGGCATTGTTGAAGAAGGATTTGATCCAAGGTCAGCAATAACTTCCGGGAATTTCTGTTTAGCAATTTTAGAAAACTCGTACATAATGTCTTCTTGGCATTTTGTCATTAAATCAAATTTATCTTGATAGTGCGCATAGAAAGTACCGCGATTAATGTTTGCTTTCGTTGTGATATCTTTCACTGTAATGGCGTCAAAACCCTTTTCTTCAATTAGCTCCACCAATGCATTTCGTATGGCAGTTTTCGTACGAACAACACGCAAATCTAAATTACTATCGCGCAAAGCATGTCCCTCCTTAATTTTACTCAACACATTTAGAAAATGTGTCTTATAACCGACACATTCACGATTTTTGATTATTGTATAAGGTTCAACTCGAACATATAATTCAAAATATAAATAAACAACACGTTGTTGATTATTATAAATCAAATTAAAGGAGGAGAAAAGAAGATGTTTAAAAATAAACTTTTATTGTTATCACCAGTTATTGCACTACTTGTTGTTTTTATTTTTACATTAACGTTATTTCCAACTGTTCAACCGCAGCCGAAAAACTTGCCAATTGCAATTGTAAATGAGGATCAAGGTGTAGAAATTCCAAATCAACCGAAAATGAATATGGGGCAAACGATCGTTGATAACATGAAAAAAACAGCGAAATCAGAGGAAGAACCCGCAGTGAAGTGGGTAGAAGTAAAAAATAAAGAAGCCGTTCAAAAGGGATTAAACAATAAAGAGTATTACGCGGCATTAGTCATCCCGAAAGAATTTAGCGCAAAACAAGCGTCGTTACGAACACCACAGCCATCTTCACCTGAGATAGAAATATATATTAATCAAGGAATGAATACGGCCGCATCAACTATGGCAGGACAAATATTAAATGGCGTGGTTGATAATATGAACAATAATGTCCGTACACAAATATTAGAAGGGTTGAAAATAAAAGGAGCTACTGTAACAACAGACCAAGCTGAGAAATTAGTAACACCTATTGTAAAGAGCGTGAAAAATGTGAATGAGGTCGGCAAAAATAGTGCGAACGGTAATTCACCAATATCATTGTTCCAGCCGTTATGGATTGCAAGTTTAGCGAGCGCAGCGATTATTTTTATTGCGATTAGTAAAATACCGGTAAGTTCACGAAAAGAAAACTTTATATTGAAAGTAAAACAAATCGTAACAGGAGCTATTGCGGCACTTGTAATTGGATTTGGTCTTACATGGATTGCAGATGGGATGGTAGGATTAAATATTTCGAACTTCACGGATACAGCTCTATTCTTATCCATTACTTCTTTTAGTTTCTTCTTAATGATATCTGCGGTACTTTCATTAGTTGGGCTAAAAGGAATCGGTTTATTCGCTTTATTACTATTCTTCGGGGCGCCGTTATTATCATTAGCACCTGAGATGTTGTCTCCGTTTTATCAAGACTGGGTTTACTCATGGTTACCAATGAAATTTATGATTGAAGGCCTAAGAGAAATCTTCTTCTTCGGAAAAGGGTTAAGCTGGAATACACCTGTTACTGTACTCGTTTGGATTGGTATAGTAAGTATGATTACTATATTAGCAACTGCATTCAAACGTAGTGTAGTAAAAGGGCATAAAACAGAATTGAACGCTTAAAAAAAAGCCGTTTCACTAAATTAGTGAAACGGCTTGTTTGTGATTTTTTCTCAATATAAATGCCTAATTGTTGAAAAGTGTAGTGTTTAGAATTAAGTCGGAATCTCTAAAGATCGCGTACGTTCCAAACAATTTCACCACGTTCGTCATCCCACGTACTGTGATGCCGCTTAAATCCTATCTTTTCTAGTACCCGGAGGGAAGCGATATTCCAAGCGCCTACAGTCGACCAAAGTCTTTGGCGTCCAGTAGCAATTGCCGCGTCCAGCACAACAGATGCCGCCTCAGTTGCATAACCTTTACCATGAGCGCTGCGGAACAACTCGTATGCAATCTCTGGCTCTTCAAGTGTGGAACGTCCAATAATTAAGCCACAGTATCCGATGAAATCACCTTCATTGCGCCTTCGAATAGTGAGAAGGGAAATGCCATTTTCCTCTGTCTTCTTGCGCATCTCAATGAGCCGGTTACGAACGGAATCAACGGCTGGAATGTCCACACCACGTTCGCCAATTAATTTGCTCAGCCAAACGGAATCGGATTCCTCCCACATACTAAGCTCAAGTCTTTCGGTTTTCAGCTGGAAGGCCATAGGTTTAAATAAAGATGGCATAGTGGTACCTCCTAGTTATATGATTGGATTCATAATAGCTTCGCATCTCAACACCACATCTGGTTGGAAACCTGATTCATTCGCGAATTTATAGCCACAGCGTACAAAAAAATAGTGATATTTTATCCGCTATTTGTCGTGTAGTAAAATCCCCACTGAATATAGTTTCACTTTATGAATAAGCAATTCCTTTGCAAAATAGACCCTTTTTTCAAACTTTACTTTCAATCTAAAGTCGTCCCGTTATATACACAGGCTCCTACTATTTCTAAATGCATAAAATGTTAAGCGAAAGTATGGAGGGATACGATGTATAATTCGAATTATTATGATTGGTATAGACAAAATGATAAGTTGATTAGTGATATTGAAAAAGCTATAAACGGAGAGTATAGCGCTATAAGCTGCTATGCAAAATTAGCGAATATGGCTCCAAATCAAGTAGAACAAAAACAAATTCTTGAAATTCGTAATGATGAAATAAAGCATTTCCACAACTTTGTACAAATTTATACGAACTTAACTGGTAGGCAGCCAAAGCCACAAATTACTGAAGACTGCCCAAATACGTATTTACAAGGATTAGAGTTCGCTATACAAGATGAACAAAAAACAGTAGATTTTTATTTGGAAATTTCAGATGAGACATCGGATGCACATTTGAAAGAGTTGTTACGAAGAATAGCTGCGGATGAACAAAATCATGCAGTATGGTTTTTATATTACTTCGTGAAGTCGAAGTGAGCATTAAGAATGAACGACTGATGTGGTGCATATATTAAAAAATATTTTAAAACGTAGTGCAACAATTGAATGAAATATTTAAATGTAAGCAGAAGGAAACCGTTTCGCTAGTAGTGGAGCGGTTTTTTTTGATGTACATATGTATCGACAAAATATAGTAATTACATTTCATATATAATGTATGAAACGAAAATGAATAAGTTAGGAGCAAGCATATGAAAAGAGGGATTACAGTAGATATTCTAGATGGATATGATAATTTACTTTGGAAAGTATTAAAGCCAATTGATATTACTGTATTTGATTGGCAAGTCATGGGAAGGGAGGAAGCTTATATAATAATAGGGAATGAATTAGGTCCAGAATTATTTTCAGAAGATAACGAGATCATGGAAGGATCAGAATTAAAAAAGCTAATAAAAGATAACATATATTATCTTTTATTTTTAGATCTAAAAGCATGTCCAAAAGGAGAGGTAATAGGAGAAATTGCAACATTTGAAGAATTTAAGGAGAGTAAGTGTGAAGTAGTCGTATTAGTAGCGGATGGCGAGTATATACAAATTTATGCGAAAAACCAAGAAGAGATTGAAATGATGTATGAAAACGCAGTGAATCAAGGATTTTATGTAGAATATATTACAGATGAAAATGATGGAAGGACTCGTTTGTCAGTATGGTAGCAATTTGAAAGGGGAACGGCAATATGGAGAGAAATATAAGTAAAGAATATGCAATTCGAATTGCTACTGAAAATGAAAGTGATAGTATTATCCTTTTATTAAAAGAAGTAGCACAATGGCTACAATATAAAGAAGTGGATCAGTGGCAGTATCTTTTAGGAGAGGAAGCTACGGCTGAAATACTAGAATGTATAAGAGAAAAATATACATATGCTGTTCTGAAAGAAGATGAAATAGTTGGTACGGTTACAGTTTCTCCTAAACAAAATGAATGGGATGAACATATTTTTGGTAAAGAGGAAGTTTCTAATTCATTATATATTCATAGATTTGCGGTGAAACGGAAGTATAAGGGGAACGGAATTGGAGAATGGATTTTACGGTGGGTAGAAGAGAATGTACAACATGACAAAGAGTATTTGAAGTTAGATTGCGTGGGGCATAATCGTACGTTGAATGATTTTTATAAGAAAAATAGTTTTGAATATGTTGGGAGTACGGATGGACTTAGTAAGTTTCAAAAGAAAAGGAGAATGTGAATGCATCCAATTAACGTAAGTTTAGTTGAAAAGTTAATACGACAACAGTTTCCTAAATGGGCCCATTTAGAAGTGAAACCTGTAAAGTTTAGTGGGCATGATAATAGGACGTTTCACTTAGGGGATGAGATGAGTGTAAGATTGCCAAGTGATGTGGCATATGCACCGCAAGTAGAGAAAGAAAATAGTTGGCTTCCTATATTAAGTAAGGGGCTTTCTTTACCAATTTCTACCCCACTTGCGAAAGGAAATCCGTCTGAAGCGTATCCATTGCCTTGGTCTATTAATAAGTGGATAGAGGGAGAAACAGTTACGAAACAAAACGTTCGGGATTTAAATGAATTTGCGGCGGACTTAGGATCTTTTTTAGTAGAATTGCAATCTATAAATGCGAGTAACGGACCTTTAGCTGGAACACATAATTTTTACCGAGGCGGACTTATATCTGTATATGATGAAGAGGCGAGAGTTGCTATTGAAAATAATAAGGATGTTTTTGACGAGGCATTATTAAAGCACCTTTGGAATTTAGCACTTAGTTCAACATGGGATCGTAAGCCAGTTTGGGTTCATGGAGATGTAGCGCCAGGGAATTTACTCGTTAAAGATGGAAAGCTTTGTGCTGTAATTGATTTTGGTATTTTAGGTGTAGGAGATCCTGCTTGTGATGCAGCGATGGCGTGGACGTTTTTTGATGAAAATAGTAGAAATGTATTTAAAGAAGTATTACGCATGGATGAAGAGACGTGGAATAGAGCGAGAGGATGGGCACTTTGGAAGGCGTTAATTACATATGATGCGAATAGGGATAGTAATGAAAAAGTAGCAGAAGAATCGTATCGTATCATTCAAGTGATTGTGGATGATTATGAGAGGTAATAGAAAAGCCTATTTTAAAATAGGCTTTTTCATATGATTAAATAGTAGAAATGGAAGGAATATAACATAATTATACAGAATATTTAGATAATAGGAGGTGTCGAATTTTGAGTGAAATTGAATTAAAGAGTAATGTAATTAAGACAGGGCGAGAGAAGGGGATTATTCTTCGGTTTATACTTGCTAGTCTTGTTGGAGTGTTTATGTTTTTCGTTCCTGTTACGATAAACGGTGCATCGTCTATTATGATTGATCATATCGTATCGTGGATTAGGGCTTCCGTTCCTGGCATAGTACCTTATTATGCATTATTTGTTATGGCAATTGGTGCGATTTATCCATTTTATACGAAGAAATGGAATGCATCTATCGTAGACATTTGTTTTTCTATTTTAAAAGTAGTTGGCGTTGTTTTTGGTATATTATATTGTTTAAAAGTAGGACCAGCTTGGTTCTTTGCGCCAGATGTTGGGCCGTTTTTGTATGAGAAGCTAGTCATATCAGTAAGTCTGCTCGTTCCAATTGGCTCGGCGTTTTTAGCGTTATTAGTCGGATATGGATTGCTTGAATTTATCGGTACATTTTGTCGTCCGATTATGAGGCCATTATGGAATACGCCGGGGAGATCGGCGATTGATGCAGTTGCGTCCTTCGTTGGAAGTTATTCGCTTGCCCTTCTTATTACGAACCGCGTGTATAAAGAAGGAAAGTATACGACAAAAGAAGCGGCGATTATCGCTACAGGATTTTCTACAGTATCCGCTACATTTATGATCATCATCGCAAAAACATTAGATATTATGCATTTATGGAATGTTTATTTTTGGACTACACTTGTTGTAACATTCATCGTGACTGCTATCACCGTAAGAATCCCACCCCTTAGTAGAAAACCAGATACATATGTAACAGAAGAAGGGTTTCCAGAGCCTGTTTATAAAGAGAAAATGTTAGAACGTGCTTGGGAAGATGCGTTAGAAGTATCAAAGTCTGCACCGAGCATTATGAAAAATATTGCAGTGAATTTAAAAGACGGATTTATTATGACAATGGGAATTTTACCATCCATTATGTCAGTAGGATTAATTGGTATCGTCTTAGCGAAGTTCACGCCAATATTTGATTGGATCAGTTATATTTTCTATCCGTTTACATGGCTATTACAATTACCGGAAGCAGACTTAGCTGCTAAAGCGGCATCCGTTGGTATTGCAGAAATGTTTTTACCGTCATTATTAGTTGTAAGTGCGCCACTTGTGACAAAGTTTGTCATTGCAGTTGTTTCCGTATCATCTATACTGTTTTTCTCTGCGTCCATTCCTTGTATATTATCAACAGATATTCCGTTAAAAGTATCTGAACTTATTATTCTGTATGTGCAGAGAACGATTTTAACGTTGCTTATCATTACGCCGATTGCTTATTTGTTGCTTTGAACTATAATGTAAGTTCTAAATATATGGCGTTTACTAAATTGTGTAAATGAATATTTATCGTAAAATCGTAGGTAGTGCAAAATTATAAGTGCGATGCTTGAATAAAGGCATCGCACTTATAATTTTTAGATGTACTATATGTTTACGGTGTGAATTTATTTTTATTTATATATTAATAAAACGATGTTAGTGATATGTTATAGTAACAACAAAGGGGGCTTAAAAATGGAAATTATTCACGAAAGAGCAAAGTTGCGGTTAATGGATAATACTGATGTCGAAACTTTGTTTTCGATTGTAGAAGGAAATCGGGATATTTGGGCGTATTTAATCTCTAAAATGGATAGTGTGCAAGATATGCAACAATACGTTCAAAAAGCGATAAAGGGTTACGGAAGAGGTACTCAAATACCTTTCATAGTCGTAGATCAACAGTCGAATAAGATTGTAGGAAGTACACGTTTATATAATATTTCAGTAGAAGATAAGACAGTTGAGTTAGGGCAAACGTGGTATCATCCGAGTGTGCAACGTACGAGTATAAATACAGAGTGTAAGTATATGCTTCTTCAGTATGCTTTTGAAAAATTGCATATGCTGAGAGTGCAAATTAAGACGGATGCAAGAAATGAAAAAGCACAACGAGCAATTGAAAGGTTAGGCGCAGTAAAAGAGGGTGTGCTTCGAAATGAAAGAAAATTACCGAATGGTTATGTGAGAGATGCGGTGGTATACAGTATTATCTCGAGTGAATGGCCAGGCGTAAAAGAACAATTGTTAGAAAAATTAGAGTTGTATAAAGAAAAGTTATAATTCGTGTTTTGAAAGGTATATTGTTCGTGAGACATGAAAAATATACCTTTTTTCTTACAAAATGCTACTTTATTTTAATTCCTTTTGTTTCATCGTTCCCTTCTGAGAAAAAATTCGTTACAATGTAGTTGTATGGTAATAAACTTATGAATTTAAAAAATGTAATGAAAACCGCAAATGAAAATGAATTGATAATCCTCAATTTTAAATGAAAACCCTTTTATACATAAATAACAAGTAAAGTTCCTTCTTTTAAATAAACTCAAACAAAACGATTTGATATAAATGTTTTTTATAGAAGTATGGATGATGTACGGAGGCAATTACAAATGAAAGAAAATAAGAAAAGTAAGAAAAGACGAATCTTTCAAGTATTTTTACTAATGATTTGTTCTGCTATTTTATATGTAAGTTATGCAGCTTACGATATTTGGAGTTATCGTTTTAAAGCAAATGATGACGTGAAAACGGATGCTGGTATCGTACTAGGCGCAGCTTCATGGAATGGAAAACCATCTCCTGTATTTAAAGAAAGAATTAATCATGCGATTTCTTTATATAGGAACGGAAATATTAAAAAGATTATTTTTACAGGTGGTACAAAGTTCGAGGCAGAACTTGAGGAAGCACGTACTGCAAGAGTATATGCAATGAAACAAGGTGTAAAAGAGGAAGATATTTTAATTGAAACTAAATCCCTTTTCACTGAAGAAAATTTAAAAAATGCGAAGCAAGTTGGAATAGAGAACGGTATACAAACATACACGATTGTAAGTGATCCACTTCATATGAAACGCGCAATGAGAATCGCAAAACATATTAATATTGAAGCGTATGCTTCACCAACGCCGACATCAGCATATAAAACGTTAGATACAGAAATACCATTCTTCTTTAAAGAATTATTCTCGTATATTGGATATGTAACCTCTTTGCCGTTAAAAGCATTGAAGGGGGACTAATATAAGAAAAGAATCTATCCTTAAATAGGAACTTTTCTTATTAGTCAAAAACATTGTATTTTTATCGGAATAGTGAAACAATAGAGAGGTAGCTTCATATAATCATAATGACAAAATGAACGGTTTATGAATCGAGCATAAAGGAGATTATAGTATGGCACTCTCATTTGTTGAAACAGAAGAACAGTCTTTAATTATTGAGAAAATAAATAAATTGATTCCGAAGTTCATGGAAAGGGAGCATCAGCTAAGTGAATTAGGATCATTTCCGTATGAAAATATAAATGATTTGAAAGATATTGGATATACGAAATTAACGTTACCGAAGGAATTTGGTGGTAGTGCGATTTCTTTATATGACTTCGTTTTATTTCAAGAGAAAATCGCGGAAGGCTGTGGAGCTACTGCATTATCGATTGGCTGGCATCTTGGCATTGTGAAGGAGCTAGCGGAAAATCGCTCTTGGAATGATGAGATGTTCAAATGGTTTTGCGAAGAAGTACGTAATGGTGCGCTCTTTAACAGGGCAGCAACAGAACCGAAAACAGGGAGTCCGACGCGTGGCGGCAAACCAGAAACAATAGCGGTTCAACAAGGCGAGAAGTGGGTTATAAATGGAAGAAAAACTTTTACAACGATGGCGCCAGTACTTGATTATTTTATTATTTCAGCGAGTATTGAAGGCCAAGAAGAAGTTGGTGAGTTTGTTATTCCAAGAAATACACTCGGTGTATCTATTGAAGAAACGTGGGATAGCGTTGCAATGAGAGGGACTGCTAGCCACGACCTTGTCTTACAAAATGTAGAGATAGAAAGCCGCTTTTTTACGGATGTGAAGGGCGGAAAAGTAAAACAAAAGGGTATTGGCTGGTTGCTACATATACCAGCATGTTATTTAGGAATTGCACAATCAGCAAGAAATTATGCAGTTCAATTTGCGGGATCATACAAGCCAAATAGTTTAAACCATTCTATTAGTTTATTACCGAATGTTAGAAAATTAGTTGGAGAATTAGAACTCGAGCTTATGCAAGCTCGCGTCTTTTTATATCAAATTGCGAAAAAATACGATGAGGCAGAAGATAAACTGTCACTGCAAGCAGAATTAGCGGCAGTGAAATACGCCGTAACAAATGCGGCGATATCCATAGTGGATAAATCAATGCGCATCGTAGGAGCAAAAAGTTTATCAGAAAAAAATCCGCTTCACCGTTACTATTTAAATGTCAGAGCAGGATTACACAATCCACCGATGGATGATGCAACATTGTCTATGCTGGCGGATGCGGCGTTTCGGTCGTGATTTTTGAAGTTTACATTTTATTGTTTATGGATATTATAGTTGTTTTGAAAGCACGGGTTTGATTAGTAATCAAACCCGTGCTTTTTATGTGTATGAAGTACTTAATGGAGATGTAGGTTTTTAATATAAATGATTATCATGGTGTTGTGATTGTTTCTTGTTGAAAAATTCTTATTGTAATGCCAGTTTGGAGGCTGTATAAACATTTTTCGTATTTAATCCCAAATTAAAGGTCTTTCCAAGTTAACCATTCGCAAATATTGTAAAAATTGACCCGCATGGACCGCATCATGATAGGCAATTCGTAATAGCGTATCACCTAAATATCGTTGATAGCCAACATCACTTCTATCAATAAGTCTTGAATCTAGCTCGGCTATGCTTATTGATTGAACATATTCTATGAAGTCAGTAAAGTGTGGTTGTGCCAATTCAATTTCTTTTTTTACACAAGTAATTGGCTCGTCATCATACGGGGTACGTATGTCGTTTATTGAACCGTTGTTTTTTATAATCATATGATAGTAAAAAGTTGAGCTCCATACGTGACGAATCATTTCACCAAAGGACATAGCCTCAGGATCAGGCTTCCAATTAAGAAAATTATCGGGAAGAGAATTCCATAATTTTTCTGAGCGCCTTCTCGTTTCTTTTAAATTTAATATACTAAGATCAATTGCATTCATAATACATTCTCCTTTACTATTAAACTTAAAATAATTGTATCAATTTAATAGTTAGGGTATCATCGAAATATGAATGTATATCCGAATATCTCATATATAGCTAAACTAATTGCTGAACCTACAAGAGCAATCATCTTAGATTGTCTAATGAATAATCAGGCACTACCTGCTAGTGAATTGGCTTATATGGCAAAAGTGTCACATCCAACAATTAGTTCGCATCTTTCTAAATTAGTAGAAGGGAATTTACTTACAGTTGAACAACATGGTAGACATCGTTACTATCGACTTGCTAATCAAGAAGTTGCAGAAGTGCTTGAAAAGTTAGGGACAATTGCACCAACAGTTCAAGTTCGCTCTTTAAAACAATCAAGCCAACTAAAACAAATTCGTTATGCTCGAACTTGTTATGATCATCTTGCAGGTAAACTCGGTGTAGAGATAACTGAAAAATTACTAGATAGGCAATTTATAATTTTAGAGGGTGGAGAATACATTGTAACGGAACAAGGTAAGGAATGGTTTCTGAATTTTGGAATAAATGTTGATGAGGCAGATACAAAAAGGAGGGTATTTGCAAAACCTTGCCTTGATTGGAGTGAACGGCGTTACCATATTTCTGGTTGGTTAGGGTCTGCAATTGCAAAACTGCTTTTTGAACAGGGATGGATTACGAAAACGGATAAGAACCGAGCTGTCCATCTTACAAAGAAAGGTGTAAATTTATTGGAAGATCAATTAGGCATTGATATGAAAACTGAGGAAAGAAAAGCTTGAAATTAGAAAAGTCCGTCAAAATGAAGGGCTTTTTTCATTATGGTAGGAGTGTACATGAATAATAGGATGTTACCAATAATCGTTGCCAATAAAAAATCTTTCTTTTTATTCTTCTTTTTTAAGTTTTAAAGGAGAAAGCTAGGCTTCTTATTTTTACTAATGTTATAATAAAAAAAAAGCACGAAAAGAGGTCATCTCATGCTAGAGGTTATTGCAACATGTTTAGAAGATGTAAAACGAATTGAAAGCGCTGGCGGGAAGCGGATTGAATTAATTTCATCTTATACAGAAGGTGGTTTAACACCGAGTTATGCTTTTATAAAAAAAGCGGTAGAAGCGGTAAGTATACCAATTCATGTTATGATTCGTCCGCATGCGAAGTCTTTTACATATACGGAAGAAGAAATTGAAATGATGAAAGAAGATATTATAGTTGCGCAGAAGTTGGGAGCAGCTGGTGTAGTATTAGGCGTATTAAACGAACGAAATGAAGTGGATGAAGAGAAATTAGCGGACTTACTATCTGTTGTAGATGGAATAAATGTAACGTACCACCGTGCGATAGATGATATAGAAAATCCAGTAGAAGCAATGAACACTTTAAAGAAGTTTCATAAAGTGACTCACGTTCTAACTTCAGGTGGACAAGGAAATATAGTAGAGAATATTCCGGTGCTTACAGAAATGCAAAAGGTAAGCGATGGTCAAATTCAGCTTGTAGCTGGAGCTGGCGTGACGAAAGAAAATATAAAGCGATTGCTAGATGAAACTGGAATTTCGCAAGCTCATGTCGGTACAGCGGTAAGAGAAGGAAAATCATGTTTTTCTGAAATAGACCCTAATTTAGTACAAGAATTAGTTAAAATCATAAAATAAGTGCTTAAGAAAGAGGAGAAATGATGAAGGAAAATACGAAGAAAGAATTATTCTCTTGGGCTAAAACGATAGGTTTTACCCTTGTATTAATTGCTATTATTCGTGGTGTTTTATTTACACCTTCTTTAGTGCAAGGTGAATCAATGATGCCCACTTTAAAAAATAACGAACGAGTTCTAGTGAATAAGATTGGTTATAGTATAAGTGGATTAGATCGCTTTGATATTATCGTCTTCCACGGAAAAGAAGGATACGATTTAGTAAAACGAGTAATTGGTTTGCCAGGCGATACAGTTGAGTATAAAAATGATGTTTTATATGTAAACGGAAAAGCGATGGAAGAACCATATTTAAAAAAGTTTAAAGAAAAAGCAGTAGGCCGTGTATTAACTCCAGACTTTACGTTAGAACAAATCACTGGGAAAACGAAAGTGCCAGAAGGCCAAGTATTTGTTTTAGGGGATAATCGTGAAGTTTCTAAGGATGGTCGCATGTTTGGCTTTATTTCAGAAGATGAAATTGTCGGAAAAGGACAAGCTGTTTTCTGGCCGTTGGAACAAGTAAGAGCGTTATAAAGAAAAAGTATGGGAGAAATATTCTTCCGGTGGATTTAAATTACATTTTTTGTAAAATTGAATGTTCAATTAAGAAAGACAGAGGTCATTTTGATTATTACTTTTCAAAATGGCCTCTGTTTATTTGAAGATAGTATTGCAAGGAGGGAATTTAAATGATAAAGAAAGAATCAGAAATTATCTTAAACAGGAAAGGAGCCAGGAAAGTAAACGAAATTCCTAAAGAGGTCTTACAATTACTACAGCAAGGGAAAGTAGAAAGTGTTAATCTAATAGAATGGCTAGCTATAAATCATATTGAACTACTTAAAAATGTCTTACCTTCAATAGGACTCAAGAATAGTTTAGAATGTATAGTAGCTGAATTAGAAAAACAGAACGTTGAAACAGGAATGAAAGTTATACGAATAACAGGGACTTTATTGGATGAAATTATACTCAAAGAGAATGACGGAAACAAGGAAGACGTACTGTTAAAATTATCTAATCATATTTCAGATAGTGTACGATGTTGGGCAGCGTTTATGAATAAAAAATCAAATGACACATTAAAAGATACATTAACATACATTCGACCTTTTGCGGCGGATCATCATTTTGGTGTTCGAGAAATTGCTTGGATGTCTATTAGAGAAGAACTTTCACAAAATATAGAAGAAAGTGTGGAATTGTTAGTAGAATGGGCAAAAAGTGAAGATGAGAATATTCGCAGGTTCTCTGTAGAATCTATTCGTCCTCGAGGTGTATGGAGTAAACATATTGAAATATTAAAACAAGAACCTGAAAAGGCACTTCCTATTCTTAATTTACTTAAATCAGATCCATCAAAATATGTACAAGATTCGGTTGGAAACTGGTTAAATGATGCAAGTAAAACTAAACCGGATTGGGTAATGAACCTGTGTAAAGAATGGGAAAAGGATGCTGACATAAAATCAACTAGTAGAATTATTAAAAAAGCTAAAAGAACGATTTTGAAAAATAAGTAATATACAACTAATAGACTCGGTAGTTGTACGAAGGAACATTCAATCATGTTAAAAAAGAATAATTTGAATAACTATGAGAAGAGCATGTATTGATCAATACATGCTCTTTATATTTACTTTTTTATTGCAGCTTTTATTCTAATAGTTTTGTAGCAATGTGAACGTTAGAAATTGAACCGTCGTGATTTCTAGGGTTAATTTTATATTCACTGTCAGGAAGCGAATCACTCCAATATAAATTACATTCACTAATAGTTCATTCTTCACGTGTTAAAGTTTTTTCAATCATCCAAGAGCCTTTCATTTTATATAAATCACATATTATTTTTGTTTTTTTAATAGCGGACAAAATATATCGGATTATGTACGTGAAAAAAATATTGATAGAATTGAAAGAATATTTTATAATTTTAAATTATATGTTTGTTTCGAAAAACGGAATTTAAGTTCCGTAATTCGGAACGAAAGGGAGATAGAATGAGTATAAATAAAACGGCAGTTAAGACAATGGATATTTTAGAGTTGTTTTATGCGCATGAAGAGTTAAGTTTAACTGAGATGGTTCAGCTTACAAATATGCCGAAAACATCTGTTTATCGTTTAATTGGCTCGTTAGAAGAGATGGAGTTTTTACAAAAAAACGAAAAGGGGAAATATCGTTTAGGGGTCGTATTTTTACGGTTCGGTCAACTTGTTTCACAACGATTATCAGTAAGGAATATAGCAATTCCTTATATGAAAGAACTTAGAGATAGTTTAGGACAGGCAGTTAATTTAATAATTCAAGATGGTAATGACGCAATTTATGTTGAAAAGATGGAAGGTGTTCAGCCAGTACGCGTGTATACGGCGGTTGGAAGAAGAGCACCGCTTTATGCTGGTGCATGTCCGAGAATTTTACTATCGTATTTTTCTGAGGAAGAGAAACGGAGATACATAGAGGAAGTGGATTTAAAACAGTTTGCAGATGGAACAATTGTGGATAAGGAACAATTGCTAGAAGTGTTGCAAATGGCAAAAAAGGAAGGCTACACCATTAGTTATTCTGAGTTAGAAAATCATACAGCCGCAATAGCAGCGCCCATTTACGCAAGTGATGGAACGGTTGTAGCAGGTATGAGTATTTCGGGATTAGCAATTGAGTACAGCGAAAGTAACATTTCATATTTTATCGCTAAGGTGAAAGAAACAGCACATCGCATTTCGAAAGAACTCGGCTTTTTGGCATAGAAAGAGGGAGTAGGATGAAATTTTCTGCGTTAGGGGATCAAGCAATTATTGTTACATTTGGTGAAGAAATTAAGATGGATATATATGAGAAAGTACAGCGGTTATTTCAAGCACTGCAGCAACATCCGTTTGCAGGAATGATTGAGTGCGTTCCGTCGTTTACTTCATTAGCTGTTTACTACAATGTATACGAAGTATGGAAGAGAAATGAGATAAGTGAAAGGTCATATGATTACGTTCGCCAGTATATAAAGGAGCTGTGTGATTCTTATAAAGAAGAAGTAAAACAGGATGTGAAACATATTTCTATACCAGTGTGCTACGGGGGAGAATATGGACCTGATTTAGAAGAGGTTGCACATTATAAAGGTTTACAAGTAGAAGATGTGATTCGAATACATAGTGAAACTACATATTTTGTATATATGTTAGGTTTTACACCAGGGTTCCCGTATTTAGGAGGACTATCAAAAGAATTAGAAACACCTAGAAAAGAAATACCGCGGTTACAAATCTCACCTGGTTCGGTAGGAATCGGCGGAAATCAAACAGGTATTTATCCACTTGAAACACCAGGTGGATGGAATATTATTGGTCGAACACCAATCTCCTTATTTAATCCGGAAGAAGAAACACCAACCTTTATTCAAAGCGGTATGTATTTACGATTTATCCCAATAACGAAGGAAGAGTACGTATCACTTGAGGGGGCTAAAGAATGGATGTAGAGGTTTTGCATGCAGGAATGTTTACAACAGTCCAAGATTTAGGGCGATCTCATTATCAACAATACGGTGTACCAGTTGGCGGGACTATGGATCAAAGTGCACTTCGGATGATCAATATGTTAGTTGGTAATGAGGAGAATGAAGCGGGACTCGAAATGACGATTATGGGACCTAAATTGTTAATAAAGAAAACGACTTTACTTGCGATTGGCGGAGCAGATATGGAACCGTTATTGAATGGAGAACGTATCCCGTTATGGCGTCCCATTTTAGCGGAAGAAGGTAGTATGCTTTGTTTTGGAAAAGTGAAAAGTGGTTGCAGAGCGTATGTAACTTTTGCGGGTGGTATACATATTGAGCGTACAATGGGAAGCAAAAGTACGTACATACTTGCTGCGATTGGTGGTATAGAAGGAAGAATGCTGAAAAAGGGTGACTACTTCCAAATTGGTGCACGACCAGAAATGGCGAATCGTTTCATTCAAGACTTACAAAAAGATGAGTGTATAAAAACGAAGTGGGCAATTAGCAACAGCGTACTACCAAAGTATAAGAAACATCCTAAGCTTCGTGTCATAGCTGACTTTGAATATAATCAATTTACAGAAGGAAGTAGAAAGGCATTTTTTACGAAAGAGTATAAGGTATCTAATTATGCTGACCGTATGGGCTATAGGGTTGAGGGAGAAGTTTTAAATAGGATTGAAGAAAAAGAGATTTTATCGAGTCCTGTTACATTTGGAACCATTCAAGTTCCTAATGGTGGACAGCCGATTATATTAATGGCAGATAGGCAAACGACAGGTGGCTATCCGAGAATGGGAAATATCATTTCAGTAGATTTACCTCTTCTTGCCCAGCTAAAGCCGGGGGACTATGTTTCTTTTGAGAAAATTACGCTTGAAGAAGCGGAACAATTGTACATAGAACAAGAAGTAAATATGAATCTATTAAAGAAATTCATCGCTTTACGAAGCTGAAATTAGGAGGAATACATTATGACTACAATCGATTTAAACTGTGATTTAGGAGAAAGTTTTGGCGCTTATAAAATGGGGAATGATGATGAAATTCTTCCGTTCGTTTCCTCTATAAACGTTGCTTGCGGTTTTCATGCGGGTGATCCGTCTATTATGCGTCAAACTGTTGAAAAAGCTTTGCAGCATAACGTAGCAGTAGGGGCGCATCCTGGATTTCCTGATTTAATTGGATTTGGTAGAAGAAACATGAATGTTTCAGCAAGTGAAGTATACGACTATGTTTTATATCAAACAGGCGCATTAGACGCATTTGTGAAAGCGGCAGGCGGGAAAATGCAGCATGTAAAGCCGCACGGTGCCTTATATAATATGGCGGCGTCTAATCCGGAAATTGCAGATGCAATTGCAAAGGCAATTTATCATATAAATCCAAGTCTATTACTTTATGGATTAGCAAATAGCGAGGCGTTTATACAGGCTGCAGAAAAATACAAAGTAACTCTTGTACAAGAGGCTTTTGCGGATCGTACATATAAGCAAGATGGTACATTAACGAGCCGTACAGAAGAAAATGCGCTTATAAAAGATGAAGACGAAGCGATAAAGCAAGTACTTCAAATGGTGAAAGAAGGCCATGTAAATGCGGTCAATGGAGAGAAAGTAGCAGTTCAGGCGCAAACAATTTGTTTACACGGTGATGGGGAAAAAGCAGTGCAATTTGCAGAAAGAATATACAGAACATTCAAACTTAATGATATTTCTATTTGTGCACCGAAATAAAAAATAGGGGGAAGTGCTGGGATGATTAAATTAATCGGAATACTACTTGTTGCAGTGGGCTTTTTATTTAGACTAAATACACTTTTAGTAGTTATGGTTGCAGGTATTGTTACTGGTATGGTTTCAGGATTAAGTTTTTATGATGTGATCAGCATGTTCGGTAAATTTTTCATAGAAAATAGATATATGTCTATGCCAATTATATTAACTTTACCGGTAATCGGAATTTTAGAGCGTTACGGTTTAAAAGAAAGAGCAGAAGCACTTATAACGAAATCAAAAGGAGCAACAACTGGAAGAGTATTAATGTCATATTTTACGATAAGAGAATCATCAGCAGCACTAGGGCTTAATATTGGTGGGCATGCGCAAACAGTAAGGCCGCTCGTTGCACCGATGGCAGAAGGGGCCGCGCAAGGTAAATACGGTAAACTTCCTGAAAAATTAAGAGAAAAGATTAAAGCAAACGCAGCAGCTGCTGAAAATACAGCTTGGTTTTTCGGAGAAGATATTTTCATCGCAACTGGAGCTATTTTATTAATGAAAGGATTCTTCGATTCAGTAGGTATGCATGTCGGAGTATGGGATATGGCACTTTGGGGCATTCCGACAGCAATATCTGCACTTATTGTAAGCTGGATTAGATTTAGAAGGTTTGATAAATATATAGAGAAAACAATGAAGGCAGAAGGAAAAGAAGAGAAGGAGGCAATTTAATATGAACATCATCACAATGGATACAATCTATTATGTATTAGGGATAATCGTTGCTTTTATCGCTGTTCGTATCGCATTCGATCGTGAACATCCAAACAGATTCGGTTCTAGTTTATTTTGGGCATTGTTTGCAGTTACATTTTTATTCGGAAATGTAATTCCTTCGTTTTACGTTGGCTGTATAGTGCTCGCTATGGTCGTTTTAGCTTCACTAAATAAAGTAACAAAATCAGAGGAAAAAGAAGTTCCAGTACAAGAACGTGTGAAACATGCTGAGAAATTAAAAAATAAAATTTTTATGCCTGCACTATTAATTCCTATTTTTACAATTATCGGTACGTTGACGTTAGGGAAAATTAAATGGGGAAATGTCTCTCTTGTTGATCCAGATAAAGTAACATTAGTTGCATTAGCGCTTGGTGCATTACTCGCATTCGTTGCGGCGATGCGTATTACAAAATCAAAAATAACAACGCCTGTACAAGAAGGAAGCAGACTATTACAAGCTGTCGGCTGGGCTGTTATTTTGCCACAAATGTTAGCAGCACTTGGCGGTATATTCGCGAAGTCTGGCGTTGGACAAGTTGTTTCAGACTTAGTTGGACAAGTGCTACCGACAGAGTATCCGTTCGTTGCTGTTATGGCGTACTGTTTAGGCATGATGCTATTTACAGTCGTAATGGGAAATGCATTCGCAGCGTTTGCTGTTATTACTGGCGGAATTGGCTTACCTTTAATAGTTCAAATGCACGGCGGAAACCCAGCAATTATGGCAGCACTCGGTATGTTTGCTGGATATTGCGGAACGCTGCTTACTCCAATGGCAGCAAACTTTAATATCGTACCTGCGATGCTTTTAGAGCTAAAGGATAAAAATGCGGTTATTAAAGCACAAGTACCAATTGCTCTTTCAACTTTTATCATAAATATGTTTATTATGTACGGCCTTGTATATCGTTTCTAATTAGGAGGATAAAACTATGAAAACAGTATTATTAACAGGGTTTGATCCGTTTGGCGGAGAAAATATCAATCCAGCTTGGGAAGTAGCAAAAGGTTTGCATGAAAAAACAATTGGAGAATACAAGATAATAAGCAAACAAGTACCAACTGTATTTCATAAATCAATAAGCATATTAAAAGAGTATATAGAAGAACTAGCGCCGGAAATTATTATATGTATCGGACAAGCTGGGGGCAGACCAGATATTACGATAGAACGTGTCGCAATTAATATTGATGATGCAAGAATTGCTGATAATGAAGGGAATCAGCCGGTAGATGTACCAGTTGTAGAAGAAGGAGTGATTGCATATTGGTCTACACTTCCGATGAAAGCAATCGTAAAAAAACTTCGCGAAGAGGGCATACCGTCATCTGTTTCACAGACGGCAGGCACATTCGTTTGTAATCACTTATTCTATGGACTTATGCATGAACTAGAGAAACATGATAAGAAAATAAAAGGTGGATTCATTCACATTCCGTTCTTACCAGAACAAGCGAGTAATTATCCAGGGCAACCGAGTATGTCACTTTCTACTATTCGTAAGGGGATAGAATTGGCAATCGAAGTAACGACGACAGTTGAAGTAGATATTGTAGAGGTTGGGGGCGCAACGCATTAAGTAAAATGAATTGTACAACACCTCCTGTAAACAACTGGTATAATAAGAATAGGAAAATACATAGAGGTGATTTTTGTGCAACAATTTGAAGAAGTACGTTCAATTTTAGAAAAAGCGAAGAAAATTACAGTATTAACAGGCGCTGGTGCAAGTACGGAAAGTGGTATTCCAGATTTTCGTTCAGCAAATGGGTTGTATGCTGATGCGAATGTGGAGATGTACTTATCAAGAGGGTACTATAACCGGAGTCCGAAAGAGTTTTGGAAGCATTATAAAGAAATCTTTCAAATTAATACGTTCCATCAATATAAACCAAATCGTGGCCATCGCTTTTTAGCTGAGCTAGAAGAACAAGGGAAAGATATTACGATTTTAACGCAAAATATTGACGGTTTACATCAATTAGGTGGCAGTAAGCATGTCATCGATTTACATGGAACACTTCAAACAGCACATTGTCCAAAATGTAAATCAGGCTATGATTTACAGTATATGATTAATCATGAAGTGCCGCGCTGTCAGAAGTGTAATTTCATTTTAAATCCAGACGTTGTTTTATACGGAGATACATTGCCGCAATATCAAAATGCAATCAAACGTTTATATGAAACAGATGTGCTTATCGTTATGGGAACGTCACTAAAAGTACAGCCTGTCGCTTCATTCCCGCAAATTGCAAAGAGGGAAGTAGGAGCAACAACTATTTTAGTAAATGAAGAGTTAACAGGACAGGAATATAACTTTGATTTTGTTTTTCAAAATAAGATTGGTGAGTTTGTTGAAGGGTTATCGTCGGTTAAATAAGTTATTATTTTTATGAAAAACTGAGGTGTATAGAGAACACCTCAGTTTTTTGTTTGAATAAAATTCATGTTATGACGTATGAAGGGGAATGGTAATAAATAGGTTATAAAATTAAAAAACTGAAAATTAAATCTTTTATTTCTTTAGTAATTAATATAAAATTCTATATATATCATATAAATAAATTTGATACATAATGATTTTGCGTAGAAATGTTAATAGAATGAAGCGAGGGAGCGAAATGAGACAGAAAAAGGAGCAGAAAAAACAATCGAAAAAGAAAAAGACTCATATTCCATTTCGGTTAAATGTACTATTTTTTATTGTCTTTCTTTTATTTTCAGCTATTATAATTCAATTAGGTAAAGTACAAATCATTGATGGAGAAACGTATAGAAATGAAGTAAATAAAAAGGAAGATGTAACGGTAAGTACTCCCGTTCCTAGAGGGAAAATGTTTGATCGACAAGGTCACGTTATTGTAAATAATAAACCATTACGAACCGTTACATATACGAAAATGAGAGGAGTGGACTCGAAAGAAGTTTTACAAGTAGCAAGAGATTTAGCTAAGCTAATTGAAATGTCGCAAGAGGACATGGATAAGTTAACAGAGACAGATAAAAAAGATTTTTGGATGCAGTTAAATGAAAAGCGGGCAGCAGCGAGAGTAACGAAAGAAGATGAGAGTAAATTTAGAAAGCAAGAAATAGAAGGAAAAGAGTTAGATAAAAAAGTAGAAGAACTGCGCCGGGAAAGAATTACACAAGAAGAATTAAATGAGCTTTCAAAGGAAGATATAGAAGTATTAGTAATTAAAAGCAAAATGAATGCGGGATATAAAATGACTCCGCAAATCGTTAAAAAAGACGTAAGTGAAAATGAATATGCTGTCGTTAGTGAAAGGTTGGCAAGTTTACCGGGAGTGGATACAACAGTAGATTGGGAACGTGAATACCCAAATGATAAAATACTGCGCTCTATACTAGGTAGCGTTTCTAATGAAAATGAAGGGTTGCCAAGAGAACAATTAGATTATTATTTAGTTCGTGATTATAATCGAAACGACCGTATTGGTAAAAGTTACATCGAAAAACAATACGAAGATGCACTACATGGAACGAAAGAACAGTCTAAAAATATTATGGATAAAGCAGGGAAGATTGTTCGAACAGAAAAAGTGACTGAAGGAAAAAGTGGAAATAACTTGATGTTAACAGTCGATATGGATTTACAGAAAAGAGTAGAGGGAAGCCTTGAAAAGAATTTACGAGCCTTTCATGCTGCAGAGCCGATGATGGATCGTGCGTTCGTAGTAATGATGAATCCGAAAAACGGTCAAATTTTATCAATGGCAGGAAAGAAAATTGTAAATAAAGATGGCGGTATGCAAATAGAAGATTATGCATTAGGAACGATGACAAGTTCTTATGAGTTAGGGTCAACTGTAAAAGGGGCTACTTTATTAACTGGATATCAAACAGAAGCGATTAAGCCGTATACACACTTCTTTGATGCGCCAATGTATTTTAAAGGAAGTTCTAAGCCGAAGAAATCGTGGAAAGAATTTGGGGATATTGATGATTTAAGAGCTTTGCAAGTGTCATCGAACGTTTATATGTTTAATACAGCTTTAAAAATGGCAGGCATTAATTATGTTCCAAACAATCCATTAGATATTAAACAAGAAACATTTAATAAAATGCGCTACTATTTTAGACAATTTGGCCTAGGTGTGTCGACTGGTATTGACCTGCCAAATGAATCAATCGGTCAAATAGGTAGAACTGATAACATACCCGGATTTTTACTTGATTACGCGATTGGACAGTATGATACATATACGCCGCTTCAGCTTGCGCAATATATTTCAACCATTGCAAATGGCGGTTACCGAATGAAACCACAAATTGTACAAGAAGTTAGAGAGCAACCGAATAGACCAGAGGATGCAGGAAAAGTCGTTCGGTCGATTGAACCAGTTGTATTAAATAGAGTGGATATGGAAACTTCGTACATTAATCATGTAAAAGAAGGATTTAGAAGAGTTTTTCAAGAAGCTGACGGAACCGGAACCGGAACATTTAAAGGTCTACCATATAAACCAGCGGGAAAAACAGGAACAGCTGAGACAGTATATGGTGGAGAAAGTGATATTGGAAGAGATGAGAACAACAACCGAAAAAAATGTTATAATTTAACTCTTGCCGGTTATGCACCATATGATGCGGATCCGGAAGTAGCTTTTTCAGTTGTTGTACCATGGGTGAATGATGATAAATCAGGAATTAATTCTGCGATTGGTAAAGAGATTTTGGATGCGTATTTTGAATTAAAAACAAATAGATCAAATACAAATTCAATTCCAGTAGAACAACCGAACAAGGCACAGTAAAAATAGTATCACTGCATGGAAACATATTGTGCAGTGATATATTTTTTGAGTTAAAAAGCGCTTTATAAGGTGGGAATGGATATGAAAAAGGAGATTAAGAGAGGCTGGGGAAAGTACATACTATTTATATTGGTGATAGTCATAGGCTACCATTCTTTTACTTTATGTAAGGTGGAAGGGGAATCGATGCAGCCGACTTTATATGAAGAAGACTACGTATTTGTAAATAAAGCGGTAGTACGTCTTTCTAATTTACAACACGGAGAAATTGTCATTATAAAAGAAGAGGATGAATCGAAATATTATGTGAAACGTGTAATAGGGCTTCCTGGTGATGTAATTAACATAACGAACGGAAAGGTATATGTGAACGATAAAAAGCAAGAAGAACCATATACGAACAAAGATTTATTTAACAACACACAAGTGTTTTATAACTTTCAAAAGACAAAAATTCCGCCAAATAAGTTATTTGTAATGGGAGATAACCGCGAAGTAAGTAGAGATAGTCGCAATGGCTTAGGATATATTGAAGAAGATAACATAATTGGCAAGGTGGAATTTGTATATTATCCTTTTTCAAAAATGAAAATGATAGAATAAGTGGGGGATGAGCAAAACCCCACTTATTAAAGTTTCACTTTATTTTCTTTAAAAAACCTTTTGGATTAAATGATATGAAAAATTTATGTTTAGACTCGTCGATTATGAAGTTATTGTTTTTAGTTAAAAACTCTTCCACAGCTTCCATTGGGCCAGGACCCCAATCGGGAAGAAGCGGATTTCCGTTAATGGAGGTATCTTCTACAATTATATAACTGCCAGTAGTGACGATAGATTTATATAGCAAGAGTTCTTTGGAAACATGCTCTTTACTATGATCAGAATCTAAAATAACTAAAATCACATCATCAGGTTTGCGCATACTTACTATTGTTTGGATGGCCTGCACAGAAACAGAAGATGCTGTTAAATACGTAATCCGATTATGTGATGGCCGATTTGGCTGCGGAGTTATATCGATAGTAAGTACGTGACCTTTTCCAATTAAATCTAACATAGAAGCTAAATACAGTGCACTACCACCGTGAAAAGTCCCGCATTCAATAATTAAATCGGGCTTTAATTCATAAATGATTTCTTGATACAAAAAGAGATCAGAGGGAAGTTTACAGATTGGAACTCCAAACCATTGTGTATCGTTTAACCACACGAGGCTGTCGTAATATTGTTTTAGAAATTCATTGCTTATAGTATCGATTTTAAATTCTCCTTTCTAAAAAGGATTCTCTCGTTTGACGTAAAGTGTTTACGCATGAAAGTTGTACTATATATTATGTAGTAAGGAATTGTAAGGCGAGTGTTTTTACTTGAAAATAAGCCAAATAACTCATGTGGAAAATGAAAGGAAATGATCGTATGTACAAATACACAATTTGCTTTATTAGAAAAAGCGATAAAATACTGCTATTAAATAGAAATAAAAAGCCGAATATGGGGATGTGGAATGGTGTTGGAGGAAAAATAGAAGAGAATGAAACGCCATACGAAAGAATAATTAGAGAAACGTTTGAGGAAACGGGCATAGAACTTTCAAGTGTAACGTATAAAGGGACTGTTGGTTTTAAAGGTAAAGGTGAGCCCCAGGCTAGTGAAGGAATGTATGTGTTCGTTGCTGATTTGCCAGATGGAATGCAAATGAATACACCATTACGTACGGCTGAAGGCTTATTAGAATGGAAAGAAATTGATTGGATATTAGATGGTGATAATAGAGGAGTAGTTAGCAATTTACCAAAATACTTACCGACAGTATTAACAGAAGAAAATAAGTTAAAACATATATTCACGTACGATAACCGGAATATTATTAATTACACAACTGCATGTTTGAAAGAAGATGATGCGAACAAGCGATATGAAAAACAACTTGTTTCTCAATAGAAGAGGAAAGTGAAAAATCACGTTTTTGCTCTCGTTATATATGCGAGGTGATTATAAGTTTCAGAAATACAATTCATTGGTCATAATTGTAATATGTATGATATAACTTTTCTTATGGTGAAAGAGTAGAGAACATACGTAAACGGAACAAAAAAGGAGGTGGCTTTGCCACCTCTTTTCCGTTAGTCACGAATCGCCTTAATCATAAATCGATGTTGCTTCACATCAAAATATCCTTTTTGCAAGATAATCTCATGTATACGATATAACTCCTCATAGTACCTTTCGACAGTGAAATCAGGAATTTGCCACGGAATTGCTTTTAAATAATAGACGATAGCGCCAATATCATAAAAGCGTTGGAAAGGGAATTCTTCTTTTGCTTCTAAGATAGTAAATCCGTTTTCCTGTAGTTCATTACATGCCGCTTCAAGCGACCAACTTGCAAATTCATTATTTAGTGGTGTGTCAAATTGGTCATTAAGTTCCGCGCAATCGAGACCGCCAACTTGTTGTGTAAGAAATGTTCCATTTGGAGAAAGGATTCTTTTTACTTCAGAAGCAGCATATGATTCATGTTGGTTTAGGATTAGATTAAACTGACCATCTTGAAATGGCAATGCAGTATCATCGTTCACCTCTACAACAGTAACCCCTAAAGGCTCTAATTTCTTTCGAGCAATTGGCACGTTTGGAGCGTAGCCCTCAGTAGCATAAATAGTTGACGGGAACGGTTGTAACATAGATAAAAACTCTCCGCCGCCAGTACCCATATCGAGCATTGATTCTGCATGTTGCATAAGCTGAAAAGCAGTACTGCCGTACGACCACGATAAAGGCTCACTCTTCATTCGACCCGTTTCTGAAATGAAAGAAAAATCCCAGCCGCTAAAATGTGTATTTGCACGTTCTAATAAAGTTAAAAATAATGGATCACGTTTCATAATTATGTCCTCCTATTTCGTAAATGAATGATATGATGAGAAAAGAAAAAGGGAGGACCTCTTATGAAAGAGAGGCAGTTTTACGTTTCGTGTTCGAATAGATTCATATAGATTCGCTCCTTGTGAGAATGGTTATTTATATATTCGGCATTATAGAGTGAAAATCCTTTGAACTTACATGGGAAGGTGTTGTTTAATGAAGAACTGGATGGAGTTTACAGACAAAGAGGATGATCGAATTTGGAACAAGTTATATAGTGAACTTGAGTTTTCGCCAAGTGTTTCTACATTTCCATCATTTAAGGTGCCAAGTCCTTTTATTACATATAATATTTCTCATTACTTTGGAGAATCGGTAGATTTAGATGTGTATGACGATTTGGAAGATAAAGCGTTACAAGTGTTTAAGGAAAATACAGCATCGAATGAATATATAATGGCACTAGATTGGCAACATGAGTGTTATTGGGTGAATCCTCACTTAGAGTTTGAAAGAAATGAATTTGATGAGTGGATTATACCAATATTTCCGAATGGAGATTACTACTTTTTTATTCAGAAGGACTTTAAGTGGGGTTATTTAGGTCATCCTTGGGAGAAGAGTATAACGATATTTGGAAAAGGACTAATAGAAAGTTTTGAACGAAATAAGCCGGAAATGTTTCAAAATATTTTAAGGCAAGGATAATGTTTGAAAGAAAAAAAGCCCTTTTGCTTCATTTTTGAAGTAGAAGGGTTTTTATTTAAATTACTAAAAACAAAAATCTTTTGGTAAAGTACTATTTTTAATCATCGTTCTTAACCCATGTTTTATAATCCAAGGGTTAACAGGATGCTGTTTATCGCGTAATAGTTGTAACCATTGGAAAACGAGTTCTTTATCTTTTTTCGTAATATCGTTAATATGATTGGCTACAGATTTTTGAACATATTTAGAAGGGTCATTCATTAATGGTTCAAGAAGTTGTAAATTGTACTTAAAATCACCTTTTAGAGCTCCTATTTTTTTAGCCCAAGGAAGCCTTGGTCTTGTACCTTCAGAAACTAATCTCCTAATGTGGCTGTTTTCGTCATGAATCCACTGTTGTAATATGTTTAGTGTATCTTCATGGTATGTTTCAAGAAAGGGCCGAATGGCATATTCAGCAGTATTCCTTTTCGTTATTTCATACATTGCATTAAACGAGATTTTAAAATCGTTAAGCCCATATTTTTCAACGTATTTTGCAACAGGCATGTACATATATCCATTTGTAAATGTGCCTACTTCTGTTGTATTTTCTGGTCCTAATGTTTTCAGTAATATATGTATTGCGGCATTAAAATCTTTTTGTAAAGCATTGTGTAATTCATCTGCAATTACTTCAATACGCTGTTTTAACTCTAAATTTTCAACTTTACAAGCTACAGAATCTACAAAGATGCTTTTAGAGAAACAAGGATCGTGTTTACAAATAGAATCAGCTATTTTTTCTGCTAATTCTTCATTAAATAAAAATTTTAACGGAACATATTTACCCATTTTTTCACCTCGGTGGTCAAATGAAAACAATTTTTATTTTTTAATCGACAATCCATAAACCAAAGTCTCACTCGGAGTCGTAATACTAAAACCTGTCGTCTTATAATCAAGTTTCACCGTATCACCAGTGTAGTCTTTCGTGAATGAATCCATTTGTACGATAAGCTCTGCATCTTCATATACAACATCATCTGCGTTATATGTATCCCAAATTAAATCGACATCAACGAAAATACTACAAGAGTTCGTCATTGTTCCTCTAATGCGAACGATCTTTTTATCTTCAAGTTCTAATCTATGTATAGCTGCTTTCGCTTCATCAGTAATGCGAATGTTCATTGTATCCCAACCTTTATTTATATTTCCTTTATTATTGCAAAAACAGGAGCAATAGGGAAGTAAAGAGGTTTGCAACAAAAAACGAGCAAACAAATTTGTTTGCTCGTTTCACTTTATTTTAGTTCACATTTATCAAGTGGAATCACTTTTGTTTTTTTCGTAAATTTATAACCTAACCATAGTACTAAGAAGAGTGGTAAACCGATGTAAGAAACGAGTACACCGTTCCAATCAATTGCTTCACCCATAAATGCGCCGTAGTTTTGTCCTAAAATTACGATGATACAAAGTGTAAATGCGAAGATTGGACCGAATGGGAACCATTTTGCTCTATATGGTAAGTCATTTAAATCTTTTCCTTGTGCGATATATGCTTTACGGAAACGGTAATGACTAATTGCAATTCCAACCCATGCGATAAAACCAGACATTCCAGATGCGTTTAATAACCAAATGTATACAACACCGTCACCGAATAAAGAAGCAATGAAAGCAATACTACCAACAATTGACGTTACGATTAACGCGTTAACAGGTACACCGCGGCTATCTAATTTACCAAGAAACTTTGGTGCTTTTCCTTGGCGTGCTAAATCCCAAAGCATACGAGTTGATGCATACATACCAGAGTTACCAGCAGATAGTACAGCAGTTAAAATAACAGCGTTCATAACAGAAGCAGCAAAGGCAACGCCCGCTTTTTCAAAAATAAGTGTAAACGGACTTACTGTAACATCACTTGCAGCAAGGCTTTCAGTTGTATAAGGAATTAATAAACCGATAACGAGAATCGCAAGGATATAGAATAAAAGAATACGCCAAAAGATTGAACGAATTGCTTTTGGGATATTACGTTCTGGATCAGACGTTTCACCAGCAGCTACTCCTAATAGTTCAGTACCTTGGAATGAGAAACCAGCTGCCATAAACACACCGATAATTGCCATGATACCGCCGTTAAATGGTGCATCTGCAACAGTGAAGTTTTTAAATCCAACCGTTTCACCGCCCATAATGCCGAAAATCATCATGAAACCAACAATTAAAAAGATAATAATCGTAACTACTTTAATAAGTGCGAACCAATATTCAGATTCACCAAACCCTTTAACAGATAAATAGTTTAAAAGGAAAATAATAGCTAAACATAATCCGCTCCAAATAAGAGAAGGGGTATCTGGGAACCAAAATTTCATAATTAATGTTACGGCTGCAAGTTCAGCAGCAATCGTAATTGCCCAGTTATACCAATAGTTCCATCCAAGTGCAAAGCCAAGTGATGGATCAACAAATTTTGTTGCATACGTGCTAAAAGATCCAGTAACAGGCATGTAAGCTGCAAGTTCAGCTAAGCTTGTCATTAAAAAATAAACCATAATTCCAATTGCGGCGTATGCAATTAATGCGCCACCAGGTCCAGCTGTATGGATGACACCACCGCTGGCAAGAAATAGTCCGGTACCAATTGTACCACCGAGAGAAATCATCGTAAGGTGACGAGATTTTAATCCGCGTTTTAATTCACCTTGTCCTTGTGTAGTTTGCGTTTTAGAGGTAGATTGATTTGTTGCGCTATTCATGTTCAACACTCCTTTTCTTGTAGGTTAGGAAGGAGCGGGGGAGAAAAATACAAAAAACCGCCAAAGGAATTTGGCGGAACGTTTCACAAATAACCACCCCATCATACCCTTCCGTTAAGATAGCACCCCACGTTTACACGGTAATTTTGTAAACGTGACAGTTCTGTTCCTTTCGGAGACAGCCCCAGCTCATATTTCCAGAGAAGAAATATAAACTTCGGCAACTTTTCCTTTCAAACGGAGTCAGCTGACATTCTCTGTGTCTCGTCCGTTTTACTATTAAAAGTCGCAACCTCTACCTCATCGGATTGATGAGGATTTATATATTGCTAAGATTTTTAATATATGGCAATTGTAATGACTTTCTGAATATATTGCAAGATATTTTGTTAGGAAAAGTCAAAAAATATCGGTTATTGTATAGGAAACGCTTGCAAAACTCCACCCGAACCTACTATTATGTAGCAATAAGCAAAGAAAAAATTGTTATACAAATGTTTCGCAAAAAATATTGAAAAACCCTCTAAATTAAAAGAAAATTCAGAAAAATATAATTCGACATTTATGATAAAGTTTTATTATTTGTTATAATTAGAGTAACGTTTAAGCAAAAAGGGGAAATCAAAATGAAATTAGAAACAGAAAGGCTCTATATAGTGCCGTGTACAGAAGAGAGTATTCAAGTCGCTAACGAGCAAGGATATAATAGCGGTCCGCATATTGTAGGGCATGTAGAGAATGTAAAACAAGATGCGGCTTTATTACCATGGGGGCGTGGTATGTTCTTCGGAAAGAAGATGATACCGTTTTAGGTGATATTGGGTTTAAAGGGAAACCAAACGAGGATCAAACAGTAGAAATTGGCTATGGATTCATTGAGAAATATTGGAATCAGGGCTATGCAACAGAAGCTGTAAAAGAACTAATCGATTGGGCTTTCAAAACAGGAGAGGTAGAAACAATAATTGCAGAGACACTTCTAGATAATTATAGTTCGATTCGTGTTTTAGAAAAGTTACATATGAAGAGAGTAAATGCTACAGAAACGATGATTAATTGGAAAATAGAAAAATAAAAAATACCGCTCTAAATTGGGCGGTATTTCTTATAGTTATGGTAGCATTTGCTTCTGATCATTTGGATACTCAGCCGTTGATGCGTTAGGACGATTGGAATGATTTCGAACAGCAATGAAAATAGAAATAATAACGACAAGACCAACTGTAACATAAGAAAGTGAAATAATAGTTGGATCCACTTTAAATGTAGTAAGCAGTGTACGTATATTCGTAAAGATAATAAGACCGCCAACTAATACCCCAAGTAAATGTGCTGGAACGATACGAACTAACCATGCAGCAATTGGAGCTGCGACAATACCGCCAAGCATTAACGCAAATACCCAAACCCAGCTTACTTGTTCCCAGCCAAGTGAGATGAAGAAGCCAATTGTTGCAGCGAGTGAAACAGGAAATTCACTCGTATCTACAGATCCAATAACTTTTCTAGCTTCATTTCCTCTTGCTAGAAGAACGGGTGTCGTAATCGGCCCCCAACCACCGCCACCAGTTGAATCAACGAATCCAGCGAATAAACCAAGCGGCACAAGTTGTTTTGCAGACATACGCTTATTTGAAGTGACAATTTGTTTTTGAATGATGAATCGTAATAAAATATAAACCCCTAAAGTGAATAAAAATATGGAAATGTACGGTTTGATCACATCGCCAGGCAAATTACTTAAAAAACATGCCCCAACAAATGCGCCGATTGCCCCAGGTAATGTAAGCCTGGAAACTGTATATTTATCAACGTTTCCAAATTTGATATGAGATGCGCCAGAAGCTGCAGTTGTAACCACTTCAGCTAAATGAACCGATGCGGAAGCTACAGCCGGTGCAATACCAAACATTAATAATAGTGAAGTAGACGTTACCCCATACGCCATTCCAAGTGCTCCATCGATCAATTGAGCGAAAAATCCAATAATAGCAAAGACAATTAATTTCTGCATAAATAATCCCCCTGTAATAATAAATGAAAAAGACACTTTTCCCGTATGAGAAAAGTGCCTTTGGTTTTTCCAATCAGCAATAATTAAATTTGTTTCATTATAATACATATTAATCGTATAAATCAACTAGGTTTTAAAGTTTTTGAATTGAATGAAAGAAAAATAAAATATACAATAAAAGGATGGAGAGAAAGGGGAGAAAGACATGTTACGATTTGATCATCTCGTTCACACAGTTCATGGTACACCGGAGGAAGCGGCAAAACAAATGCAGGAACTTGGATTTCATACTGTATTAGGCGGAGAGCATACGAATTGGGGTACTTGGAATAGTTTAAGTTATTTTGATTTATCATATATAGAATTTTTAGCAGTTCAACATGAAGAAAAAGCGAAAGAAGCAGAAAATCCATTAGTACAAGAAACAGTGGTGAAACTACAAAATGGAGAAGGAATGCTACAAATCGCGATCCTAACAGATGCAATTGAGGAGCTAGCAGTTAACTTTAAGAAGCACGGCTTACATACGATAGGGCCATTTGAAGGGAAACGCATGAGAAAAGATGGCCGGCTTTTAGAATGGAAAATGTTATTTGTTAAGCAAGAAGAGAACGGACCGAAATTACCTTTCTTTATACAGTGGAATGAAACGGACGAAGAAAGAAGAAACGATTTACGTAACATTGGAACGATTACGGAACATAAAAACAAAGTACAACAAATTGAAACGATCCATTACGCAGTGAAAAACGTTCGAGAAACGGTGCGGAAATGGAAAAAAGTAATGGGACTATCTACAAGCTCAGTTGTGAAAAATGAAAAATGGAATGCTGAGTGTCAAAGTGTAGTGTTTGGAGATATTCATGTACAGTTTTGTGAACCGATTGAAGAAGGGCTAGTGCTAGAACATTTGAATAAGAATGGCGAAAATCCATTTGCAGTAGAGTTTACAGGTGGAAATAAACGAGAGCATGAAGTGCTAGGTAGTTTGTACATATATTAATAGAGGTGAATGTTGTGGAAGAAATCCTTAGAGAGATAGAGAGAAAACTAGAATGGCCTCGTATGTTAAAAGCGACTGTTATTTCAAAAGGCTTTTCATTCGATGAGAAATATAAAATTGAATTAGAGAGTGGGGCCTCGTATTTTATTAAAGTATGCGATTCATCATATTTTGAACGGAAGCAGGAAGAATATGAATATATGCAGCAGCTAGATTCTTTACATATTCCTATGCCAAAATTAATTCATTTTATTAGTCTTACTAAATTCAATAAATGTGTACAAGTTTTTGAATGGATTGATGGATTAGATGGTGAAGATATATTAAGAACGTTGTCTACAGAAGAGCAGTATAGGGCTGGAAAAAAGGCTGGAGAAGTACTAAAAAAGATTCATTTAATTGAAAAAGAAGATAAAAGTAATTCATGGGAAATGTCTATATGGAGTAAATATGAGAGATACTTAGAAGCGTTGAAAGAATATGAAGTAGACTTTTTTCGTTTAAATACAGTGATAGATTTTGTAGGAAATCATAAAGATTTATTAAAAAATCGTCCCATCGTATTTTTACATGACGATTTTCATCCGGCTAATATAATGATTGACCAAAATGAGTTTCGGGCTGTCATTGATTTTGCTAGATTCGATATTGGTGATCCTATTCATGATTTTTATAAAGTAGCACTATTTACAACGAATATAAGCAAACCATTTGCGGTTGGACAAGTTCACGGCTATTGCGGAGGAGAACCTGATCTACATTTTTGGAAACTGTACTCATTATATGCAGCAATGATATTCCCGGCTGATATCGTATGGACAAACCGAAGCACACCATATTTATTAGATGATATGAAGGAAAGGTTAAATGGAATTTTAGAAGATCATAATGATTTTTCATCCTATATTCCAAAATGGTATCAATCAAGCGAATTTAATAAATAAAGGAGTAATTTATATGGATAAAATAGCAGTAATTTCAGATATTCACGGTAATATTCAAGCATTAGAATCCGTGTTGAATGATATTAAATTAAGAGGAATCGAGCGCATTATTTGTCTTGGAGATTTAGTAGGAAAAGGACCTCATTCCAGTGAAGCAATTGAAATCATTCGTAAAGAATGTGAAGGAGTTGTAATGGGGAACTGGGATGATTTCATTACAAAACCGACTGAATTTGAAGCGTTAAAATGGCATCAAAAACAATTATCAGAAGAACAAAACAACTATTTAAGAAGTTTACCATTTTCAATCGAATTTTTTATGAGCGGCAAACTCATTCGTATGTTCCACGCCTCACCGAGAAGTTTATATGAAAGAATTCAACCACACGCTTCAAGAGAAGAACGTATTAGTATGTTCGAAAATAGTGAGCTCACAGAGAATATAGAAGGGGAAAGAAAACCCGATGTCGTTTGCTACGGTGACGTTCACCAAGCGTTCGTTCAAAATTTCAGAGGGAAAACGTTATGTAATGCTGGTAGTGTAGGTAATCCTCTTGAAATTACACAAGCGTCCTATTTAATATTTGAAGGAACTTACAATGAAAAAGAAGCAACGAGCTTTTCTATTCAACTCGTACGTGTACCGTATGATATTGAATTGGCAATTCGGTTAGCTGAAGAACTAGAAATGCCCGAAATCGAGGAATACAAACAAGAGTTACGGACTGCATTGTATCGAGGGTTTAAGGGGAAGTAAGCCAATCATAATATATCAATGATTTTTCAAATATATCTATCGTAACTTAAAATATATCAACGATTTTTTCGATATATCAACGATTCGAAATAGGATATCGACTTACCGACAAATAATGATATGAAATGTTACCTGTAATTATGTTATGTAAACTGATTGTAGGAGGAAATATCATGAACCGAATACAACGCATGAAAGAAATTGTAGATCATATTTTAAAATTAAACTTAACTCATCCAACAAGAGTTGGAGTAAGTGGTATTACAGCTTCAGGAAAAACAACAATTGCAAATGAACTAGCGGAAGAAATAAAAAAACGAGGGTTACCAGTAACATGCGCTAGCATCGACGATTTTCATAATTCAAGAGTGATTCGCTATGCACAAGGTAAAGAATCTGCAAGAGGGTATTACGAAGATGCACACGATTATACAGCTTTCAAAGAAAGGTTATTAAAGCCTTTAGGACCAAACGGGAATTTACAATATGAAACGAGTTCTCATAATTTAAAAACGGATATGCCTGTACATAATGAGCCACTAGTGGCCACGCAAAATATGATATTAATAGTAGATGGAACGTTTCTATTGAAAAAAGAAGTTGAGCATTTATTTGATTACAAAATCTTTGTAGATACAGATTTTGAGATTGCGAGAAAACGTGGCGCAAAGCGTGAGACGGAGGCTTTTGGAAGTTATGAAGAAGCAGAGAAAATGTTTTTAACCAGATATCATGCGGCCTGTAAGATGTATATAGATGAGCATAATCCGATAGAGTGTGCGGATGTTGTATTTCAGAATAGTGATTTAGAAAATCCAGAAGTTATATTTCATGAAAGAGCGTAATACATAATCAGAAATATATGTATAGCCTTTTATTTATTGTTATAATTAAATTAATTTTATGAAGCAAATAAAAGGGGATAAGACAATAAAAAACGCAAAAAGGGGACAGGAAATTTAATGAATGAAGTACTAGAATTAAAAGAAGAACTACTACAAATTAAAAATAATAATTATGCTGTACCAGAAGATGTGGATGCATATCCATATGCGCAGTGGATGTTAGATTATATCGGATCACCTGATGCTGAATTACGTGATGATTTAATTTATAGTACGCTTCACACATGGATTACAAATGATGTATTTAGACAAAAAGAGTTACGAGGATTAATGTTACAAGCGATTAGTCCTGATTATTTATTTTATAAAATTGGTGAAAAGGGAACAGACTCTGTATTTAAACGTGCGTTCTCCGTATTAATTCCGCCACTTATTTTATCTGTTCATGAAAGAGAACCACTGTTATCTGAAGAACAACTGTACAGTGTGGCAGAACAAGTGCTGGAATATGTATATTTAGAAGAAGATGTAAGAGGCTACGTAGAAGGAAAAGGCTGGGCACACTCTACTGCACATGCAGCAGATGCGCTTGATGCTTTAGCGCGTACAATCCAAAATCGTGAGTTCTCATATGCAATACTAGCTGCCGTTCGTCAGAAGGTACGCTTACATGACTACGTATACATTCACTTTGAGGATGAGAGATTAGTAGCGCCAATTATGTCGTTACGTAACCAAAATCTTTTAACTGAAGAAGAGTGGAGCAACTGGTTACATAGTATAGCAACTGTTGAAGACATCCGACATCCGCAGCATGCTATTTTAGTACAAAATATTAGAGCTTTCTTAAGAAGTTTATATTTTAGAGTTTTAGAGACAGAGGGTAGTACAGCATTTACAGATGATATATTGGAGACTTTGAAGGGGTTGCGTAGGTATTAAAAATAAGTTTTTCTAAGAGAAAAGTACATAAAACCACTACATCCCAACCATACTAATAAAATGTGTTGGAGGTGAGTTTAATGGACAAAAAAGACTTTGAAAAAGTGTATAATGATTATTTACATCAAGGAGAAGAGCAAGCTCAATTTGAAATAGCTCAGGAAGTTACTTCAGGAGCAGAACAAATTGTTGCCGTTCGTAAAAATGATGATGGAGATTTAATAGCGTTTAAAACAAGTAGCGGGAGAGAGTTAGATTATATGACTGCTCTTAATGAAGCAAAATCAGGGAAGTTAGCTCATGTGGACGTATTTCATAAGTATGGCAGAGATATTATACGTAGTGAACCGGATGGTATAAAGGAAAATAACTTAGATAATTTACCTTCATTTTAAACGGGTAAACCTCAAGAAGAGAATGTTCATTACGATATTCTCTTCTTTGTTTTGCGAAGTTTTCCTAGCAAATAGACGATTCATTTTTAAAGTGAGATCATACTTTTAAAGAGTGCTCTAAATTTCTCTTTATCTTCTGCTGTAAATGGTTTCGGTCCCTTTGTACGTTTACCACTTTTTCGAACCATTGCACTTAAATATCGTGTTTGTAACAATTGTTCAATGTTATCATTCGTATACTTGTACCCTTTATGATGAAGAACGATACAGCCTTTTGCTAAAGCGAGCGAAGCAAGACCGTAATCTTGTGTTACGATTAAATCTTCTTTTTTTGCTAACTGCATAATTCGGTAATCTGCAGCATCTGCTCCAGAATCAACATAAATTGTTTCGACACCTTTTGGCTGTTCTGCATTAGAATAATGTGAAAAACTAGTAACGAGGGTAACAGGAATTTCCACATTCGTAGCCTCAAAAATAATCACATCTTTTACAGGACAAGCATCTGCATCAACGTAAATCTTCATTTTATCACTCCTATAAATAGGTTCGAGTAGATAATAATGGTAGATTTAGGTTTTGTCAAACGAGAAAGCTTTATTTAAAGTTATTTTCACATACCAAAATAGCCTCGCGTAAACGAGAAATACCTTCCGCAATTTGATCAATATCCACTTTTCCATAAGATAAACGTATATAACCATCTTTCGCACCGAAAATACTACCTGGCATAAAAGCAATTTTTTGTTTTAAACTTTGCATAATGAGTTGTTTTTCGTTTATAGGTTCTTTTAATTTCCCCCAAATGTATATACCACCAGTAGGGTTTGAAAAAGAGATTTTATCATGAAGTTGCTCGTTTAGGGCACGAACGATAACGTCTCTTTTTTCTGCTAATTGTTTTCGTAACGGTACGATATGAGACTGAAATGGTACGGTTTCGAAAAATTGCTGCATAAGCCACTGCGGGAAAATACTCATTCCTAATTCCATTTGGTGCCGTGCGTCTGACAATCGCTCTACGACAGACTGCGGGGCGACAAGCCAACCGACTCGTAATCCTGGCGCAATCATTTTTGATAAAGAATGTACATAAATGACAGTTCCGTTTTCATCTATTGATTTCAAAGTAGGACAAGGTTGTTTCTTTTCTAGCGTCAGCAAACTAGATGGATCATCTTCAACGATTGCAATTCGTAAATCTGCGCAAAGTGATAATAGTTTTTTTCTACGGTTTGGATGAAGCATCGTCCCCGTCGGGTTTTGGAAATTTGGATTTAAAAAAATCATTTTAATGCGGTGCTTTCTGTATAGCTCTTGTACATCGTCTGGATTAATACCATGTTCATCGACAGGTAACGGGAAAATACGAATACCTGCTGATTGGAATAACGGCAAGGAATAACAGTGTGAAGGACTTTCGAAAGCAACAGCATCACCTGGATTTAATAAACATTGCACGATAAGGTGAAGTGCTTGCTGTGCGCCAGATGTAATCATAATGGATTGTTCAGTCGCCTCAACTTTTAAATATTCCTTCATATATTTTACGACCGCTTGTCTTAGCGGAAGATAGCCTTGCGGATGATCGTAACTTAATGAATGCGTTAACGGTTGTTCACGTAAAATCGCTTGTAGTTGATCATGAGGATAAAGATTACAACCGAGTTCTCCATTAGCGAAATCTATAATATTTTCATTTTGTTGTACTTCTGCCCGAATATGGCGAAGTAGTGGTAAGTTTGGTAAAAAAGTACCACCTTCTACGAAATTTCTCCAGTTCGGCGTTAATGTTGGAGAAACGCCCCACATATGTGTACTCACACGTGTACCTTTACCAGTCGTACTTTCTACAATTCCCATAGCACGTAGTTCATTATAAGCAGTCGTTACTGTACTTCTGTTTACATTTAACTGCGTAGCTAATTTCCGTTCTGAAGGGAGGAAGCTTCCTGGAGGAAGTTCTCCATATGTAATACGTTTTTCAATAAAGTCAACAACTTGCTGATAAATAGGGATTTTACTGTCACTATCTAGCTTCCATTCCATAAAAAACGCCTCCGTATCTCTTATATACATCCAGTATAGCAAATTGGCTGGGTAAAAAAACAGCCAATTGGACGGTGTTATATCCAGCCAATTTTACTATGCTAAATAGGGAAGGGGAGATTCGGATGAAACGATGGCAAATGGAATGGCTCCTAGTATCAGTTGCATTAGTATGGGGAGCAAATTATACAATAGGAAAGTATGGCGTGGCATATATGTCATCCATTCAATTTAATAGTTTACGATTTTTAGTAGCATCACCGGTATTATTACTTATTACTTTTATAATGGAACGCTCATTACGTATTGAAAGAAAAGATTGGTTACGATTAGTAGCAGTCGGTATCGTTGGTACGACAATGTATCAAACGATGTTTATGCTATCTGTGAAATATACTTCAGCAACGAACGCCTCATTATTAATTGCGATGTCACCTATTTTTACAGGGATATTAGCAGTATTGCACAAACAAGAACGTTTTTCGATGAAGGTACAAATTGGTTCAATAGTAGCGTTTATTGGTGCAGCATTCGTTTTATTAACAGGACATACAGAAGGAACTACTTACGAATATGCGTGGCTTGGAAACATAATTGGATTAGTCGCAGCGATTGCGTGGGGATGGTATCCAATATTAGCGCAACCTCTTATAACAAAATATTCCGCAATGAGAGTCACATCTTGGTCAACTTTAATTGGAATTGTACCTCTCGTTGTATATTGTTTATTCAACGTAAATACATTAACGTGGCCAGTAGACATGCCAAGCTGGGGGTCTCTAGCATATTCAATCGTCTTCGCGACAATCTTCGGACTTGCAATGTGGTATGTCGGTATTAGTAAAATAGGCTCAACGAAAGTAATGGTTTATATGTATCTTGTACCATTGTTCGCAGTTATCTTCGCGGCAGTAACTATCGGAGAGCAAATCAACATGATGCAACTCGTTGGCGGACTTATAATCTTTATCGGCTTATATGTTGTAAAAAAGGGTGGAATTCAAAAGCCAGCTCTCAATTTGAAAAAAGTAAGTTAACAATAAAAAGGATCTCTTTCATATAGAAGGAGATCCTTTTGGTTTTTGTAATAAAAGCGCTTGTTCAACAGCCCATTTTTGATGATCATGAATGAGAAGCTCTACAGCAAGTAAAGGAGACATCCACCGCAAAACATGATCTTCCTCACAGTTTTCAGTTTGTGTCTGCACCATGTTCGCAATATAAAAGAACCCATCGTTTAAATAATAAGTATCTTCTTTTTCCGCATAAAAATATCGCATTGCATTACCGATATATTGATTAATTTCAATTGCCCATCCTAATTCCTCTAGTAGTTCACGATGTAAGCATTCATCTTTTGTTTCGGTACCTTCCATACCGCCACCAGGTAAAAAATAACGGTCTCCTTTTTGGATAATAGCAATGTTTGAAGAAGTTGAGTTAAAAATAATTGCATAACAACTAGGCCGTAATACATATTGCTCAGTAGGCTTTTTATAACCAAAAATAAGTTTAGATATCATAAAACACGTCACCTCTCTATAAAATACACAAAAGGAATAATAAGGTAAAAATAGAGTTGTATAAGTATAATCTTACGAGATTGGAGTGATAACAAAATGATAAATCGAAAGTGTTCGCGCTGTAAAGAAATTACAGGTACATTGCACGGTGGTAAAAAAATTAAGGAAGAATTTCTATGTGAGGACTGTTTACAAAAAGGAATTGCGAGTGGAGAAATCGAATTATCACAAGTGGAAGAAAAACAAACTTCGTATCTTTCTATAAAAATATTAAAAATAATGAGTGTGATTTATTTAATAGCATCTATTTTAATGGCTTTTTCAACTGGTCCATTTATACATAACCTGGGGTTTGATGAAATGTCCATTTCAGGATCAGAATTAGGTTTAATAAGTATTGTTATGCTAGGTTCTATATTTCAGTCAGTTCTCGTATTTTGCGGGATATGGGTATTCATCCTATTAGTAGAAACAGTCATTAAAATTTATGAAAAAATGAAGTGAGTGAGAGGGAGAAACATATGCGAGTAAGAAACATCCAAGGGGAAGATTATGTAAAGATTCATTCTGTTTTAAATGATTGGTGGGGCGGGAGAGACATGGCTGCCATGTTGCCAAAATTGTTCTTCATTCACTTTCAAGAAACGAGTTTTATTATTGAAGAAGAGGGAGAAACGTTAGGTTTCTTATGCGGATTCTTCTCACAAACGCATAAAGAGGAAGCGTACGTTCATTTTATCGGTGTCAATCCGAAGTATAGAAGAAGAGGAATTGCATCGACATTGTATTCGTATTTCTTTGATGTCGCACGTGCAAATAACCGTAAAGTTGTAAAAGCAATCACGTCACCAGTTAATAAAAAATCGATACAGTTTCATAGGGAGATTGGCTTTCAAATTGAGGCTGGGGATGATGAGATAGAGGGTGTATCGGTACATACAAATTATGATGGGAACGGCGGGAGTAGAGTGTTATTTTTGAAAAATGTGTAAAGAGAGGCTAACGTGTTGTTAGTCTTTTTGTGATGAGGAGGTATTAGTATGGAAAATAAACAAAGCAGAAATGAGTATGTAAGACGCATACATACAGTTCAAGATTATATAGAATCAAACATAAATAGTTCACTATCTATTGAAGAGCTAGCCGAGGTAGCAGGATTTTCAAAGTTTCATTTTCATCGAATTTTTAAAGGAATAGTAGACGAGCCGTTATCACGATATGTAAATCGATTGAAGTTAGAAAGGGCAACAAACCTTCTTACATATCGATTGGATATGACGATTACGGATATCGCTTACCATTTTGGTTTCACAGATTCAGCAGTTTTCTCCCGTACATTTAAAAATTATTACGGAGTAAGTCCGTCTCAATATCGAAATCACAATAGCAAGAATTGCAAAGACGTAAGGGGAATTCCTCAATACAATGAATGTAAGAAGGTTCGAGGTAATGTTGAAATTGTAACAGTGGATGATATAAACGTCGCATACATAAGACATATAGGTACATATGAAGAGTTAACTATAGCTTTTCCAGAAATGATAGAGAAACTATTTCATTACGCAGCTAAGCAAAACTATCATGTATTTGATGATACGAAAGTATTAACCATTTACCACGATCATCATGAATTTACTGAGGACTATCATTTAAGAACAAGTTTATGTATAACAATTCCGGAGGCGTCCGCAATAGAAACGAACGACATAGGAATAATGGTAATACCTTCAGGCAAGTATGTAGTAGGACATTTTGAAATATTTCAAAATGAATATAAAGGAGCATGGGACTTTATATACGGTGAGTGGCTTCCAAATAGCGGATATAAACCGAGAGATTCGTATCCTTTTGAAGTATATAAAAATGATCCAAAGCATAAACATATAGTTGATATATATGTACCTATCGAACCTTTTTAATTATAGGTTAAAGGGGAAGGAATAATGAAAACTGCTGAAAAGTTAGATCAGATTATAAAAGAAGAATATGAAAATATGAATGGTATGTTAGTAGTGCAGAAAGGTAATGTTATTTTTGAAAAATATTATAACGGTTACGGTCCAGATGATGCATTTCACATAGCGTCAGTCACAAAAACGATAATCTCTGCGCTAATTGGGATATGTATAGATAAGGGCTATATAAAAAGCGTTGATCAAAGAGTAATAGAATTTTTCCCGGAATATAACGTTAATTCATCTGAAGTAACAGTAAGCCATCTTCTAACGATGACAGCTCCACATCCATTCGTAGACTGGCAGGAACCGTTAGAAGAACTATGTACACAACAAGATTGGATACAATATACGTTAAATAGGATAGGAAACGGCGGAGAAATTGGATCTTTTAAATATTCATCTGCAGGAGCTCATATACTATCAGCGATCATAACGAACGCAACAGGAAAAAATGCGCGTGAATTTGCGAATGAATACTTATTTCAGCCACTCGGCATGAGAGAAATTCCAAACTATAATATGAAAGCATTTGGATTTGATGACTTATTCGGAAAAGATGTGAAAGGATGGGTTCACGATCCAAATGGTATTTCGACGGGCGGCTGGGGACTAACGTTAACGGTTAGAGATATGGCGAAGTTTGCACAGATGTATTTGAATGAAGGTATTCATAATGGAAAACAAATACTATCAAAATCATGGATAAAAGAATCGACAGAAATGAACCAAAATCAATATGGTTATTTATGGTGGTTACGAGAAGAAGAGGGTGTCTATTCGTATTGTGCAATGGGTGATGGTGGGAATATGATTTGTTGTATTCCAGAGAGAGAATTGTTAGTGGTGATTGCTTCAGAGGTTATACCGAATGCACGGGATAGATGGGAGCTAATTAAAGGGTGCATACTTCCTTATTTAAAAGATTAATATGGTTATTTTTATCAAAATAAGAATGAAAGGTTTAGTTAAACTTGTTTTGTTCTCCATGATAGAATAAAGTGTCGTGATTACAAAGTTTTGTAACTAAGACTATAAAACTTCAACACCTATACGATTATTAAATAATTGCAAGGTGTTGAAGTACTTTTTAATCTATTAAAGCTGCTTTCAACTAAAAGAAGAAACATCTTTTTTCTTAGCTGTTTAACTATTTTTTAACTTTGTGAAGTATAAGATACATCGTGCCCAGCACAATTGCTAGTAAGGTAAATTTAATTAATTCTATTAGGCTGGCATCCCATTTGTTTTGCGCTACATCTGTTAAATAAAATACATTAAACATACCATGTAAAATTGCGGGTGATATTACAGAACCACCATATTCTCTCGTGTACGTCAAAATTAAAGACAATATAAATAATAAAGAGAGATAACTTAATATTCCTACAAACTGAAACTCATATTTTTTATAAAAGATAGCTACTGGTAAATGCCATGAAGACCAAAGCAAAGCTATAATAATAGCTGTTTGCATAAATGAATATTTTTTTCGTAAATAGTAATGAAAATTCCCTCGCCATATAATCTCTTCTAATAATGCAGATAAAAATCCAATTGTAAGACCAACGAGCAAGAGAAATCCTAATTCATTCCAATTATAATATAATAACTTTATATCATAATTATAAAAATAGAAATGGAGACATAGTCCTAGAAGTAGTGGCAATAATATAGAGAAAATAAGTGTTTTTATTTTTGGACGTGAAAATCCAAATGTATGAACTATTTTTTGTTTCTTATATAATGTTTGATATGAAATAACTGCTAAAAGCGGAACAACCATTGTAAACCCCAAATAATTACGACCATTTTCTATGTTCAGCAAGATGATATTTACAAGTGATGTAAGAAAATAAATACATAATGTTGAATGATAAACTATGTGTTTATTAATATTTTTCACCTGCCTAAGTATGTATAAGTGGTTAATCGAATATCCGATATTTTAATTATATATGAAATGGAAATCGACAGAATGAATATTTCCATATTATTGTTTTTAAGATAGAAAAAGTGTCGAAATTACATATATTGAATTTATAGAAAAATTAAATTATCCACCGTAACTTTTCACAACAAAAAATCGTTAAACAAAAGAATAGATTTTTTATCACGAATGGGGGAGAACCATGAAAATTCTAATACTAGGCGGTACACGATTTTTAGGAAGAGCTTTTGTAGAAGAGGCTTTGAAAAGAGGGCATGAAGTTACAATATTCAACCGTGGAACAAACAATGAAATTTTTCCAGATGTGGAACATTTAATCGGTGACAGAAATGGTGATGTATCAAGTTTAGAGAATCGAAAGTGGGATGTTGTCGTAGATACGTGTGGGTTTTCTCCGCATCACATTAGAAATGTTGGAGAAGTACTTAAAGATAATATTGAACACTATATATTCATCTCAAGCCTTTCCGTATATAAAGATTGGATTCCGCATGACATAAAAGAAGACTATATATTACAACCTGAACCAACTGAAGAGCAAATAAAGGCTGTAGAGAATGGTGAAATATCTCCTTATGAGCATTATGGTGCGCTGAAAGTATTATGTGAAAAAGAAGCAGAGAAGTATTGGCCGGGGCGTGTTTTACACGTAAGAGCAGGACTTCTTTCAGGAATGTTTGATTATACAGATCGACTAACATACTGGATCGGGCGTGTAGCAAAAGGAGGTAAAGTGTTAGTACCAGGCAGAAAAAATCGTCCAGTGCAATTAGTTGATATAAAGGATGTCGCGAGCTTTGGACTCAACATGGCAGAAAATAATAAAGTAGGTACATTCAATATAACAGGTCCGAATGATGAATTGACGATGGAAGAACTATTATATACGTGTAAAAAGGTTACGAATAGCAATGCTGAATTCATTTGGGTAGATGAGTCATTTATGAAGGAACAAAAAGTAGAGCCTTGGACAGAGATGCCTTTATGGATTCCGGAAACTTTTCCATTAGAAGGGGAAACGAAGCCGTGGAAAGGTGGATTTTCAATTAGCATTGAAAGTGCTGTTAAAGAAGGGCTTACTTTTAGAAGAATAGAAGAGACAGTTACAGATGTGTATGGGTGGATGGAGAGTACGGAAGAATGGGAATTAAAAGCAGGTATTTCAGGCGAGAGGGAGAAGGAATTGTTAGAAAGATGGTATCAATAAATTTAGCGGAGTCCTTTGAATATACTTGATTGCACATAAGGAGGAGAAAAGGTGATGTGGAAAGACACCATTCACAGTATCTCATCAAACTTAAGCTTAAAAAATCCGGCTACGAAGGAGGAACTTACTGATATACAACAATGTTTACATGTGGAGTTACCGAATGATTTATATCAATTATTACAAGAAACAAACGGTATAGAAGGTGAGTACGGGGACTTTATATGGTCTGCTTCAAAAATTAAAACTGAAAATATGAATATGAGAAATATAGCTGATTTTAAGGATCTATATATGCCTTTTGGCTGTTTATTATTTTTTGCTGATGGCGGAAATGGTGATTTGTTTGGCTATTCCATTTTGAATGGAAAAGTGCAAAGAGATGATATATACGTATGGAACCATGAAAATGATAGTAGAACGTGGATTGCTCCTTCGTTAGAAATTTTTATGGAGTGGTGGGAGAGCGGAAAGATAACAATTTAAACATAGTATTAAGAAAAAACGCCTTGTTACTAAAGAAACAAGGTGTTTGTCGTATGTAAATTTATAACTCAATTGGTTCTTCCCCATACATTTCCCACAGCTTAGAAAACATATTTTTCAGTCCTTCTTCGTCATCCTCATCCTAGTCTAACTTGATATCAACTTCCTCAAATTTTTCTTCTATTTCAAACTCTTTCTCTTTCACACTATCAGTTGTGCCAATTTTTCTGTAAAACACAACGAAGTCTTTATCGTGTATTAGCTAGTAGCAAGACCTCCACCTCAAAATCCGGCTAATACAAGGAAGGCCCGTATAAATAAGTTGTATTAATTACATTATTAGATTGTGTTTGTAACTATATTTCGGGAATTTTCTGTTGATTTAAAATGTGCGATAGTATATATTGTATATAAAGTATATATACAATATTTTTCAAAAGAGGTATTTGCATGCAAATCATTATTAAGAACACTTCAAAGGAACCCATTTACGAACAAATTGGACTCCAAATAAAAAAACTTATTTTACTAGGTGATTTAAAACAAGGAGATGCCCTTCCTTCAATGCGTCAGTTAGCAAAAGATTTACGAGTAAGTATTATTACAACGAAAAGAGCATATGAAGAACTGGAAAAAGACGGTTTTATTAATTCAATTGTCGGAAGAGGGTCCTTTGTAGCAGAACAAAACATTGAAACTATGAAAGAAGAAAAATTAAAAACAGTTGAAGAAAAGTTATGTGAAGCGATTCAAAATGCTAAGCAAATGGATGTTTCTTTAAATGAGCTAAAAGAAATGCTTACAATTTTATACGAGGAGGAAAACTCTTGGAAAACGTAATAGAACTTCAAAATGTCAGTAAATCTTTTAAAGGGTTTCAAATAAACAATTTTTCGATGGAAGTAAAAAAAGGATTTGTTACGGGTTTTATTGGAGGAAATGGATCAGGTAAATCTACAACGATTAAAATGATTATGAATCTAATAAACCCGGATAGTGGAAACGTCTCCTTATTTGGCATGAACTATTCCACTGATGCGAAACGAATTAAAGAAAGAATTGGCTTCGTTTATGACGATAATGTGTTTTATGATGAACTCACATTAAAGGAAATTACTAAAATTATTGCGCCTGCTTATAAGAAATGGGATTTTAACCAATTTACATATTATAAAGACCTGTTCGAATTACCATTAAATAAAAAAATGAAAACATTCTCCAAAGGAATGAAAATGAAAGCCTCTCTCGCAATTGCCCTTTCACATCATGCTGAACTAATTATTATGGATGAACCTACATCTGGACTTGATCCTGTATTCAGAAGAGAATTATTGGATGTTCTACAAAATATTATGCAAGATGGAGAGAAAACTATCTTTTTCTCATCACATATTACAACGGATTTAGACCGCATTGCCGATTATATTACATTTATTCAAAATGGGAAGCATATTTTCACAAAAGATATTTATGCCATTGCAGAGGATTATGTTTTAGTCAAAGGAACACTAGATTTGTTAAAGTTTGATACTGAGCGTGAATTTATTTCTGTACGTAAAGCAAATACAGGTTTCGAGGGATTGATTGAAAATACAGATTCTATCGAAAACTTATTTGATAAGGATGTGGTGATTGAAAAACCAAGTTTAGAGGATATTATGTATTTCATGAAAAAGGGGGATTCAAGATGCTTAATTTAATTAAAAAGGATTTGATTTTACAAAAAACTTTCTTGCCTGCTTATCTCTTATTTCTAGTTACCTATTTGTGGGCCGGCATGGATGTAGCATATGTCATAATTATTTGTAGTGCCGTTTTTGTAATTAACACATATCAATCTGATGATAAAGATAATGCTAATATTTTAGTAAACTCATTACCGTATACTAGGAAGGAAATTATAAGTTCAAAATACGTTGGAACCTTACTTTTTACAATAGTAATCATCCCATTTTGTTTAGTTGGAAAATATTTCATTTTAGACAGCATGGAATTTCAACTTTCCTTAGAAAGTTACATACTAGGCTTCTTGGCAGTCATGCTGATAACAGCATTTTACATCCCATTTTTTGTTGCATTTAAAGTGAAAACACTTGTACCAGTTTTTATATTTTTATCTATTGGAGTTATATATTTAATGCGAAATACTCCATATCTATTAAATAAATATGCTAATGGCGTACTGACCTTTTTAAAAGAGATTTCAGATTTGAAATTATTTCTTTTATTTGCTGTCATAGCAGTGGGGTGCTATGGGGGTTCATGGATATTATCTATTCGTATCTATCAGAACAAGGCTCTTTAATAGCAAGTTCTAAAAGGAGGATGGTTTAAATGACATCAAAAAAAGAGCGTCCTAGTCGAATACGAAATTGGCTGAAAACTATTGGAGCATTTTTCGTTATGCAACTAATTTTTATCATCCTTGATATGAATTCGTGGATACCGAACTTCAAGGAAGGAGGAGTTGGGGAACGTCTCGTTAATTCAGAGTTCTTTACGGAATGGTTCGCTCCTTATAAAACAAAGCAATTTAATGTACTAACGGCAGTTATGGCTATTTTATTATTCCTAAATGTAGTAACAAGTGCAATAAAAGACGCTTTTTCTAGAAAAAGAATTAATTAGCACATAAGTTGACCTTGCGTCTTTTTAATAATGTCTTAACTATATTTAAAAACAACAGGAAAAAGATAAAAACTCCACTTATTGATGTTTCACTTTATCTTTTACAATGATTTCTTGAAACTTATTTGATTTTTCAGTTTTGTGTATTGATAGAGATGCATTCGTCCCCCATAATGCTTCCAAAGTGTGCGCAGTAATTTTGACATATGTATTTATACTTGTGATGACAAATGATGTGTATCGTTTTTGGAAAGTTCGAAAATTATTGAACGAACTAGAGAAATTTAGTAATCTTATTTGTACAGCACATACATATTAGTTTTGTAATGGTTCGTTATTTAAAAAATATGTAAGGGGGAATGGGTGTGGATCTTACGTTTAAAGTTGAGGAAACATGTTTTAATTACCGAGTCGGAGCAATTTGTAAACAGAATAATAAAATACTTATTCTTCAAAACAAAGGGGAAGATTATTGGTATGTACCAGGCGGTAGAGTAAAAATGCTAGAAAATAGTGAAGCTGCGTTAAAACGAGAACTTGCAGAAGAACTAGCTGTTCCTATGAAAGGGAAGAGATTAATATGGACAGTAGAAAATTTCTTTACACTTTCTGAGCGAAAGTTTCATGAGATTAGTTTTTATTATGAAGTAGAGCTACATGAATTACCTGCGAATGGAGCGGATCAATATATTTTGGAAGAAGAGGGTAGAACGTATTTGTTTAAGTGGGTGCCGGTAGAAGAGTTAGATGCATATAACTTACAGCCTGCATTTATAAAAGAGAAAGTAAAGGATATAGCAGTTCATACAGAACATATCGTTTTACAAAATTAAATGTATTCGGAGGGGAAAAGGGTGAAGGGGACTAAAAAAGAAATACATATAGATGATAAAGTAATTCGTTACACACATATCGAAAAAGGTTCTAGTAGGATTTGCTTTATGTTCTCAGGTTCAGGATACAATTACGATAAACCGTTATTTTATTATGCAACGATGTTAATGCTTGAACATAAAATAGATGTTATACATATTCATTATTCCTTTGATGGACAATTAATGAATAAACCGATGGAAGAAGTAACGAAAGTAATGATGGATGATATTCATCCTATAATGAAAGAAGTATTAAAAGATGAGCAATACAACGAGACTTTGTTTTTAGGGAAATCACTCGGAACAATTCCGATTGCAAATGATTTAATGAAGAGAGAAGAATTCGCGCAGTCAAAAATGATGCTACTTACACCTTTACTGACGTTTGATACAATTTTTGATTCTATCTTACATAGTAGTCACGAAGGGCTTTTAGTTATTGGGGATAAAGATCACCAATACAATGCAGATCAAATTGATCAGTTATATAAAACAACTTTAACGATTGATGTTGTTAAAAACGCAAATCATTCTGTAAATGTTGGGGAATATGAAACAAAGAATTCAATTGAAGCGATAGCAAATATAATAGAAAAGCTTAAAGAAGTTGTTAGGAAAAACTAATTCATCAATACATGCAAAAAGAGGTGCGAATTGCACCTCTTTTACTTTTAATAAGCCTTCAACACATGAAGCAAATAATCTTTCCGGTTCAGCGGATTATAATCAACACGTTTTCGAGTAGGGAAGGGAGCCATAAGCTTTGTGAAACCAGCTGGCTTCGTTGTAAATATGCCTTCTCCTTCTGTAAATGAATGTAGTATTCGTTTGAAACTCTCTGTTTTCGCAACAGGTAATGATCCTGTTAACTGATAAGAATTGTAATTGAATATAGGCTCTGCAAAAGTTGCTGGAACGGCAGCGAGTTTATACATTGCAGTACTAATTGCGTGCTCCGGTACAGTTAATTCAAACTCATTTACTGGTTCATATACATATGTTTCAGCTTGCTTTAAAGCATCCATTAATACGATCGGTGTCAAATTTCTAAAGTCACTTGCTGTTGTAACAGGACTAGCATAACCAGTATGTGTTAACGTGACGATAATATCTGTAACTTCCCATCCATATAATCCTTGTTTTAACGTTTGAAATACCGTATCTTCAATCGCTTTATGGAATGCTAAAGGTAGTGATCCGAGTTCAACTCCTAAGTGATATGTTACGCCAGAGTTAAGTTCACCACGTTCAACTTTGAATCCGACTGTTGCGTAAAATGGATTCTCTTTTTCACCCATTACTTCAACAGAATTGCCTAAGCCAATTGGTTTCTCGATACATACAACTCGCGTATTTGAAAAAGTAACTTGCAAATTATATTTCTCATAAAGTGTTGTTTCAATTACTTCTTTTTGTACCTCACCGAAAAGGCGAATGTATAGTTCATTATGAACATCATCTTTCCACACTTTAATAAGTGGATCTTCTTCACATAGCTCCATAAGTGCAGCGTATAAATCATGAATTCTTTCTTTTGATACTGCATCAATGGAAGCTTCCATTTGTGGTTCGGCAAAGTGAATATCTTTTATATAATCCGTACGTTCACCAATAATATCACCAATTTTAATATCATTCAGTCCCCACACTTTACAAAATTCACTACTAGAAACGGTAGTAGTTTGAACGGCATCTCCATTATGAAATAGGCACAGTTTTTTAATCTTTTCTTTATGGGATAGAGATTTACAGCGCTGTATATCAACATATTTTCTAACGTGTAAGCTACCTGAAAAAACTCTTACATAAGCAACCTTTTCTCCAGAAGGTTCACGTTCAATTTTAAAAACAACACCGGATAATAGTTCCTCTTGAGCCGATGCATGAGCTGGCATTAGGGCCGGAAGTTTTTCGAGTAGTTCTGTTACTCCTATACCTGTCATTGCTGAACCGAAAAAGATTGGATACACACTTGCTTGCTGTATTTGCTGTTCTAATTTTTCTCTTAATAGTGCGTCCGGTATTATTTCGTTATTTACATATGACTCAAGTAATGATTCATTAAATAGTGCTAACAGTTCCATACAATCGTCATATGATTTATATTCAATGATCCGGGCTTCTTTCGTTCCTTCGTTTAGAACAGAGTAGAAGGGGAATGCTTCATTTGAAAGAACCTCTATTATTTGTTTCATAACTTTTTCAGTGTTTGCTCCACTACGATCAATTTTATTAACGAATAAAATTGTCGGTATGTTTAGTTTCTGTAATGTTCGCATTAAAATTTTTGTTTGTGCTTGCACACCTTCAACGGCAGAGATAACTAAAATCGCACCGTCTAGAACGCGGAATGATCGCTCCACTTCAGCGATAAAATCAGCGTGTCCAGGTGTATCAATGACATTTACTTTTACATCATCAATAAAGAAAGAAACGACAGATGCTTTAATCGTAATTCCGCGTTGTCTTTCTAATTCCATTGAGTCAGTTTGTGTATTACCACTATCTACTCGGCCAATTTCTTTAATCACATTCGTTTCATAAAGAATACGCTCAGTCAAACTCGTCTTGCCAGCGTCTACGTGCGCGACAATCCCTATATTTATTGTTGTCATATATCAATATCCTCATTTCATTTTCCATTTTCATTTCCTCATTTCTATTTGTGTATTGCCGCATTATCAATCACTCTCCAGTTCTTTAAATGAGTATTATTATAGTGCAATTAACATTATTTGTAACGCTACAAAGCGCCTTAATTTGGAAAAAATAAAATGAAAACAAAATGCTTGCATTCTAAATCGATATAGATTATATTAATTGACATATCAACTATTGATGCATCAAATGTTTTTATTTTGATTGTAAAGGAGGGGTAATTTGACAAGTTCATGCTCAAAAGAAGCGATTATTTTATATAAATTACACTTTCTAAATAAAGAAGTAAGTTCGAAATTTGAAGGGTGTACGGGTATGAGCCAGTCTCGATTAGAGCTTATACTTCAGTTATATGAAGTAGGTGAAATTAGTCAAAAAGCACTTCAGCAAGAAGTGAATATTGATAATGCTGCGATAACGAGGCATTTAAAGCAGCTTGAGGCCAATGAAATGATTGTAAGACGTAAAAATCCAGATGATAACAGAATTACGTTAGTTTCTCTTACTGAAGAGGGACGAAATAAAATTCAAGCGTTTCAAGAGGAAAAAGAACGTTTTGCAGCATCTGCATTTAAAGGATTAAGTGAAGAAGAACGCGACAATCTTTTAAATATGTTAAACCACATTCAAGAAAATATAAAAGAATTATAAAAAAGGGAGAATACAACTATGACTAACTCAGTAAAAACAAATGATTTTAACGAAATTTTAACAGGACGTCGTTCAATTCGTAAGTACGACCCTTCAGTGAAAATTAGCAAAGAAGAAATGACAGAAATTCTTACAGAAGCAACACTTGCACCATCTTCAGTAAACATGCAACCATGGAGATTCGTAGTGATTGAAAGTGACGAAGCGAAAGCAACACTTGCGCCACTTGCGAAATTCAATCAATCTCAAGTAGAAACATCTTCAGCAATGATCGCTTTATTCGGTGACTTAAACAACTTTGATAACGCAGAAGAAATCTACGGTACAGCAGTAGAGCGTGGTTTAATGCCAGCTGAAGTAAAAGAAGATCAAATGAAAAAACTTTCAGCTTACTTCTCAATGGTTACACCAGAAGTAATGAAAGATACAGTATTAATTGACGGTGGTCTTGTAGCGATGCAATTTATGCTAGCAGCTCGTGCTCACGGTTATGATACTTGCCCAATTGGTGGATTTGAAAAAGACCAAATCGCAGAAGCATTTGGATTAGATAAAGAACGCTACGTACCAGTTATGTTAATTTCAATCGGAAAAGCTGCTGATAGTGGTTACCAATCAGTACGTCTTCCAGTTGAAAAAGTTGCTGAGTGGAAATAATTTTATAAAAGAACTTCAATAAGTGAAAGATGAGAGGGGAAGCACCATGATTATTATTCACGCAATATTTCAAGTAGATCCAGCAAAACAACAAGCATTTTTAGAAGAAATTCAGCCACTCATTCACGGTTCAAGAGAAGAAAGTGGAAATGTATCTTATGACTTATATAAAGATACAGAAAAAGAAAGTGTTTATACGATGGTAGAAGTATGGAAAGATGAAGCAGCAGTTGCGAGCCATAATACGAGTGAACACTTCACATCTTTCGTTAGTAAAGCAGCACAATTTTTAACTGCTCCGCTTAATATAAAAGCTTATAATGGAGAGTTAGTAAAATAAGAAGGTAGAAAAAGATGACTTTAGCGTGTGGCTGAGGTCATCTTTTTTTATTTCAATTTAAGGTTGAAATGGTTATATTAGTTAATGCTGTTACAATTTTTTAATCAACATTATTATTCTTCTTCATGTATGTAATCACCTTTAAATAAGTGAAGTAAATTAAGTGTAAATTAATTTGTTTTACTTATACTTAATTTTGTGTTAATGTATATTTAATTTTTTAATGTATTTATCCTTGTTTTATTAAAATAGAAAGAAAAAGAAATGTATTAGAGTTAAAAGTTACACGGCCAGTATGTAAATAATAACTTATAATTTATTTTTAAATTTTTTAAGGGTGTGAACTATAATGAAATCGGTATTAAAAAGCATACTTATTTCCTTTGTTTTTTCAGCAGTAGGTATGTGTTGGTTGCTGTTCTTATTATTTCAAGGGGACGGTGATTGGTTATTATCTTGGATAGGCGTATTAATGTCATATTTATCTTTATATACTTTAATAGATTTATACTGTAAAAATACATACGATAAAAAATTAAATAAATGGCTTATAAAAACAGCGGTGACTAGCTTTAGTTTTGCAGTATTAGGAATCTCATTTTGCATCATACATGAGCTATTAACACCATGGAGTCTTAGTTTAATGGTGTGGTATTGGTTGCTAATGTTAGTATTATTTTTAACGACTATAATATCATTAATCAGTTTAGTATTTGTTAATCGTAAAAATCACAATTTCACCGTTGGATATAGTATGCTCATACTTCTAAATGTATTTCTTACATTTAGAAGTATTATGGCCGTTATTACTTTCTATTATTGGAAATGGTATGAATGCTAGTGCAGGCTGGTAAAAAGGAATTTAGATTAGTTGTGTAAAGAATAGGATGAAAAGCTGATATAGAATTTTAAATGTTTATGAGAACATGTTTACATAAAAAGTGAAAACATGTTCTCTTTTTATTTGCATGCATAACTCTACCTCAGTTTACCCTATTTAAATTTAAACGTAAGTATTTTGTAAGGAATGAATAAGAAAAAAGAGAGATTTATCGTATAGGATGAAAGTATAGCTTGAATCAATACGATATTAATAGAGGAGAGAAAGCCTTATGAAAACACGTAATCAAATTAAGTTGGCAAGTTTAGCAGTTTTATTAGCGGGTACTACTCTATTTACACCTGGTTTTACTGTGAAAGCAGAGTCTACTCAAAATATTTCTAATTCGTCACAAGAACCTAATCAAAAGAATCGGAATGGATGGAAACAAGTAATGCAGGAAACAATACAAATTGGGGCACCAGGGGTATTAGCTAAGACGTCTAATGAAGGGAAAGTTAATAGTTATACTGCTGGCGTGGCGGATTTAATTACAAAGAAACCGGTGAAATCGGATTTTCGCTTTCGGATTGGTAGTGTGACGAAAACTTTTACCGCCACGACTGTTCTTCAATTAGTAGGAGAAAATCGCGTACAACTTGACGATCCAATTGAAAAGTGGCTGCCGGGTCTCGTGCAAGGAAATGGGTATGATGGAAATCAAATTACGATACGACAACTTTTGAATCATACGAGTGGTATCGCTGAATATTTAAAGTCAAAAGACGCTGACGTAATGAATTCGAAAAAAACGTATACAGCAGAAGAAATAGTGAAAATAGGCCTTTCTCTGCCTCCAGATTTCTCGCCGGGCAAAGACTGGTTGTATTCAAACACAGGATATGTAATATTGGGAATGCTTATTGAAAAAATAACTGGTAATAGTTATGCGGAAGAAATTGAAAAGCGAATTATTGAACCTCTGGACTTGCCAAATACGTTTTTACCAGGAAATTCACCCGTCATCCCAGGAAAGAATCATGCTCGTGGATATGTGAAAATGGAAGAAACAGGCGAGTTGAAAGACATTACGTATTATAATCCGAGTTTAGCTAATGCAGCTGGAGATATGATTTCTAATGCGGATGATTTAAACAAATTCTTTTCATCTTTACTCGGTGGTAAGTTACTGAAGGAACGCGAGCTAAAAGAAATGCTTACTACAGTTCCTGTAGAAGGAAAAGGGGTTGGGGATGGATATGGTCTTGGAATCTATGAGACTAAACTTCCAAATGGTGTCTCAGTATGGGGGCACGGAGGATCAATTCCTGGGTTTATGACTTTTGCTGGTGGAGTAATTGGAGGCAAGCATACATTTGCTGTCAATGTTAATTCTTTAGGTCCGGTTGATATTCTTACACAGTTTGATAAAATGGTGCAGGTTGAATTTAATAAATAGATGAAGAAAAAGCGAATAGGTTTCTGCAATAGCTGTAAATAAAAGAGATGCTTTTTAAATTTCACAAATAAGAACAGTATTAACATTCATGATATGGTATTAAGTATATGTAGAACATAAATATGATATAAGTGTATTTCAAAGTGCAATTCAATCTTATAGTTTAGTATAAAAAGGATGTCAGTTGCATGACATCCTTTTTGTTGTGGGACAAAGAGGTGTTGTTTGTTTTGAAAATTGTTATTTTTGAGAGTATTCCATATAATGAGATGTATAGGGGCTATACAGGGGAGTTATGAATGGATAATACTTTAGTTTGTTAATTATTTTGTTTTAATAAAAAAAGTAAATTGATTTGGAGTGAAATACATTGGGACAAAATCAGTTTAGATGGAGTAACAAGCATTTACGAGAACATGTTGAAATAATAGACGGTACAAGAAGTCCACACAAATTATTAAAGAATGCAACATACTTAAATTCCTATATACGTGAATGGATGCAAGCAAATATTTGGATTTATGATGACCGTATTATATATGTAGGAGAAAAGTTGCCAGAGCAACTATATAAATGTGAAGTCATTGATTGTGATGGAAAGTATGTCGTTCCCAGTTACATAGAACCGCATGCACATCCATATCAGTTGTATAACCCAGAGACGCTAGCAAATCATGCGATGCAATTTGGGACAACGACTTTTATTAATGATAATTTAACTCTATTTTTCACATTAAAACGTGAAGAATCATTTCGTTTATTAGAGGAATTTAAAAAGATTCCAGCTACTATGTATTGGTGGTGCCGTTTTGATGGACAGACTGAATTGCAAAACGGGGAATCTTTGTTTAATAGTAAAGAAATAATAGAATGGCTGAAACAAGAAGCTGTTCTTCAAGGTGGGGAGTTAACAGCATGGCCAAAATTATTACATGGTGATGATGAAATGTTAACTTGGGTGCAGGAAACGAAGCGATTGCAGAAGAAAGTAGAAGGCCATTTTCCGGGTGCATCTGAAACGACTTTAGCGAAGTTAAAACTGTTAGGTACAGATTGTGATCATGAAGCGATGACAGGGCAGGAAGCTTTCACTCGTCTTATGCAAGGTTACACCGTTTCTCTTAGAAATTCTTCCATTAGACCGGATTTAGAAGTTTTATTAAAAGAATTGTTGGAATTAGGCGTGAAACAGTTTGATAGATTTATACTTACTACAGACGGCTCACATCCTTCGTTTTATGAAAATGGAATGACAAACGTAATGATTTCTACCGCGATAAAACAAGGAGTGCCAGTAATAGATGCATACCATATGGCAAGTTATAATATTGCTCGCTATTATAATATGGAACATGTACATGGTTCGATTGCGACAGGTAGAATTGCTAATATCAATATTTTAGTAAGTAAAGAAAACCCAGTACCAATTAGTGTCCTTGCAAAGGGAAAATGGGTGAAGTGTGACGGTGTAAATACGCATGAAGCATTACATATAGACTGGAGTAAATATAAAGTAACTCCATTATCATTAGATTGGTCAATAGAAAAAGAGGATATGATTTTCTCTAATAAAACGGGGATACACTTATTAAATAACGTTATTACAAAACCATATACTAGTGAAATCAATATAGACTGTGATGAATTATCCACAGATCATGATGAATGCTTCCTCATGATGATTGCTCGTGATGGTAATTGGCGAGTAAATACAGTTGTAAAAGGTTTTGCGAAAGAATTAGGTGGTCTTGCTAGTTCTTATTCCGGCACAGGTGATATGATTCTCATTGGAAAAAGTAAAGAAGATATGCTTACAGCTTTTCGTAGAGTAAAAGAGATCGGTGGTGGAATGGTCGTAGCAGAAAACAATGAAGTGTTACACGAAATAGCATTACCATTGCTCGGGATTATGTCTAATTTAAAAATGAGTGAATTAATACAGGAAGAGAAACAGATGGTGAAATTACTACAAGAGCGTGGCTACGCGTATGATGATCCAGCATTTACAATTTTATTCTTTTCTGCGACGCACTTGCCTTTTATACGAGTAACACCTATAGGATTATATGATGTGAAAAGTAGTAAGGTAGTTGCCCCGCCCGTGAATTTGATAAAGCAATATTAAAAGGAAAGATCCTATAAAAATTTTATTTTATAGGATCTTTCTTATTATTAGCATAAGAATATTGTAAGCCTCAAATGATATAGTATCTAAATCATTTGAGGTGATATGTAAATATGAAAAAAATATTTTACATTTTAAGCGTATTTATTCTGTGTGTATCGATACAACACGTTGTACATTCCCAATCAGATGCACCAAAGTTATCTTCGGATTGTCTCGAAGAAAGAAAAGTTCGAGACGAAAAGTATGTGAAGAATATAATACAGGACATTAAATCCACATTTAATTTAAATATTGATAAACATAGTTTTTGGGAAGTAAGTAAAAGGGATCTGGAGGCTGCTCATTTGATGTATGGTGGAAAGGAAAATGATTCTTATTATAATTCGCTAACTAAAATTTATGATAGTGGTGGATTTAGCGAGCAGCCCAGCTTATTTGTGAGGGCGCAAGAAGCATTTTTACTTTATAAAGAAAACGATAATATCAATGTAATGAAAAGCCTAAAACTAGACGTTGAAAAAGGGGAATGGCTCGTTATAAAAACGAAAAAGAAGAAAGGGAAAAAAGTGAAATTCAAGCCGTTGCAATGTGAAAAAGATTATATGAAAAAGAGAAATGAATAACAAAATACGTATTCATGCTGTTTTTATTCAACGATATTTTGCTGTTGATTTGAAATAGAAAAAGGTAAACGAACATATTAGCTTTATGGAATATGTTTGTTTACCTTTTTTTGAAAGATTTAAAAATTGGGGATGTAGTCAGTTGGAAATTACTTACTGGATAATGAACTTATATTATTCAATGAATTTGTTCTTCATAAACATTAGATTTTGTGTCAAATGATTTATACATTGCCGAACCACCTATGTATATTTTATTCTACAGTATTTATAAAAGAATATTAGCCATGCATAAGAAATATGATTGGCACAGTTTTTGCTTGTATTAAATGTAAGGAAGGGAGATTGTATGTAAGGAATCTGTACTCGTAATAGTATAAAACAAGCTACTATTGCATTATTAATCATAGTTGTATTTATAGCGGAACTGTAAATACATACAAATAAGTAGGTTTTCGGTTTGAAAATTCTGAATTTTCTTTTAAATTATTAGGGGGCAATGGTATGGTTAAATATTCGAAAATTTCTAAGTGGATTCTTGGTGTTGGACTAGTGACAATAACATGTAATGGTTTGCAAATTCAAGCAGAGACAAAAGAGAAAAATGTGAAGAACGTATTACAAATGGAGCCGGTAGGAATACAGAAATCTGTTGATGAATTGGCGCACCCTTCAAAAGTACAAGAAAATGCATCTTTTACAAAACGGTTAAAATTAGCGGATTTATCGCAGCGTCCACTAGCACCAAACGATAATATTAAACCGTTAGTTGAAGAAAAAAAGTATTCAATGGCTGAGTTAAATCAATTAAATAATAAACAATTAACTGATCTTCTTGTGACAATTAAATGGTATCAAATTCCAGAATTATTTCAGTTTAATAGTGATAGTCTTAAATTCTATCAAGATGATAGTCGAATGCAAGCAATTATTAATAAACTAGCAGAACAAGGACAAGCTTATACGAAAGATGATTCAAAAGGGATTGAAACATTAGTAGAAGCTCTACGTGCAGCATTTTATTTAGGTTTTTACCATGATGAATTAAGCAAACTAAATGAGCGTAGCTACCATGATAAATGTTTACCAGCTTTAAAAACAATTGCAAAAAATCCAAATTTCAAACTTGGTACATCAGAACAAAATAAAGTAATTGCATCATATGGAAAATTAATTGGAAATGCATCAGCAGATGTTGAAACGGTTTTATATGCAGGTGAAATTTTTAAACAATATAATGATAATCTTGCAACTTTCATTGAAGACCGAACAAAAGGAGACGCTATATATGAGTTGATGAAGGGAATTGACTTTGATATTCAGACGGATATGTACACGACTGGAAAAGAGCCAAAAGATACGATGTGGTTTCGAAATATTGATAACTTTATTAATGAAGTAAATCGTTTTGCACTACTTGGTACAGTAACAAATAAAAACGGATGGTTAATTAATAATGGAATTTACTATGCTGGACGATTGGGCAAGCTTCATAGCACGCCGACAAAAGGACAACAAGTTGTTACAGATGCAATGCGAATTTATCCATATTTAGGAGAGCAATACTTTGTTGCGGCAGAACAAATTACTACAAATTATGGAGGAATAGATGCGAACGGAAAAACTGTAAATTTAGATCAAATTCGAGAAGAGGGTAAAAAGAAATATTTACCGAAAACGTATACGTTTGATGATGGAGCAATTGTCTTTAAAGCTGGGGATAAAGTTAGCGAAGAGAAAATTAAACGTCTATACTGGGCGGCAAAAGAAGTGCGTTCTCAATTTTATCGTACAGTTGGTAGCGATAAACCACTTGAAAGTGGACATGCTGATGATGTGTTAACGATGGTTATTTATAATAGCCCAGATGAGTATCAATTTAATCGTCAACTGTACGGATATGAAACGAATAATGGTGGGATTTATATTGAAGGGACAGGGACTTTCTTTACATATGAACGTACACCAGAGCAAAGTATTTATAGTTTGGAAGAATTGTTCCGCCATGAATTTACGCACTACTTACAGGGAAGGTACGAAGTTCAGGGATTATGGGGACAAGGAGAAATGTATCAAAATGAAGGTTTAACATGGTTTGAAGAAGGAAACGCAGAGTTCTTTGCAGGTGCAACGCGATTAGATAGTGTAGTACCGCGAAAAAGTATAATTGGTGGGTTATCTAATGATCCTGCAAAACGTTATACAGCATCACAAACATTAAATGCGAAATATGGAACGTGGGATTTTTATAATTATTCATTTGCGCTGCAATCATATATGTATAATAAGCGCCCTGAAATGTTCGATAAAGTGCATGATTTGATTCGCGCAAATAATGTTTCAAGTTACGATGCATACCGTGCTACATTAAGCAAAGATAATAAGTTAAATGAAGAATATCAATCTTATATGCAAATGCTTATTGATAATCGCGATAAGTATACAATTCCACAAGTATCAGATGAGTATTTAACTCAGCATGATCCAAAATCGCTTTCGGACATTACTTCAGATATTACGAATGAAGCGAAATTAAAAGATGTGAAAGTAACAAAGAATAAATCACAATTCTTTAATACATTTACACTACAGGGGACATATACAGGAAGTGCGGCTAAAGGAGAAGTTGAGGACTGGAAAGTGATGAATGAAGCAACAAATGATATGTTGAAACGTCTTTCAGGAAAAGAGTGGACTGGATATAAAACATTGACTGCTTATTTTGTAAATTACCGTGTAAATAATGCTGGGCAATATGAATATGATGTTGTGTTTAGCGGAGTGAATACGGAAGAAGGTACGGCTGTAGAAAAAGAACCAAATAATTCATTTGAAACAGCAAACCCACTATCTTTGAATATTTTGTTAAGAGGAACCTTGAGCGATCAAGATCAGGGGGATAAATTTGTTATTGATGTAAAGGATCAAAAAGATTTACAAATTTCTGTTACGAACGAACAAAATCTTGGACTGAACTGGGTATTATATTCTGAATCAGATCTAAATAATTATGTAGCTTATGCAACAAAACGTGATGGAAACAAATTGCTTGGAAATTATAATGCAAAGCCAGGGAAATATTACTTAAGTGTATATAAGTATGGTGGTGGAACAGGGAATTATACGGTACAAGTAAAATAATTTACTATAATTTATTTTGAAAGGAAACTTATTGCATTTTTTAGCAAAATAAAGTATGTAATGTTAAAAATTAAACTATATCAATATATCCCTGTTCTAATTATAGAACAGGGATATATTGGCTTTATATTTTTAAATTAAATAATCTCATTGGATTTTGACAAGAAAATAATTAATATAGATTTGAATTCTCATTCGTAAAGAATACTTTAATCTTCTTAATGCTCTTTCATTTTTGTCTCAATGCTTGTTTTCAAATCAGTTGATACTTGATTGAAATACCCCAAAACGATCTCCCTAATATCATCGGATATAACTTTCAAATCACTAGCTAAGTTCTCAGCGAGATGTTCTTTTTCTATCGGTTTTAACTTCGTATAAAATTCACCAGCCTGCGTAAAGTCATTCTGTTTTGTTATAGAAGTTCTTTCAAGTTTACCTTCAACGTACCTTCCGTCACCGCTTGTAATTTGATTAGCGGGTGTCCAATCTTGCTGTTGGTTAATCGTTAATTTGCGAAATTCGGGACCAATTCTTCTTCTTTGTGAATCACTGTAAATGTTAGCGCGCCCTTGCAGCATTTTATCATCTGATAGTTCTGCACCATCCAGTAAATTAGAAGGGGAGAATGCGACTTTCTCTACTTGTTCCATAAAATTTTCAGGATTTTTATTTAATACCATTTTCCCGACTGGTATGAGAGGATACGTCTGTTCATCCCATACTTTTGTGTCATCTAAAGGATCATAAGATAGGTAAGCTTCATCTTTCGGATCCATGAGCTGGACGTATAAACCATACTCCACTGGTTTACCATTTTCAATAGCATCATATAAATCTTTCCCGCTATAATCAGGATTTTCAGCAGCTAGTTTAATTGCTTCTTTATTAGTAATGTACTGTACACCTTCAAATGGGTACCAATGATACTTTACATACTTTCGATTACCTTCCGCATTTCTCCATACATATGTATTAACACTATGTCCTGGAATGTGGCGAAGACTTTTGGCCGTACCATTATTAGAGTATAAACGGACAACAAAATGAATAGATTCAGGTGCTTTAGCGACAAAATTCCAAAATCTATTAGGGTCTATTAAGTTATTTTTAGGTGAAGGCAATAATGCTTGAATCGTTTCAGGGAAACGCATTGGGTCACGAACAGAAAAAACAGGAATGTGATTACATAAAAGGTCAAAAATTCCTTCTTTTGTATAAAATTTTGTAGAAAAACCGCGTACATTTCTAGCAGTATCCGGTGTTCCTTTCGTACTAACAGCTAACGAAAATCGCACCATAACAGGAACTTTCTCATTAGAATTTTGTAAAAAACTTAATTTAGTATGTTCAGACATCGAATATATCGTTTGAAAATAACCGAACGCACCAAATCCTTTTACATGAACAGGTCTTTCTAAAATTTTTTCATGAATAAATTCTTGTAATGACTCATGCAGTACACTATCTTGCTCTAGTACGGGTCCACGTGAACCAACTGTTTGAGAGTGAAGTTTAGCTTGTTCATTACGTTCGTCATTTTCATTAAAGTCTTTCCCTAGTATAGATTGCCCCTGTTTATCATAGTTTTCATCCATCGATATAGCCTCCAAATCTTTTTTGTCCATTGTTACTAAATATGATTCTATAGCCTTAATTATGTATGACACGCACAGTTCAAAGCAGTAACATACCGCTAGATGAAAAAAACACATATGTAGTGGACCTGTTGAAATAGAAGAAATTATGGAAAAATGAATATCGGGAAGAGAAAGCACACGTTTTACTAAAAATGTGGAAGAAAACCACTATTAAAATTTCAATCTTAAAACTTAATTTATAAACGATTATATAGAGAATGAACGTTAAAAAAGGGAAAATAACTAGGAGGAATTTAACATGTCGAATTGGTTTCAATTAGATAAAGAATATATGATGTCTACATATTGTCGTACAGAGGTTGCAATGGAAAGAGGAGAAGGGTGTAAACTGTATGATGTAGATGGTAAAGAGTATTTAGATTTATTTTCTGGCGTAGGAGTAAATGTATTAGGATACAATCATCCTAAAATTGTACAAATGACAATGGAGCAAGTTGCGAAATCGTTGCATTTACCGTTTCATTTTTTAAACCCAGTTGCAATTGAGTATGCAAAAAAATTAGTAGATTGTACTTTAAAAAGCGGAAAAGTCTTTTTTACAAACTCTGGTACGGAAGCGACAGAAACAACGTTGAAATTAATTGATAAATATAGAGCTAATAAGGGTGAAGAACGTGAAGGAATTGTAGTACTGAAGAATAGTTTCCACGGGCGTACGTTAGGAGCACTTCATTTTACGAGACAGGAAAGTGTATATCAAAATTTCCCTAAAACATCTATTCCTGTATATGAAGTAGAGCGTGAGAATATAGACCAATTAGAAGAAACCATTATTAAAGAAAATCCAATTGCGATTATGCTAGAGCCTGTTTTAGGTAGCGGGGGGATTTATCCTTTATCAAGTGAATATTTACATGGTGTTCAAAATTTATGTGAAAAATATAATGTACTTCTTGTCGTTGATGAAGTTCAAAGTGGTATGGGTCGAACGGGAAAATTATTTGCTTATCAAAATTTTAATATCACACCGGACATTATTCAAATTGGTAAAGGAGCAGGAGGCGGGATACCGCTAGGAGGAATTATTGTAGGTGAAAGGTTATGTGATGTATTTTCACCAGGAGATCACGGGACAACATTTGCTCATTCATCAATGGGAACAGCTTTAGGTTTAACTGTATTAAATACATTACTTGATGATGGGTTAATGCAAGAAGCTTATGAAACGTCACTATATTTGAATGACAAACTGCAAGATATTCAGAAAGAAAATGCTTATTATATTCAGGAAGTACGTCATGCGGGGATGATGTTTGGGATAAGTGTGAATGACACGAATGAAAATGTGAAGAAATTACAGATTGAGTTAATGAATAAAGGGATGTTAGTCGATCTAACACAAGGGAATATTATTCGATTACTTCCGCCGTATATTATTACGAAAGAGGAAATTGACGCATTCACTTATGAGTTTATTTCCTGTGTTCATAACATAGCTGCTACAGCAAGTATTTAAAAAAATATAAAAAAATATAAAAAGCTGAAGAAGGCGCTATTTTAGCGGCTTCTTCAGCTTTTTAAAATAGTAAATTACTTAACCTAGAGAGCATCTCATTGGACAAATAATTAATTATGTGAAACAATAATAACAGATAAGGAGACGTTAATTTTCCTTAAGTGCTTCGAATTAATTTTATTCAATAAGAGAAGGTGTGCTTAAAGAAGTTAAATTAAAAAGGAGCTGTTTTATTATATGCAACAAAATAATGATTTAAATTTTGAACCTCAAGACGTTAATATTGTCAATCCTAAACAAGCCAGGAAAGCAGTAATTGCTACTGGTATAGGAAACGCAATGGAGTGGTTTGACTTCGGATTATACGCGTATTTAGCGGTTATCTTAAGTCAATTATTCTTCTCAGGTGTTGATAATAGTGGATTGCAACTTGTACTTACATTCGGTACATTTGCAGCAGCCTTTCTCGTTCGACCAATCGGAGGTGTATTCTTTGGTAGAATAGGAGATAAGTACGGCCGAAAAATCGTGTTAAGTACTACTATTATTTTAATGGCACTTTCTACATTATTCATCGCATTACTACCAACCTATGAACAAATTGGTGTATGGGCACCAATACTACTTTTAGTTGCCCGAATGATTCAAGGCTTCTCTACAGGCGGCGAATATTCAGGAGCAATGGTTTATATCGCAGAATCTTCTCCAGATAAAAAGCGTGGTATACTCGGTAGTGGTCTTGAAATTGGAACACTCTCAGGTTACATTGCTGCATCGGTAATTGTTACCATTTTGACGTTATTGTTAACAGATGAGCAAATGCTCAGCTGGGGATGGCGTATTCCGTTCTTAGTAGCTGCACCAATTGGTTTGGTCGGTTTATACTTACGCCGTCATCTAGATGAATCTCCAATCTTTGAAGAGATGGAAAAAGCACAAGAGGAATCTGAAGACAATGAACAATTTTCATTTATGGATATTATTAAATATCACAAAAAAGACTTCTTATTAAGCACAGTAATTGTCGCCTTCTTTAATATTACGAATTATATGATTCTTTCGTATATTCCTTCTTATCTAACTCAAGTACTTAAAGTCAAAGAAACAACGGGCTTATTAATTATTTCTATTACGATGGCACTTATGATTCCACTAGCACTATATTTCGGTAAATTAAGTGATAAAATTGGTAATAAACGCGTCGTGCAAATTGGTTTACTTGGTTTAACTGTATTTGCAATTCCAGCATTTTTACTAATAGGTAACGGACATATTGCAGCTATATTTGCAGGTATTTTCGTACTAGGTTTCTTCTTAAGTGTATATGAAGGAACATTACCTTCATTATTACCATCACTCTTTTTCACTGATGTACGTTATCGAGCACTTTCGATCTCATTTAATATTTCTGTATCGATATTCGGTGGAACAACACCGCTTGTATGTTCATACTTAGTTCATGCAACTGGTAACCCGCTTGCGCCAGCATTTTATTTGACGGGTGTAAGTATTATTGGATTAGTTGTATTTAGTGTATTATTTGTTACGACTTCAGGGCGTGCGCTAAAAGGTTCATATCCTACAGTAGAAACGAAAAAAGAAGCACACCTAATCGCTAAAGAAGACCCTGAAGAAACACTTTGGTGGCATGAAGAGTCATTAGAAATTGAAGCAGGGAAGAATGCTTCAATTTAAAAAGCAACGTAGAAGTATAAAAAGACTCCTATGAATATAGGAGTCTTTTTGTTACGTTATTTCTTTCGTTTCTTCAAACTTTTCTGATAGGCATAAAGCTTATGAATCTCTTCCTTAAATTCATGCAGAAGTACAATGCTTTTACCATTTGAATAACGCACCGTATTATAAGCATCTATAATAATATCACTTTGAATATTTACATCTTCTTCATCATTTATTCTTTCTAGCCAAGCTTCAACAGTTTCTCCCCGTTTTCTATTTAAAGGAGGGGTTAACTTACTCTCTAGCTTGAAAATTTCCTTCCGAATTTCGTTATGCGGCGGTTTATTTCGTTTAAAACGATTTTGGTTTGTTCCTTCTTTATTAGTAATAATAGTAGATTCGAAGGCGGGCATATTTGGTAAACTGAATTGTTTTCGTTTTTTTACTATTTTCCAAACGACGTAAATAGCGATAGCTGTACATGCTATTATGGTAATGCTATTTATGAGTGTGGGGTCAAAATCAGGAAGTTTTTCCCCATTGTCTTCAATTTTAGGTTTTAAGAGATGCCCTTTACTTGCCCAAACCCCTTCAGTATCTTTCAATTCAGCTGCTATGAGAAATGGATTTATAACATAACCGACTCCTAACGCGACTACTTCTGTGATAAAGCTAAAAATAAGACGAATAAAAGGAAAAACTAAAACAAGTACTATACTCATTACACCAATCGTAATGATAGAAATGAAACGTAATAACTGTTGATTCCGATTTGCCCCAGTTAACCAAAATGTAATCATAATGTGTATAATTAATAGTAACAGCTTCCACAAAGGTGGAAAGGGCGCATAAAATATGGCTGAAATACTAAACCAAACAATACCGCCTAACGATTTTTGAACTGGATATCCTGGTCCGACTACATGTACGATAAAGAAGAAAAGCGGTAACATAATTGTGCCGAATAGAGAGAATGGGAGAAGGAAAGAACAACCAATTATTTGAGTAATGAACAGTATGACAAATCCGGTTGTTTTTTTATTCATAAATTTATGAATAAGAAATACGCCTATATAGCCTGTTGCTAAAAATATGGCAATAGCAACAAGGTCATCCCTTTCTGTTAATAATGAAAGGAGGAGAAGCAAAATAAAGTCATTAACGTGATAGAGCCAAGTTTTCAACCGATTCCACCATCCCTTCGCTATTAATGAGGAACGTTGGCTGAGAGAGAAGAGGGAGTTCATTTTTCTGTAAACCAATGTATATCATTGTAGACGAACGTTCTCTCTTTCTTGTTACATAATGAAGGAATCCTTGTTTCGGAAGTAACGTACTATAATCTGAAATACGTGCTAATTCTTCTAAAGCTTTTGCATATTGTGTTTGCCCTTCATGTAACGATAAATGTAATGCACCACCTTCTGCTAATACACTAATAAATAATTCAAACGGTATGTGATGCTTCGTTGCATATTGGCAAATGTATGTTGCGAATGAAATTAAATCTTCAACATTATCTTTCCAACCAAATCCACGATCGGCAGCTAAAGAAAGACAAATCGTCCAACTATAATTTTTTACAGGTTCAAATTGCTTCGCTTGTAATTCTTGCATTTTAGCAGATGCCTTCCAATGAATAGAGCGGAAAGACTCACGCTCATATCGCTTTACACCGATAATAGATGTTTCATCATTGTAAAAAGAAAAATTAGTTCGATAAGAACCAGTTAGAAGTTGCTGAAGTTCTTGCAAACCTGCTACTTCTTTAGGAGAAGGATACACAATAATTTCAGTTTTTAACTTATCGAAAACAGGTAAGTATACATTTAATAAATGAAAAGGATCTTTTAAAACACATTCGAACTGTTCAATTTGAAACACACCACGTTTCGTTGCGGTTAATGTTAAATCCCATTTTTGCGCCGAATGTGCAGGTTGTGAAAATGGAAAAGAGAATAACGTTTTTGATATTCGTTCAATTCCTTGATCTTTATGCTGTATAAGAGACGCATCTAAATGAAAATAACAAACACCATTAACGAGAGGGATATGTGCACCGTTTTTCAAATGAATAAAAAACTTTCCAGATTCATCAGGGAAAAGCCGAGTTGTTTGTCTCTCGTTTATAACTTCAAATTTTTTCTCTATGTAAGCGACATATTTATAAATGAAAATCGCAAATAAATAATAGGAGAAAAAGAGAAACATTATAATTCGTTGCGGCATAAAAAACGTAAATAGTATAGCGCCTGGCACAGTTAGTTGAATAATATGGAGTTGAAAAAATAAAGGTACAGTTACAACACGCTGTCCATTCATGCTTGCTCAATCTCCACAGGTACGTCAACTTCTTTTAAAATACTTTGCATTATATCATTTTTAGTCGTGCGCAGGGCACCTTCCATTGATAAGACAATACGGTGATTCCAAACAGAAGGAGTTAAAAATTGTATATCTTCAGGGGTGCAATATTCTCTCCCGCGTAAGAAGGCTAATGCTTGAACTGCGCGCACTAAAGAAAGTGTGGCACGTGGGCTTACACCGTTAGCGATGTAATCGTGATTTCGAGTAGCTTGTGCAAGTTTAATTATGTAATGTTCTAACGGTTCTGATATGAAAATTTCTTTTATTCGTTTCTGTGATTCTAATATATCTTCTAAAGAGATAACAGGTGTGACACGTTCTAGCGGTATATCGTTACGAAAACGTCGCATCATTTGTAACTCATCTTCAGGAGTTGGATAACCGATTGAAATCGTCATTAAAAAGCGATCAAGCTGTGCATCTGGAAGAGGGAAAGTCCCTTGTGATTCAATTGGGTTTTGCGTTGCAATAACAAAGAACGGTTTTGGGAGAGGAGTAGACTGTTTTTCAAGCGTCACTTGTCGCTCTTCCATCGCTTCTAACAAACTAGATTGTGTTCTCGGCATTGCACGGTTAATTTCATCTGCTAGCAAAATGTTTGTCATAACGGGTCCAATTCTTAACTCAAATTCACTTGTTTTTGGGTTAAAGTATTCAATACCTGTTACATCACTTGGAAGTACATCAGGGGTAAATTGAACACGAGAAAAACTACCGCCAATACTTTTTGAAATGGTTTTCGCCAGTAACGTTTTCCCAGTACCAGGCACGTCTTCGAGTAGTACATGTCCATCAGCAAGCAGTGAAACAAGCAGTAGATCAATAACATTTTCTTTACCAACAAACACAGATCCTATGTTTTCTTTCAATTTATTTATCATATGTACCATTCCTTTCAGTATAAAAGAGCTAATATTTCTATATTTTAACAAATTATTCAGAAAATTAGTATGATTTTTTAATTCAAAGAAATAGATATTTAATTATTAAATTAATCTTGCATATTTTGGAATATGAATATACAATATCGGTATACGATGTATCGTTAGTCGATATATCATAAGGCGATGTATCGGAGGTAGTTATAATGAATGCGAAGGCGCAAAAATATATTCCGTTAACTGAGGCGACATACTACATATTATTGTCACTTGTAAAGCCAATGCATGGTTATGGAATTATGCAAATGGTAGAAGAGATGACAAATGGAGAAGTAAAACTCGGTCCTGGTACGTTATACGGGAATACGACGAAATTACTTAAAGAAAAATTAATTGTTGAAGTTGCCTCTACAGATAGAAAGAAGTGCTATGAGTTAACGCTGTTTGGGAGAGAAGTGTTAGAGCTCGAGTATAACAGGTTACAGAGATCTGTAAGGAATGGGAATAGTATATTAGGGGAGTGAATGGAATATGGAGACAAAGAAGGTATTCAAACCTTTCGCGATATGGAGCTTGGAAAAAGAAGAAGCTTTTTTAAGAAAAATGCATCAAAAAGGATGGGCTTTACAAAAGTATAATGTAATGTATACGTTTAAGAAAACTGAACCGAAAGATGTAATATATAAAGCGGATTTTAGACTGGATTATAAAGATTCGAAAGAAAAACAACTAGAATATATTGATATATATGAAATGTGTGGCTGGAAACATGTAACGAGTTTTGCGAAATGGAATTATTTCTGTAAAGAAGTAGACGAGGAAAATGAGTTACCTGATATTTATTCAGACAAAGAAACGAAGATACAAAAACTTGTTGAATTGATACAGTTCGTTGCAATTATGTTTGTAACGTTAATTCCAGTGCTTTACTTATGTTTTCTTGGAGTATCAGAATCAGGATTATATAGAGGTATGGTAGGGTTTTTAGTTTGTATATATTCATATGCGTTTATTAATTTATTTAGAAAGCTTAAAAAAATGAAAAAGGAAATATTTTAACAAAGAGTGATATTCTTAGAGAAGATATATTGGGAAATCATCTTCTCTAATCTTTATATATATTTATTTTGTTCATTCTTTTTTACATAATAAAAGACTACCTTGTTAATTCATAGAATTAACAGTTACAAAGATAATACCAGTAACAATACCTAAAAAATCATAAATGAAGAAGAAATAATTAATAATAAAGAATTAGCAATAAATATCACTTTATTAGATTTTTGATTTTTAAAATGGTAATAAAGTAAAAGACCACAAATAGTAGAAACAATCCATATTGTTAGACCGTAAGGAGTCGTTATTTTTTCAAAATCGAAGATCCAAAAGTAAAAGATGACTATGTGGCAAGTTACTAGTAGAAATGTTGATGGAAGCATTATCTTTTTATTTAAAATCATTTGTTATCCCCCCCTTATGTAAATATTACCAAAAGGGTGTGGGTTTTAATATATAATAAGGAAGAAATACATCTTTAATTAACTTATTAAATGGAAAAATCCCTTATAGAAAAATCTATTTCTACAAGGGATAATAATGTTTTTATTAGAAAGACTGATTTTGAGCAGGTTTAATAAATTGTTCAGGGTTTTCAACAAGCCCACATACAGCGCATTGGACGCGGTATGTAGGTCCTTGATAGGCCATATGAAAAGCATTCATCGTTTCATTTGTGTATTCTTCTTCTACTTGACCAGTTTGTGGATTTAATTTGACTGGTTTTACTTGTTGTTCAAGAATATTAAAGCGAGTACGGTTCGTTTTACAGCTTGGACATAGCATTGGTTCCATATGTATACACCTCCATTTGTATCATTTCTTAAAATCTTTAATTTTATGCAAGCAAAAAACTTTCTCAATATAAATAGGTGTTTAATGTATTTAAAATTCAGAAAAAATAAAATATAATAAAAGTACGAACTGGTTATGTCCAAACCAAATCTCCTGTTTTATGCCAATAAGCTGGGGGCCGAGAAATCGGCCTCATTTTTTTTGCTCATTACTACAAGGAACAAGGTTTTTGTGAGACTTTTGTCGAAATTTTAGGGATAGATATAAAGGGGGATGTAAAATGGATTTGAAAATGAAGTACATCATTTTATATGTAGAAAAGTTTGAGGAATGTTTAAAATTCTATAAAGATATTTTACAGTTACCTATAAAAGCAGAGCACGGTACATATATTGAATTTAATACTGGAACTACCATTTTAGCGATGAATACGCGGCAAGATGTGAAAGAATTAACAGGACTACCGCTTACAGAAGGTGAATTAAAGTCTTCTCATTTCGGATTAGGATTCGTTGTTGAGAATGTACAAGAAACGATTGAGCAATTTAGAGAACAAGGAATCAAGATTTTAGTTGAACCTATTGTAAAACCGTGGGGACAAACAATTGCCTACATTGCTGATCCAGATGGAAATTATATTGAAATTTGCAGTTCATTAGAATAGAGGGAGAAAGAGAGATGGGATTTCCAAAACTAGAAACAGAACGTTTACTCTTAAGAGAACTTACACTATTAGATGCAGAAACGATGTTCCAATATTTTTCGAAAGAATCAGTTATACGTTATTTCGGAATGGATTCTTTTGAAAATATTGAGCAAGCGAAAACAACGATTCAAACGTTTAAAAATCGTTATGAAGAGGGCAGTGTATTTCGCTGGGGAATCGAGAAAAAAGGGACGGGCCAATTAATCGGAACGTGCGGATTTCATTTAATTAATAATAATCATAAACGAGCTGAAATTGGTTATGAATTAGATGATACATATTGGGGACAAGGATATGCATCGGAAGCATTACAAGCGATTTTAGCTTACGGATTTGAAATGTTGCAACTGATAAGAATCGCAGCGGTTGTATATGTAGAAAATAAATCTTCTCAAAAGTTGTTAATAAAAGCAGGATTTCAAGAAGAAGGATTACTTCGAAAACATATGATTCAAAATGGAGTTGCTCATGATACCATTTTATATTCTTTATTAAAAGAAGAGTGGAAGAAGTAATGAGTACAAACGAACTTATAACGATTACGAAGAATCATAGGGAAAATAGATTCATTTTAGGTATAGATGGTTTAAGTCGTTCAGGAAAAACAACATTCGTAGCAAATTTAAAAGAAAATATGAAACAAGAAGGCATTCCGTTTCATATTTTCCATATTGATGATCATATAGTGGAGCGTAATCGACGCTATTATACAAACCATGAAGAATGGTATGAGTATTATTGTTTACAGTGGGATATTACATACTTGAGGCAGAAGTTTTTTCAGAAGTTACAACATGAGACAAAATTAATTTTGCCTTTTTATCAAGAGGAAACAGACTCATGTGAAATGAAAAAAGTACAGATTCCTATTGTAGGCGTAATTGTTATTGAAGGAGTTTTTCTGCAGCGAAAAGAATGGAGAGATTTCTTTCATTATATGGTCTATTTGGACTGTCCAAGAGAGACAAGGTTTCTACGTGAGAGTGAGGAGACACAGAAAAACCTTTCAAAGTTTGAAAATAGGTATTGGAAAGCAGAGGATTATTACTTAGAAATGGAATCGCCGAGGGATAGGGCGGATTTAGTCATTAAATGATTTGAACATAGAAGGTGAATAGAATGAATATTTTATGGGATTTTGATGGGACGTTATTTGATACGTATCCTGCATATACAATGATGCTTTCTGAAATATTAGGTGATTCAGTAGAAAAACAAGAAATATACAAAAACTTAAAAATATCATACTCTCATGCAATTCAGTATTATAATATTTCATGCGAGCAGGAAGAAAAGATTAAAGTTTTGAAGGGAAAATTCACGTCAAAAGATATGAAACCTTTTGCAGGTGTCGAAGAGGTTTTGAAATTTGTAAATAAAAATGTGATTATGACCCATAAACATAGGGAAGGGGTTATGGGCATTTTAAAATATTACGGCTGGGAAAAATACTTCGTAGATATGGTTACAATTGACGATGGCTTTCCTCGAAAGCCAAACTCTTTAGCTTATAATCATCTGCATAAAAAATACAATATTGATTTAGCTATTGGAGATAGAGAATTAGATTTATTACCTGCAAAAGAATTAGGTATTTCAACATGTATGTTTCAAGGTAATTGTGATGTAGCGGATTATTCTTTATCACATTACTCGGAGTTTTTTAAGGTAGTGAGTGATAGAGAGTTTTCTTTATAAAAAAAGTTATTAATAAAGACTGTATCTTTCATTTTAAAGGTACAGTCTTTATTTTTTAGAGCTATTATATACCAATTGCCGTGGATTAAAGAATGATTGTATATCTTTAGTAAAGAAATAGTCAGGTTAGTTGTTAGATAGAAATAAACTGACAGATAAAGTGATAGTGTCTGTTTTATCTGCTTTTTATCATAACCAAATTATGGTTATTCATGCTAATATAAACTCATAGCTATATAGAAGGGGTGGGATTAGTATGAAAACAGAAATAGTTCCTAAAAAGAAGTACAGTATAATAAGCTATATATCTTTACTCATCGGCATTTTGTGTTTTCTATTCGTTTTTATAACGCCAACAAGGATAGCGAATGCAGGTAATATAGTTGGAGATTATATTACAATTGCCCTGACAGGTATAGGTATCATGCTTTCAATAATCACAATGACGAAAAAAACAGAGAAGAAGGGGATTGCTATCCTTTCATTAATACTGTCCTCATCATTTTTTATATTTTGGATCATAGCAATTATCCTATTGTTTACTGGTCAAATTAGTTTTGCGCCGTAATGTGAAATAAAAAGAGTCCTTTTCGTATGATAACGGGTATAGTTACGGGAGTGAAAATATAAAATAACATACAAATTAGGGATGTAAATCACTTATGATTTAGCATCCCTTTTTTTATTGTTATTTCAGTGTTTAAGCGCTTTTATATAGTTAAATAGCGTTCTAAATAATAAGATAAATGGAAAATTTATGTTAAAATAATTATAGAGATTGTGAAAAAATGTTCTTAAACTAGCGTTCAGATTACTTTAAGAAGGTTTTTTCAAAGGAAATGGTAAATATCATATTTTGAAGGGGTGATTGTAGTGGATTAAGTGATTTTTTTAATCTTGGTTAAATACTTTGAAGATAGGGGTTTATAACTATGAATACAAAACTAATAATAGTAGAAGGTTTACCTGGATTTGGAAAATCAACCGCTGCAAAGCTAATAAATGAAATTCTAAGCCAAAATAAAATTGAAGTTGAACTATTTTTAGAGGGAAATTTGAACCACCCAGCCGACTATGATGGTGTATCTTGTTTTAATAAATTTGAGTTCAATAGATTATTATCTAACAGTGGAGATTTTAAAGAAGTGCTCCTTAAGAAAGTTCTAAAAAAAGGAAGCAATTATTTATTACCATACAGAAAGATGAAAAATGAGTTTGGTGACCAGTTTTCGGACGAATTATTTAACGTTATTTTAAAAAATGATATATACGAATTACCATTCGATAAAAATGTTGAATTAATTGCTGACAAATGGAATGACTTTGCTGAAATCGCTCTAGAAGACAATAAGGTTTATATCTTTGAATGTTGTTTCATACAAAATCCATTAACTATTGGGATGATTAAATATGGTGAACAAAAAGAAAAAATAATAAATTATGTAATGAAAGTTGCGAAAATCATAGAGAATTTAAACCCAATGTTATTGTATGTAGAACAAGATAATCTTGAATTTTCATTTAGGAAGGCGTTAAAAGAAAGAACTACAGAATGGTCCACAGGAATTATCGACTATTACACTAACCAAGGCTATGGGAAAGAACATCACCATTCAGGTGTAGAAGGAGCGATAAAAGTTCTTGAAGCTAGAAGGAATTTAGAATTAGAAATATTCGACATGTTAAAAATGAAAAAAGAAACAATCAATAATACAAAATATGAAATTGACTCATATAGGTCAATGTTAAAAGATAAGTTAGCCATACAAATGGTGAAATAGCTTTTTACACTAACTGGTGCTTTAGTTGAAGAAGGAAATAAAAAACGCTCAGAATATTTTCTGAGCGTTTTAGTTTGTTATTTCTAATGTTTATTAGCATTTTTCTCTTCCTAAACTGAACCCATTACTCGTATGAAGGACTCTTTTTATTCGATATCTTCAGGTTGATATTCTAAAATATCCCCCGGTTGGCATTCTAATGCTTTACATATTGCTTCTAAAGTTGAAAAACGGACTGCTTTTGCTTTTCCATTTTTCAAGATAGAAAGGTTAGCCATTGTAATTCCAACCTTCTCCGAAAGTTCTGTTACACTCATTTTTCTTTTTGCTAACATTACATCAATATTAATAATAATTGCCATATTATTCACCTCAGACCGTTAAATCATTTTCTGATTTTATATCTATAGCATCTTTTAATAGTCTTTGGAGAACGGCAGCAAAGACCGCGATTACCATTGAAGCAAAAATCATAATCATTCCGATAATAATAATGCCAGGGGCGTCATCTCTCTCTGCCACGAGATAGAAAAGTGGCATACCTAATACATATAATACACTAATTGCCAATGCACTGTACTTAATATTTTTTAAAGCTTTAACAGATAACTCAGAGAATGCGTTGTTTGTATCAATATAGTTTAAAAGCTTAAATGTTTGGTACAAAGCGAAGTAATAAGGTATTGCTGTTGCGTATAAGTTGATAAATACAAGGTATTTAATATATGCAATATCCGGATATAATTCTGCGGCGAAGTTTCCTATTTTAGGAACTAAAAAAATGCACATAGCAAGAACGGGGATTCCGATCAGAATCACAACGGTCTTTAAAAAGAGTGTGGATCCTTGTTTCATAAAAAGCACCTCATTTATTTAATATCTTATTAATTTAACATGAAATTTATTGTTTAACAATAAAATTTTATTTCTTTTAATCGAGGATTTATTGTTAAACAAGTAATTAATGAAATGAATGCTAAATCTTTTTTATAAGATAGATGACACATACCGATATTTAATTAAGGAAAGAAATAGAAAGTAACTATTGTTAGCTTTATGAGAATTGGGAACTAATAAAACATATGTAGGTTGTGGAATGAGAAAGGAAATAAGGTGTATTGAAATGAATGCAAAGTTTATGGAGGAACAATCATGTTGAATTATGGTGTGAAGATGAAAAAGTTACTATTAGTGGGAGCTATAATAGTAAGCGTATTAAGTACGGAAAGTATGATGAATTATCATGCGGCCAAAGCTAAGGTGAAAAAAGTAGAACACCAGCCTAAAAATATAATTATGATGGTTATGGACGGAACAAGTTCAACGGCGACAACATTGGCTCGCTGGTATAAAGGGGCACCGCTTATGTTAGATCAAATTGTAACAGGAGGTGTTCGTACGTTTTCGGCGGAATCAGCTATTACAGACTCAGCGCCAGCAGCAACAGCATTAGCAACTGGAAATAAATCGAATTCAGGATATGTAGGCGTACTACCTTCTATTGTAAATTCACCTAACTTAAAGCCAATAAAAGAAGAGGACAAGTTACGGCCGGTCGCAAACGTATTGGAAGGTGCAAAACGTACTGGCCGTGCAACTGGAATTGTTGCTACATCTGAAATTCAGCATGCTACTCCGGCGGGATTCTCGGCTCACCATGTCAATCGCAAGCAATTTGATGTAATTGCGAAGCAGCAAGTATATCAAAATATAGATGTCGTATTAGGCGGGGGAAAAGCGGCGCTGCTACCTATGAAAAGTAATGGAATCCGAAAAGATGGTGAAAATTTAGTAAAGGTGATTCAAGACAAAGGATACGATTTTGTTGAAACGAAAGATGCGTTATTGAACTCCAAATCTAATAAAATTTGGGGCTCTTTCTCAAATCATGCTCTTGCGTTTGATATAGATCGTATAGCAACAAATCCAGAACAACCAACACTTTCTCAAATGACAGAAAAAGCAATTCAAACATTATCAAAAGACAAAGATGGTTTCTTTTTATTCGTAGAAGGTAGTAAGCCTGATTGGGCAGCTCATGCTAATGATCCAATTGGGATGATTAGTGATGTATTGGCATTTGATGAAGCGGTAGCAAAGGCGTTACAATTTGCGAAGAAAGATGGGGATACGATGCTCATAGCTTTAACTGATCATGGTAACAGCGGTATCTCTATAGGGAATAGAAATACGACAAAAGGATACAATACTACACCGGTTTCTGCATACATTGATTCATTGAAAAAGGCGAAAATGACACTTGAAGGAACTATAAATAAACTGAAATCTGATTTATCAAATGTAGAAGATGTAGCTAAACTATACGGTTTGGATAATCTAACTCATGATGAAAAAGAAAAATTAAAAGCGGCAAAAAAGAAAATGGATGTAGGACGAATTCTTACTACATTATTGGCTAATCGTGCAAATATCGGCTTTACGACAGGAGGACATACAGGTGAGGATGTATTTTTACATTCTTATGGACCTCAAAAACCAGAAGGCTTAATCCAAAATACAGACATTGCGAAGACGATGGCGAAAGCGATGGGCTTTAACTTAGAAGAAGTAACGAATAAAATATTTTTAGAGAGTGAACAAGCCTTTAAGAAAGTCGGTGCAACTGTAACAGCTGACAAAACCGAAGGAGCAAACTCGTTACTCGTGGTAAAACATAATAAAGTAGAAGCACAACTATTTGGTAACAAAAATATAATTCGTATCAATGGTAAAGGGTATGAATTAGGAAGTATTATTGTAGAGAGTAATGGAAAGTGCTATGTACCAGAAGAAGCAATTCAACTATTTGTAAAGCATTCTCGTTAAAAAATTGCCAACCAGTTAAGCTAACTGGTGGCAATTTTTTGTGTTTATTCTAAATATAAGGGTTCGGATTGTTTTGGAAAGTTTTCCAGATGAGACTTGTATAAATGTGAAAGGGGAATTATATTTTTTTCATACATTAAAAAATTTCGTTTTGTAGAATAGAGAATTTATACATATAGTAAAGTCTAATGTATTATCAATTAATATTTACGAAAAATATATTAATACTTTAGAATTTCTTTAATTTTCGTTATTTTTTATTTAATATTATTCGTTATATTTATAATGTGTTTATTGCAATTTATCGTATTGAAGCGCAGTTTTATATAATTATAAAGCAATCATTAAAATAAAATCTCCACTAGAGTAAATTTATTATTTTTTTTGCTTCTTATTTATCCCGCTATTTGCCGGACAGTAAGACCCCCACCTCAAAATTAAGCGAAAGCAAAGAAGTTAGGTGGGGGTCGGGCTGCCTGTAAAAGCCCGATTGGTGAGGGCTGATTAAAGTTTCACTTTATTTACGAAAATTATTATGCAGCTAAGAAAACTGTAATTTATTGAATTAGAGATATATTAGAATTTAGTTGAAGAAAGAGAGAGGGAATAAAATGAATATAGTGCACTTACGTCCTAAACAGCGGTCTAAGTATCGTATTATGCTAGGGAAGTGGTATTACTCTACAAAGAGGTACATTCAGTGGTTAGTAGACGGAAAAACATATGCAAAAAGGCTCCAACAAGAAAAGCTACCTTGTACAGCAATTCAGCATCGAACGATATTACTTCGTAAGCTCAAAGATGTAGATATGTGGTATCAACAGAATAAGGTTGTTAATTTGAAAATTGCTGTTAAAAAACTAAATGGTAACGTCATTAGACCGGGAGAAACATTTTCTTACTGGCGTTTAATAGGTAAGCCAACGAGGAAAAAAGGGTATGTAGAAGGTATGGTATTATATTATGGATCTTTTCAAACAGGTATTGGAGGGGGTCTTTGTCAGCTTTCGAATTTAATATATTGGATGACTTTACATACACCACTGACAGTAACCGAACGATATCGTCATAGCTTTGATGTCTTTCCTGATTCTAGGCGAACTCAACCGTTTGGGAGTGGGGCGACTTGTTCCTATAACTATTTGGATTTACAAATTAAAAATGAAACGGACCAGCCGTATCAACTTCACCTTTATATGACAGATGAACATTTAGTTGGTGAATGGAGAACAGTCTATCCGCAACTTTATCAATATGAAGTGTATGAGAAAGAACACTCAATTCAACCTGCATACTGGGGCGGTTATATACGACATAATGTGATTCAACGTAAAGTATATAATCAACAGAAACAGTTAATAGAAGATCAATATGTAACAGAGAATCACGCTATAATGATGTACGAACCACTATTAGCTTGTAATAATGAGATTAGTGAGTAATATGGTAACCCATAGATTAAATAGTATAGAAAATATTTAATTCTTATTTTTACTAAAAAAGTTCACTGTTATTTATAGGAGAGTTTGTTTTTCTATCTTATGTATTTCACCCTGCATAAAAAATATTTCTCAACATTTTATTTGTTGAAAAAGATTGAATATTCGTATTATAACGAATATTATGTTGTTATCGGCAAAAAACGATAATTTGCAGACACTGGGGAGGAAATACATTGAAAAAGAAAAAGAAATTAAAGCCATTAGCGGTATTAACAACAGCTGCAGTACTAAGTAGTACGTTTGCTTTTGGAGGTCACGCTGCGTATGCTGAGACACCAACATCATCTCTACCAATAGATGAGCACTTAATACCGGAGGAGCGTTTGGCAGAAGCGCTAAAACAACGGGGGGTAATTGATCAATCTGCATCACAAGCTGAGACGTCAAAGGCTGTCGAAAAATATGTTGAGAAAAAGAAAGGGGAAAACCCTGGGAAAGAAATCTTAACAGGAGATAGTCTTACACAAGAAGCTTCTGATTTTATGAAAAAAGTAAAAGATGCAAAAATGAAGGAAAATGAACAGGCACAGCAGCCTGAAGTAGGCCCAGTAGCTGGGCAAAGTGCTGGATTGAATCCAGGAAAATTAAATGGAAAAGTACCTACTACATCAGCGAAGCAAGAAGAATACAATGGAGCTGTTCGAAAAGATAAAGTACTTGTTTTACTTGTAGAATTTAGCGATTTTAAGCATAACAATATTGATCAAGAGCCAGGATACATGTATTCTAAGGACTTTAATCGTGAACATTATCAAAAAATGTTATTTGGTGATGAACCATTCACTTTATTTGATGGATCGAAGATTAACACATTTAAGCAATATTATGAAGAACAATCTGGTGGTAGCTATACAGTTGATGGGACTGTAACAGAATGGCTTACTGTTCCAGGAAAAGCATCAGATTATGGTGCTGATGCGGGTACTGGTCATGATAACAAGGGGCCTTTAGGACCAAAAGATTTTGTGAAAGAAGCATTAAAAGCAGCGGTAGCAAAAGGAATCAATTTAGCAGACTATGACCAATTTGATCAATACGATCAAGATGGTGATGGAAATAAAAATGAGCCAGATGGCATTATTGATCATTTAATGGTTGTACATGCTGGCGTTGGTCAAGAAGCTGGCGGTGGTAAATTGAAAGATGATGCGATTTGGTCACATCGTTCAAAACTAGGTTCAAAACCATATGCAATTGATGGCACGAAATCTTCTGTTTCGAACTGGGGCGGAAAGATGGCTGCATACGATTATACAATCGAGCCTGAAGACGGAGCAGTTGGTGTGTTTGCGCATGAGTATGGTCATGATTTAGGCTTACCAGATGAATATGATACAAAGTACTCAGGACAAGGTGAACCTGTTGAGTCATGGTCTATTATGAGTGGTGGTAGCTGGGCTGGAAAAATTGCAGGAACAGAGCCAACGAGTTTCTCACCACAAAATAAAGAGTTTTTCCAAAAGAATATGAAGGGGAACTGGGCGAATATCCTTGAAGTAGATTATGACAAACTTAGCAAAGGCATCGGTGTTGCAACATATGTAGATCAAAGTACTACAAAATCTAAACGACCTGGAATCGTTCGTGTTAACTTGCCGGACAAAGATATAAAAAATATCGAATCGGTGTTTGGTAAGAAGTTCTATTACAGTACAAAAGGAAATGACATTCATACAACACTTGAGACACCAGTATTTGACTTAACAAATGCAAAGGATGCTAAGTTCGATTATAAGGCATTTTACGAACTTGAAGCGAAGTATGATTTCCTTGACGTATATGCGATTGCAGAAGATGGAACGAAGACACGCATTGATAGAATGGGCGAAAAAGATGTAAAAGGCGGCGCAGATACAACTGATGGTAAGTGGGTTGATAAATCATACGATTTAAGCCAATTCAAAGGAAAAAAAGTAAAACTGCAATTTGAGTACTTAACAGATATTGCAGTAGCTTATAAAGGATTTGCGTTAGATAATGCAGCCTTAACTGTAGATGGAAAAGTTGTTTTCTCTGATGATGCAGAAGGTCAGCCAGCAATGACGTTAAAAGGCTTTACTGTGTCTAACGGATTTGAACAGAAAAAACATAATTACTATGTAGAGTGGAGAAATTATGCTGGTTCTGACACTGCGTTACAACATGCACGTGGCCCAGTATTTAATACAGGAATGGTTGTATGGTATGCGGATCAAAGCTTTACAGATAACTGGGTAGGCGTTCATCCAGGTGAAGGATTCTTAGGAGTAGTAGATTCTCATCCAGAGGCAATTGTAGGGACATTAAATGGACAACCTACTGTGAAGAGCAGTACGCGTTATCAAATTGCCGATGCGGCATTCTCATTTGATCAAACACCAGCATGGAAAGTAAATTCACCAACTCGCGGTATCTTTGATTATAAAGGATTACCAGGAGTGGCAAAATTTGATGATTCTAAGCAATATATCAACAGCATTATTCCTGATGCAGGACGTAAGTTACCAAAATTAGGACTGAAGTTTGAAGTGGTAGGCCAAGCTGAAGACAAGTCTGCAGGTGCGGTTTGGCTTCATCGATAAAATAAGGTAAAACGAAGAGGAGCTGCCATAAGTCGGTGAAACTGACTTATGACAGCTCTTTTCTTCTTGTGAAAAAACTCTCTGTTTTTTTATGTACTTATTGGAAAAATTCGAAGTTTCTTTGATACATAAAATGCTCCGTCTGTCCAATTATAGAAGCTATTTTGGACGTAAGAAATTTGTAAGTAATGAGTAAGAAAAAAGAGATTTTCATAGTATAAAATATTTATTATAGCTACTTTTAACACCTGATACTAATAGTGTGCTATAATATGAATTAGCAACAAAAAGGAAAGGAATTAGAACAATGACCTTAGAAAATACTAAAAATTTAAAAAAACAAGTTGCTCCTTTTGAAAAATCAACGATTAAAAAAAGTGTTTGGCAACTGATCAACACAATCGTGCCATTTATTATTTTATGGTACCTTGCTTATAAAAGTTTGTCAGTTTCTTATTGGTTAACATTAGTTCCAGCACTGTTAGCCGCTGGATTTATGACAAGGATTTTCATTATTTTTCATGATTGCACCCATTATTCGTTCTTTAAAAGTCGACGTGCAAATAGAATAGTTGGAACGTGTATGGGTGTTTTAACATTATTCCCATTTGATCAGTGGGGGCATGAACATTCTATTCACCACGCTACAAGTGGTAATTTGGATAAGAGGGGTACAGGGGATATTTGGACGCTTACAGTTGATGAATATGTAGCTGCACCATTTAGACTTCGTTTAGCATATCGTTTATATCGCAATCCATTCGTTATGTTTGGATTAGGTCCGATTTATGTTTTCTTGCTTAAAAATAGATTTAACCGAAAAGGTGCAAGACAGAAAGAACGTATGAATACTTATTTGACGAATATTATAATTGTTGCTGTAGTAGCTATACTTTGCTGGGCAATTGGGTGGCAATCGTTTCTTTTAGTACATGGTACTATATTCTTAATAGCAGGTTCAGTAGGGATTTGGTTGTTTTACGTACAGCACACATTTGAGGATTCTTATTTTGAAGAGGATAAAGATTGGGAATATGTGAAAGCGGCAGTGGAAGGAAGTTCTTTTTATAAGCTTCCTAAAATTTTGCAATTCTTAACTGGTAATATTGGATTCCATCATGTTCACCATTTAAGCCCAAGAGTACCTAACTATAAACTAGAAGAGGCACACAATAATACGCTTCCGTTGAAAAATGTACCAACGATTACGCTTGCTACAAGCTTACAATCACTCCGTTTCCGTCTTTGGGATGAGAAAAGTAACAATTTTGTTAGCTTTAAAGATGTCAAAAATATAATTAAAAATAATGTTTCTGTTCGAGTGAAATCTGAACTATAATTGCATCGTATATAAAACTCCCCTTAATCATTTTCGATTTAAGGGGAGTTTGTGTTTAAAGAGTAGATGCCAGATAAGGAGAAAAATTAAATGATTCAAATTATAATTGAAGCAGATTAGGAATTGCTCGTACGTAAGTACAAATATAAGATGACAGTAAATGCATTATGTTAACAAATTTATAGTAAATGGGGAATCGTACAACATTATATCCAAAAATAAGAAAAGACTTGAACGGAAATTCCATTCATTTTTCTTGGTGTTCCTCATTCCATACACTTAAATAGGACGCATATTCTAATTCATCTGGATTCTTATGTAACATAGAAATGAATTCTAATTTATTTCCATCACAATCTAGAAAGTATACACTTGCAGCAGGCATCCACCTTTGGACAATTGGCTCTTGATTTCCTTTTCCTTGACTTCCTATCACTGCTATTCCACGTTCCTCTAACCACGCTTTAGAAGTCATTAAAAACTCTAAATTTACACCAAAAGCAAAATGTCTCGGCTCAAAGTCTTCAATGTTATGTACTTCCCATAGTCCAAGCATTTGTTGTTTATTTTCTCCGACCCAAAAGAAAGCCACTCTTCTTTTGGAGAATTTTCTTGCTAACGTTAATCCTAGCTTGTTTTGATAGAAATTTATTGCGTTTTCTAAATTTCTTACATGTAAATGAGTTTCGTATATGTTCTGTATTATTATGATCATTCCTTTCTTTATTGGTAACTACCAATTAAATAGTGAATGTAATTCTAAAGTTGAAATATGTATAAGCCTAGTAATGTACATCTATATCCGATATACCTATTTACTATTATATTGAAATTGGAATGTGATAAATCCCACTGAGGTAGTAAGTGTTTAAATGAACACTCTACTACTTTTGTAGGAGAGGGGATATATCTATTAAATTCAGATGAAATCATATTTAAATAATGAAAAACGCTATTCTTTTCGTAAGAATAGCGTTTTTTTATGTTTTTAAGTTGGTGGCCATAGGGTAGAATTTGAAAAATGAGGATTTACAAAGCTAAGAAGTTTAACTCCAAAAAAAAATCGATTTCCTGTGGAGTTAAAGGAATCGACTTTTTTATTTACCTTGATGTATTAACGCAGCTGTTAACTTAATAGTAAATAAGTAGAATCCACTATTTCTCCCAAAGTTCGATCAATCGACCTTCAGGATCCTTAATCCAAATAAACTGTCCAAATTCACTGATTTCTTCTTTCTTCTCAAGAGGTACACCAATATTCTCAAGATGCTTTATAGTCTCGTTTAGATTATGTACTTCGAAATTTAACATCACTTGTTGTTCTTTTGGAAAATAATTGTCATTCTCTGTAAAGAAAGAAAAGATGGTCTCATTTCCTAACTGGGGTTTAATCACAGTTCCATTCCAATCTTCTATATCAAGTTTCAACACTTCACTGTACCATTTTTTTATAACTTCAAGATTCTTAGTTCTCCAAAATATTCCTCCAAAACCTTTTATCATCGTATCTAACTCCTGTCTGTCTTTAAATATATATTAAATATATCAAAACAAAACAGTAATAGTAAGCAGAATCATCAACTTATGAATAGTAATTGTTAGTATTATAGTATTTACTACATTAACACTTTCTACAACATCATTAGCAGAACTTGAAATTTCGGGAAAGGTATAGAAATGCTCATTTTTCAACCCAAAGTTCACCTGAGCAATCCAGAACTTAAAGTGTTATAAATAATTCTTTCAATAGTAGGGGGAAATGAGAGAAGGAACGATAAAAGACCACACATGAAGTGAAACGCCATGTGTGGTCTTTTATGTATCGTCAAATATTACGAAGTCTCGCTAATTTTAGTTTCACTATGAGTGTTAGTAGAATTTCTTTTCTTAACTTTAAAGTGATAGTAAGTGTAGCAAAAGATGATAAATGGGACAGTGCAATAGATTCCAAGTCGTTGTTCTGGGATAAAAATAAGACTGATTAATATAATGCCATACAATCCAAAACCAAGAATTGGTACGAGTGGATAAAGTGGCGTTTTAAATTTTAAGTCTTCTAATTTTCCGCCGTCTGCTAAATAATGTTTGCGGAAAAAGAATTGAGAAACACAAATTGACATCCAAACAATAATGGTAATGACTCCGGAAATTGAAATGAGCCACAAGTAAACAGTTTCAGCAGCTACTACGCTTGTCAAAAGAGAAAAAGCAGAAATAGCTATCGTCATGATTAAAGCGTTGAGAGGAATCCCACGTGATGATAATTTCTTTAAAAAGGCTGGAGCCATTTCGTTTTTTGATAAAGACCAAAGCATTCGAGTAGCAGCGTATAGTCCTGAGTTTGCAACAGAAAGAACAGCAGTAAGAATAACAAAGTTCATAATATCAGCTGCATATGGAATACCGATATTATCAAAAACAGCAACGAATGGGCTCTTTGTTAATCCAGCTTCTTCCCAAGGAATTAAAGCAACAAGAACAAAGATTGCTAAGACGAAGAAAAACATCGTGCGCCATATAATATTTCTAATAGAACGAGGTAAAGTTTTTGCTGGATCTTCACTTTCACCTGCTGCGATTCCAACAAGTTCTGTACCTTGGAAGGAATAGTTGACTGTAACCATTGTTAAAAGAATAGCGGCAAGTCCATTTGGGAATAAACCACCATGATTTACGAAATTTGATAATAGCGGAGCGGGTTCGTCACCTTTTAAATCAATAAAACCGAACATAGCGGCGCCGCCAAGAATAATGAAAGCGATAATGGCAGATACTTTTATACTTGAAAACCAAAATTCTGTTTCTGCATAACTACGAGCAGATAACGCGTTAATAGTGAAGATTGTAACGCCAAATATTAAACACCAAACCCAAACAGGAATATCAGGAAACCAGCGCTGCATTGTAATGCCGGCAGTTGTAAATTCAAGACCGGTCGTATTCGCCCAGCTTAACCAATACAACCATCCGATTGTAAAGCCAGTTGCAGGATTGATGAACTTAGTGGCATATTCTTGGAAAGAACCTGAAACAGGCATGGCTACAGCAAGTTCACCAAGACATAGCATAACGAAATACATTAATAATCCACCGGCCATAAAGGCAAGTACGGATCCGCCAGGTCCAGCTTGACTTATAATAAAGCCAGATCCGTTAAATAACCCCGTTCCAATCACACCACCGAGTGCAATCATGAATAAGTGTCTACTTTTCATCGTCCGTTTTAATTCATTGTTTGTATTGCTTACTTGCGCCATTGTTTTCCTCACTTTCATAGTTGATAGAATAAAGTTTGATGTTTTTCCGTATTATGGAATGTATTCCGTGATGTGAAATCTTGTTATAATTTTCAGATAATTAAAAAGAAAAGTCAATATTTTTTTGTTTGCGTTTTCAATTCTTTGTTAGTGATATGTTTTTATTGTTAGAAAATAAATAAATAGATTGATTTCATTTCGAATGTTTGCTAAATTGATAGTTAATTAAGCATACTAACATATTACGAGTAAAGTTGAGGCGAGTTATGGTACAGTCCATTGATCGAGCGATAAGTATTATTAAATTATTGAATTCTACAAATGAAAAAGAGTATTGGGCTATTTCTGATATAGCTGATGGAACACATCTCCCGGTTAGTACAGTACATAGATTACTTAACTCTTTAATGGAGCATGGGTTAGTTACACAAATTTCAGAGACAAAACAGTACAAAATTGGACCAATGTGGATGGAAATAGGGTTACGTCAATTGGAGAAGGTAGACTACAGATCTGTTGCAAGAGAAGTGATGAAACGTTTAGCTGCTGAAGTGGAGGAAAGTGTCTATTTAAATATTCCAAACGGAACACATTCTATTATCATTGAAAGAATTGATAGTCCTTTAAAAATTCGAGTTATCGATAATCTAGGGGAACAAATTCCACTTTCAATTGGTGCCGCAAATAAAACGATGCTTGCCAATATGAAAACGAATGAAATGGAACATATTGTAGAAAATTTACTTTCTTCATTACCAGAACAAAAGCAAATTCTTCTTAATCAAATAAAGCAAATAAAAAATGAAGGATATGCTGTCAGTTATGGTGAAAAAACAGAAGGGACAGCTTCAGTAGCTGCACCTATTATCGGATTTAATCATAAAGTAGTAGGAGCATTAAGTGTTGGGTTAATTAGTCATCGTATTAATGATGATCGACTATCTTTTCTTATTAGCAAGGTAAAACAAGCGGCTCATGAAATATCAATAAAAATCGGCAGTACATCAGAACTATAATTTTGATAGCTGTCGTCATTTTTTTATTCATATATTGGAATTAGTTTTCATAATGCGGAAAAATAGGGGGATTTATATGTCAAAGTGGCAATCAAAAGAACAATTGATTCAATTATTAAGAAGTCTTGTTGAAATTCCTAGTATTACCGGTTCAGAAGCTGAAGTAATATTGCCAGACTTTGTTGTGGAACAGTTATCTGATTTACAGTACTTCAAAGAAAACCCGCATCATTTACAAAAAAATCCGACAGGGGACGGACGATATTTTGTTACAGCACTAGTAAAGAAAAGCGATAGTACCAAAAATACTGTAATTCTAGTAAGTCACTTTGATGTTGTAGATGTACAAGATTACGGAGTGTGGAAAGAAGATGCATTTAATCCTAAAAAGTTAACATCTATGTTTTATTCTCATAAAGATGAACTTCCAGACCATGTACGTGAAGATATAGAACATGGGGAATGGCTGTTTGGTAGAGGAACAATGGATATGAAATGCGGTCTAGCATTACAAATGGCAATGATTGAACAAGCATGTGAAGGAAGATTCGATGGGAATGTTCTTTTATTGGCTGTACCAGATGAAGAAGTGAATTCTGTAGGGATGAGGGCCGCTGTTCCAAGACTGTTAGATTTAGCTAGAGAGCATAACTTAGATTATAAAACGGTCTTAAACTCAGAGCCTATGTTTTCAAGACATCCTGGTGACCAAAATAAGTATATTTACACTGGCTCTATAGGTAAAGTGTTACCTGGTTTTCTTTGCTATGGAAAAGAGACACATGTAGGTGAACCTTTTGCAGGCTTAAATGGGAGTTATATGGCTTCATTAATAACAGCAGAATTAGAGTTAAACACAGACCTTTGTGATATTGTAGAAGGGGAAGCGAGTCCTCCGCCAACTAACTTACTTCAAAGGGACTTAAAAGAGGATTATTCTGTACAAATTCCGCATCGTGCAGTTACATTATTTAATTTGTTTTTATTAGAAAAATCAATGACAGATGTAGTTTCATTGTTACGTCAAAAAGTAACGAAAGTAGCAGAGAAAATAGAAGAGTCGTATGAAAAACATGCATATCGTTTTTCTAAATATAATCCATTTATACCACCTAATCTCAAAGTAAATGTATTAACTTATGAAGAGCTTATCACATATGCAATTGAGCAACATGGACGAGAAAAAATAAATCATATTCAATCTAATATTATAAAAAATAGAGGAGATAAAGATGATCGTGCGGTAACGATTGATTTAGTAGATAAATTAGCGATTTTATGTAAAGAAAAGGCACCGATGATTGTACTTTTCTTCGCTCCGCCGTACTATCCAGCTGTGAGTTCACGCAACAATCCTTTAATAAAAGAGGTAGTTGTAGAAATGGAAAAGTATGCACATTACAATCATAAAATTACATTTGAAAACCAAAATTATTTTGGGGGGATTTCAGATTTAAGCTATGTAGGCTTGCAGTATCCACTGGATTCAATGAGTTCGCTTGTAGACAATATGCCATTATGGGATAAAGGTTATTCAATTCCGCTTCAGGAATTAGAAGAGTTTGATGTTCCAGTATTAAATATGGGGCCGGTAGGAAAAGATGCACATCAATGGACAGAACGTCTAGATGTAAACTACGCATTTGAAACGCTATTAGATATGTTACCGAAATGCATTGAAAAATTATTAGTTTCTAATAAAATTACACAATCATAGTAGGGAATAGGTAAGGGATAAAACAGAACCTGTAAAGAAGATTCGAATGAAATTATTTTAATATAATTAAAACTGAAACGGCCAAACTCAAGTATATATGAGTTTGGCCGTTTATCATGTAGTGAATTTCTAATTAAATTCATATGAATTCATAGCTAACGCGATCTCTTTTACAGTTTTACTTTTTAGTTTGACCAGATAGTTCAACAGACTTTTGCGTACAACGCTGCATAGCTGAAATAATCGCTGTTCTCAGTCCTTTTTCCTCTAATGTTGCTACAGCTTCTATTGTCGTTCCGCCAGGAGAACAAACCATATCTTTCAATTCACCTGGATGTATTCCTGTTTCTAGTACCATTTTTGCAGAGCCTAACACAGCTTGAGCAGCGAATTTATATGCTTGATTTCTTGGCATACCATCTAGTACAGCAGCATCTGCCATCGCTTCTATAATCATATATACATAAGCTGGTGAAGAACCACTTACGGATGTGACAACATCCATTAATTTTTCACTTACGATCTCTGTTTGACCAAAACTATTGAAAATGTTTAGTACATCTTCTAAATCTTTTTCTGTCACCATTTCATTCGGGCATAATGCAGACATTCCTTCTCCAACAAGAGCAGGAGTATTAGGCATTACCCTTACAACCTTTACTTTTTTATTAAAGGCATTTTCAGTACTTTCAATACTTTTCCCAGCAGCGATCGTAACGATGATAGTATCGTTTTTGATTACTTCTTTTATTTCATTAATTATTGACGCGTATAGGTCTGGTTTGATTGATAAAATTAAAATATCAGCATTTTTAGCTACTTCATTGTTGTCGGTAGTTGTAGTTAGCCCATATTTTTCACTAGCATTTTTTAAATTAGCAGTGTTTAAATCTGAACAAATAATTTGATTTGAAGACACTATATTTTTGTTTATCATTCCGCCAATCATAGCCATTCCCATATTTCCGCAACCGATGAATCCAATTTGTTTATCCATAATAACTCAATCTTGCTCCTTTTATAATCAATTATATCGGTTTGATATTATTTTCTTAGAATAAGAATAACATCCCTGTGCAATATAAAGAAACATTCTAAGAGAATATATTCCTTTTTGCAACACTAAAAGATAAAAATTAATTATATTCGACATTATGTAAACATATACACTATAATTTAAGATTTTATGTTTATGAATATGAGTTAAACTTATATCATTTTGTATTTTCATTCAGTAGGGCGATAATTTCATACAAATAACTTGCGGCTCTATTTATTTTTAAAAATACCTCTTGACACCGAATCGAACTATATCGCATAATATAAAAAAATTAGATTGAAAATCGTTGAAGGGAATTAGTACATATGTCTTCTTGCGAAAGAGAGTGGAATTCACCGGCTGAAAGATTCCTCGTATAGAATATATCGAACCTATCCCTGAGTCTTAAATGAAAGTTTAGGCGTTCGCCTGCGTTATAGGCACCAAGTGGATATCTATGTATATCAATTAAGGTGGTACCGCGGAACAATGACCGTTTCGTCCTTTTTATTTTATTAAGGGCGAAGCGGTCATTTTTATTTTGCTCTTAAATACTTCAGTGCAGCATTGATGAGAATAGATATAGTTACAAAGTGAATGAAGTGTAATTTATAAAAAACTTTGATTTTAGACTTGGGGGATAAAAAAGTGAAAAAACAACGAGTTGTTGTAAAGATTGGGAGTAGTTCCTTGGCAGATAGTCACGGAGGCATCTCTACAGAACAGCTTTCAGATCACGTTGCCGCATTGGCTCGGTTGAAAGAAGATGGGCACGAGGTTGTGTTAATTACATCTGGAGCCGTCGCTGCAGGTTTTTCAGCGCTAGGATATCCTAGCAGACCTGTAACGATTAAAGGGAAACAGGCTGCAGCAGCTGTCGGACAAAGTTTGTTAATGCAGGCGTACACGGAGGAATTCCGTAAATATGGCATCGTTACTGCGCAACTTTTGTTGACGAGAAGTGATTTTTCTAGAAAAGAACAGTATAGTAATGCTTACGCTACGTTAGGAGAATTATTAAACCGTTCCGCTCTTCCAATTATTAATGAAAATGATTCCATCTCTTTAGAGGAGCTGACGTTCGGTGATAATGATATGCTGTCAGCTTTAGTAAGCGGGCTTGTTTCGGCGGATATGCTTATGATCTTTACGGATGTGAACGGGTTATATGACAAAAATCCTCAGAAAAATGCGGATGCAAAAAAATATTATTTTCTTCCTGAAGTTACGGAAGAAATTTCTTCTCTTGCAGGAGATGCTGGCTCAAAACTTGGGACTGGTGGTATGAAATCAAAAATCGATGCTGCAAAGACAGCACTCTCTCTTGGTGTGAGTGTATTTATCGGGACAGGACGTGGACAGGAAAAGTTTGTAGATGTTTTGAAGGGTAAGGGTGATGGAACGTATGTTGGTAATGCTCCTCAAAAAGAAATGAAGATGAACAAGCAATGGATTGCCTTGCATTCGCTTGTTAGCGGACAAATTGAAGTAGATGCTGGGGCGGCTACTGCCATCATTCAGCATGGTAAGAGTTTACTTCCAGCTGGTGTTACGAATGTATCAGGATTTTTCCAAGTGGGTGAAGTTGTAGAGGTTGTAACGCAACAAGGGCGCGTAATAGGAAAAGGACAATGCACATATAGTGCAGAGGAACTAAGAGATGTAAAAGGTATGCAAAGCCAAGATATTCAAGTAAGAGGCGAGAGACATAGTTATGAAGTCATCCATAGGGATCATTGGGTTTCACTTTAAAAAGGAGGAAATGAAAATGAATGAAGTGTTGGCAAAGGGGATAAAAGCAAAAGAGGTTGCTAGAGAACTTGTGCTTAAAACTACAGATCAAAAAAATGAAGCACTTGCTGCAATTGCTAATCAGCTGATAGTAGAAACAGCTTATATTTTAGAAGAAAACAAACGGGATATTGAAGAAGGTAAGGAGAAAGGATTTTCTCATTCACTCCTTGATCGCCTTTTGCTGAATGAACAGCGAATTGTTGATATGACAGAGGGTATTAAGCAGTTAATTGAATTACGTGATCCTATTGGAGAATGTGTAAGTGCATGGGAACGACCAAATGGACTATCTATTCAGGAGATGCGCGTACCACTTGGTGTTGTCGGAATGATTTATGAGGCAAGACCGAATGTAACTGTTGATGCTGCTACAATTTGTTTAAAAACAGGAAACGCAGTAATACTACGTGGTAGTTCTTCTGCTATCCATTCTAACAAAGCCATCGTTAGCGTTATTCACCGGGCGCTTAAGCAAACTAGCTTGCCTTCAGAAAGTGTACAGCTCATAGAAGATACAACGAGAGATAGTGCAAAACAGTTGTTTACATTGAACGAGTACTTGGATGTTCTTATACCAAGAGGCGGTAAACAATTAATTGATACAGTAGTGAGAGAAGCGTCTGTTCCAGTACTTGAAACAGGTGCGGGAAATTGTCATATATTCATTGATGAAACAGCAGATAAACAAATGGCGTTTAATATTATTATAAACGCAAAAACACAGCGTCCATCTGTATGTAATGCAATTGAGACGATTGTACTTCATGAGAATTGGGCAGAGCAATATGGTAGCGAGTTGTTTTCTTCCTTGAAGGAAAGAGGGGTGGAGCTACGTGGTGATAATAAAGCAGTGGCAATTGATACTTCTATCTTACTTGCGACAGAAGAAGACTGGGAAACTGAGTTTTTATCTCTCACACTAGCAGTGAAAGTGGTTTCCACTGTTGAAGAAGCGATTCATCATATAAATACGTATGGATCTATGCATTCTGAAGCAATTATTACTGAAAACGAGGAAAACGTCAGCAAGTTTTTTACTTCTGTAGATGCCGCGGCACTTTATCATAATGCATCGACTCGTTTTACAGATGGATCCGAATTTGGATTCGGAGCGGAAATTGGTATCAGTACACAAAAGTTACACGTAAGAGGACCAATGGGGCTTCCAGCATTAACTTCTACAAAATATGTGATTCGTGGAAATGGACAAATTCGAAAATAATAATAAAAGACACTCAATTGGCTTGAGTGTCTTTTATTATAAAAATTATTTACCATACAAATAGCCCAACGAGCATAGCACTTAATAAAGAAACAGCCATCCCGCTAACAAGAAGCTTCCAAACATTTTTACCGATGACTGATGATTTTTCTCCGCCAAATAATGAATTGTAAGTTCCGTAAATCATACCTACTGTACTAAAGTTAGCAAAAGAAGCTAGAAATGTCGTTGCAACCGCAACCGTATGCGGTTGTAGCGACTTTAAGTTTGATTTTAAATCCATCATTGCAACAAATTCATTCGTCGTTATTTTGATCCCCATTAATTCAGCTACATACATAGCATCACTGCCTGATAAACCGAGTAAAAATGCAAAAGGACTAAAGATAATGGAGAAGATTTTTTGAATTGTTAACCCCGTTACAAAAAAGCCTAAAATCCCATTTAAACATGCTGTTAAAGCTACATATCCAATTACCATGGCTAAAATAACGATAACCATATTCATCCCGACTAACATACTGTTTGAAATAGTAGAAAAGAAATCCTTTTTTTCATGTTTGGAAGGTGTGTAAACAACGTCTTCTTCTTTCGAAACTTCAACAGGATTTAATACATTGGCTAAAATTAATGCGTTAATACAGTTTAATGGGATTGCGCTGAAAATATATGTTGCTGGAACCATTGATAAATAAGCACCAAGAATGGATCCGCTAACGCTACTCATACTCATAATTCCAAAAGTCAACAAACGATTTTCTTTTAAAACAGATAATTGATCACGAACAACTGCAAGTGCTTCGGTGTTCCCTAAAAACATCATTTGAATGGAAAAGAAACTTTCTAACTTTGGCAAACGAGAAATCTTTGAAATAACTGCACCTACTTTATCAATAATCCAAGTTAAGATTCCGAAATAAGATAGAATATCGAAAAAAGTAATAACAAAAATGATAGGAAGTAATGCACTAAAGAAGAAATCAATGTGTGGACTGTCCATAGCGGAAGGAAATGCAAATCGAATACCTTCGTTCGCGCATGCCAGTAGCCAACTGAAAAATGACGCTATTTTATTAATGATAATACTGCCTAGCTTTGTGCCTAACATAAACCACGTAATAAAAAGCTCCAATAGGATGAGAATTACAATTGGTCTCCATTTTATATGTTTTTTATTAGGCGAACATAAGAAAACGATTAATATGACAACGAAAATCCCTAACATATTTAATATGAAATGCATGTCAACCACTCCTTGAGCTTTATTATTTGTATATAAAAAAGCTCTTATTCTTCTTAATTTAGAATGAATGTGGTTTAATTTATATTTTTGTAAATTCTAAAAATATAGAAGGTGAAATTCAATAAAAATAGAATTTAATACATAGCAAACAAGGAGGGGATAAAAATGGAGGTCTATCACATAGCGAGTAAAAAGAGGGAAACATACAACGTTCAGGTGAAATATTCGATACTTTTCGAATGTGCACTTGGCATTGCAGCAATTACTCATAAAAGGTTAATTGATACTCTTGAAAAGACTGAAAGTGAATGGAAAGGAATTAGACAATCATTAACAGATGAGATGGAAGAACACTTACAGTTTGTAGAAGAACATAATACGTGGAAAGCATTGCTTCAGTTATTGTATGAAGAGGATTTTCAAGATTTATCGCAGTTTCATGCTAAAATCGATTCACTTTCAGAAGAAGGTTTGAAGTATATATGTTTACCGTTTTTAGGAGAGAAGTACCAAGAAAAAAGAACTTTAGCGGCAAGTGGAAACGTAACTGCAATACATGAACTAATGGAACTGACACAAGAACATCAGTTTTTCTCTACGTATATTCGTTTTATATGTGATGTTGATGTCCAAGTGCTGAAATCTCATTTAATTGCTGTTATGACAGGTTGGTATGAGAGTGTAATTAAGAAAGAGGAAGAAGAAATACTTTCTATATTAAAACGAGATTATGAAGCAAAAAATGAAATGAATAAAAAGATGAAGCCGGAAGAGTTTGTCGAATGGACGACTGGCGGAGTGAACTATATGCCAGAGCCAAGTGTTCATCACGTACTTCTTATTCCGCAAATGACGTACAGACCGTGGAATATTGAAGCAGATATTGAAGATACGAAAGTATTTCATTATCCAGTTGCGAATGAAAGCATTCATCCCGAAGATCCGTATGAACCGAATTATTTTTTAGTTCAAAAACATAAGGCTCTTGGGGATGAGGCGAGATTGCGAATTGTAAAAATGTTGTTTGAAAAAGAACGTACATTACAGGAAATAACGGAAAGATTGCAGCTTGGTAAATCGACAGTACACCATCATTTGAAATTGTTACGTGCAGCGAAGTTAGTTGATATACATGACGGAAAATATGTATTAAGAAAGAAAGCAGTACAGTCTTTAGCGAAAGAATTAGATATGTTTTTGAATAGATAATTAACAACGAGAATGTACATAAAGGGAGGAATATAAAAGAAAAGTTGGTGTGTGAAATTGAAAAATATATTGAAAAATCGTTCGTTCCTTTTTATGTGGATTGGTAGTGTAATCTCTGAATTAGGAGGGGCTTTCGGAACGTTATGTAATTCAATTCTAGTATATGAGTTAACAGGATCAGAAATGGCTTTAAGTAGTATGTGGTTATTATATTTCATCCCATCACTCATATTGCAATTAATAAGTGGCCCATTTATTGATAAATGGAGCCGGAAGTGGATTATGATATTTTCACAATGGATACGAGCGTCCGTATTTTTATTACCCTTGGTGATGCTAGTTTCGGGTAGTATAGAAGTTTGGCACATTTATGTTGTTCAAATTGTAGTGGGACTTATTACACCACTTTATACACCTGCAAGTCAAGCAATTACACCGAGCGTTGTAGGGAAAGAACAACTTCAAGATGCAAATGCGTACATTGATGGAATGACTCGCCTTATGATGTTTCTTGCGCCAGTATTAGGCGGAGTAGTCATTCATTTCATTGGAACAGAACTTACATTATCTTTCGTATGCATATGTTTATTTGTTAGTGGTGCTTTCTTATTTTATATAAAAGAAAATAGAACGTCGCAACCTATTCGGAAAACGTGGCTAGAACAGTTTCTTCACGGTTTTACATATTTTTTCACAAAACCAATCATCGTTTGGCTCGGTATATTTCTTACTTTCGTGCAATTTGGAGTTGGGGTAACGATGGTTACAAATCTTCCTTATATAAAAGACGAGCTATCAGCGGGATATGTAGAATATGGTTATTTTATGGCCGGATTCCCACTTGGCTATGTAGTTGGATCTATACTAGTCGGAGAAGTAACATATAAAAGCCGGCGTATACTTATGCTCGGAGGATTGTTTATAGGGGGACTCACATACATTTCACTAGGTTTTAACCACAGTATTGTAATAGCGGTAATAATTGAAATAGTTGCAGGTGTTTGTATTGCATTTTTCAATGTTCATAACACGACAATATGCCAACAAACCGTCCCAAATAATATGATAGGACAAGTATTTTCAGTGCGTTTATTTTTTATACGATCCGCTATGCCATTAGGTGTGTTAGTAGGAGGAATATTGAGTGAAATGTGGGGAGTAAGAGCGCTATATGTAATCATCGGTGCAATTATATGTGTTACATCTTTAATAGGGATGTTACTTCCATATTTCAAATTTTTAGATGAGGCGATAGAAAAGAAATCAGCATAATTTAAAAAATTAAAATTTTACAATTGAAAATAATTATCATAATCAATTATAATAGGAGAATACTAGTATTCGTATAACAAAGAGGGAGTGGGATATATGTTTATCGAAACGAAAACATTTACAGTAAAAGAAGGTACATCAAATATAGTTGTAGAACGTTTCACTGGAGAAGGTATTATTGAAAAATTTGAAGGCTTCATCGATTTAAGTGTTCTCGTGAAAAAAGTAAGACGCGGCGACGAAGAAGTTGTCGTAATGATTCGCTGGGAATCTGAAGAAGCATGGAAAAACTGGGAAACAAGTGAAGAACACTTAGCTGGACATAGAGCGGGCCGTGGTAAACCAAAACCAGATCATATTATTAATGTGGATCATGCGGTTTATTATGTGAAATCATCGAAATCGGCTTATCAACAGTCGTAATATACAAGCAGAGGATACATGTTGTAGAAGCAAACATGTATCCTCTTTTTTATTACTGGGGGGATGTAAATGATAGGAAATCTTTCATTCATTAAAAAAATGTTCTAGGATATAGAAAAAAATATTAGACTTATAAAGCATAGTCTTAGATGGAACGCTTGAATATCTTGCCTTACATATTTAAGGGTTATGAAAATGAGTCTATATCCCTTCTGTTTAAAAGGAGATGAGTACATGAAGCTGAATCATTTAAATTTATGTGTTGATGATTTATCAGAAGCGAGACATTTCTTTGAAACATTTTTTGATTTTCAATTTTTGGAACAAAAAGGGAAAGCACTTGTAGTTATGAGTGATGAGAGTGGATTTATACTTGTGCTAAGTGATCCAAAAGCATTTAAAGGGAATAAGGAAGTTACGTATCCGGAAGCTTTTCATATTGGTTTTTTAGTGGTAACTACAAATGAAGTGGATCAAGCGTATAATCGTTTAGTAGCAGGCGGCATTGAAATAGATAAGGAACCTTATTCGATGCGAGGTAGTAGTTATGGTTTTTATTTTACAGTATTTAATGGCTTATTAATTGAAGTGTCTTGTCTTGATTATAGAGAAGGTAAGAAAGTTTCAAAGCTTAATAGTAATCATCAAGAGTAATCATTTGAAGGTGTATAGAATCTAAGTATGTATCATATTAGAAGATGGATTAAGAAAGCTTCACTGTAAAGTAAAAAAGACAGACTAATAAATAGTCTGTCTTTTTACATTAATTCTTCACATCATCATAAAGTTCAAGTGCCTCTTTCACATTCAATCCATTTTTCACAATGCCATGTATCGCTTGGATCATCGCAGCTGGGTGCTCGGATTGCCATATGTTACGGCCCATATCTACTCCAATTGCACCTTCTTGCAGCGCATTGTACGTAATGTTTAATGCGTCTTCAATTGAATCTAGTTTTGGGCCACCCGCGATGACGACTGGGGCAGGGCATGTGCTCGTTATTTTTTCGAATCCTTCGCAGTAATACGTTTTAATAATATCAGCACCCATTTCAACACATACGCGGGAAGCAAGTGCTAGAAAGCGAGCTTCACGTTTTTGTAATTCTTTTGCGACTGCGGTAATGCCGAGTACTGGTAGGCCGTAATCGTGAGCCTCAGAGACTACATTTGCGAGATTCGAAACAGTTTGTGTTTCATAGTCTGATCCGACAAAAACAGAAACGCCAACGCCAATTGCGTTTTGCTTCACTGCTTCTTTCACAGGTGTAACAATTGTTTCATTCGCTAAATCTTTACCGACGACAGTAGCTCCGCCAGATACACGCATAACCATAGGTGTACTGCAGTTTTCAGGAATACAGGAGCTAAGTACACCGCGCGTTAAAAAGAGGGAGTCTGTATAAGGAAGTAAGTTTTTAACTGTTTCAAGTGGTTGTTCTAGCCCGTGAATTGGCCCTAAAAAGTAGCCGTGATCTATTGCTAACATAACCGCTCTACCATCAGGTAAAATTGTATTTAATCGATTTTTAAATCCCCAAGTCATTCAAAATCACTCCTTCGTTAATGTTGGATTTTCCGTTTGTACCGTATCTTTATTTGGTAAATGTGGTGACTTTATAAAAACAGCTTTAAAAGGTTTGTTAGAATGGTTAATCAGATAGTGAGATTCATGAGGGCGAACTTGCAGGACATCACCTTGTTTAATCGGAACTCTTTCGTTATTTACATAGAAGTCTATTTCACCTTCTAACGCATAAAAAACTTCTTCACACGTTGTATGGTAATGATTTTGAAACTCTTGCCCAGGCTGAATGACAACAAGACCAAGATCAATATTCGGGCCTTGTATTAAATATTTCGGCCCGTTATCACCGAAGCGATAGGAGAAATCATTTTCATTCGCTTTTAACATACAGTTCACTCCTTTATGTAAATGAGTTACAGTGCACCAGGTGCAATCCACATATGTGTTGTAAGTCCTTTATCAGCTAAAGCGAGCTGACTGCTATACACGGTTTTCCATGTTTCATAGAATTCTTTGTATAGCTCGTGATTTTCAGTGATTGGTTCAAATGTATTTTCCCACTGTACAAATTGTTCGGCAGTCTCTTCCATAGATGAATATATGCCAGCGCCAACTCCAGCAGCAATCGCAGTTCCTAAAGCAGCTGCTTCTTTCACAACTGGTACTTTTACAGGAATGCCGAGAACGTCTGATAGAATTTGTGGCCATAGTTGCCCTTTAGCGGCACCGCCAGCAAAAATGACTTCAGAAGGGAATGTACCAGTAAGATTTTCAATTAGTTTTAAGTTTCCAAGTGTAACGAAGGCGGCATTTTCTTCAATAGCACGGAACATTTCTTTTTTTCCGCATTTGTCAGCGTCTAAACTTAAATTTAAGAATGAAGGTGCGGCATGACGCCAAGAAATGTAGTTCATAACGTTTGAAAAAGTAGGGATAATACCATATGAACCGACAGGTACGTCTTTCGCTTGTTCTTCTAATAATTCATAAGCGTCTACACCGAGTTTTTCAGCGAGCTTTTTTTCTTCTTGGCAAAAAGCGTCTCGAAACCAACGCATAACGAGGCCAGGGAAAAAGGCAATCGTTTCATATTGCCAAAGGTTCGGAACGACGTGACAATTTACTCGAATTGCAGCATTTGGATCCGTTGTTGACTCTGTAATATTCACTTCCTGTTGCCAAAAGCTGCCGCCGCATATTAAAGTTTGATTTGGTTTTACGACTCCAGTCCCGAGCGATGCCATTTGAGCATCACCGCCACCAGCGACGACAGGAATCCCTTCAAGTAAACCAGTTAGTGCTGCACACTCTTTTGTAACATTACCAATCACAGTGCCAGCTTCATTTACTTTTGGTGAAAATGGCAACGTTATACCACATTCTTTAGCGACTTCGTTATCCCAATTTCTATTTTGTAAATCAAAGATTCCAGACGTACAACCGTTGGAAGGGTCGATTTGCAGTACGCCGCTTAATTTATACAAAATCCAATCATTTAACATCGAAAAGGATTGAATATTGTTGTAGATGTCTGGTTCATGTTTTTTAATCCAAAGTAGACGTGGTAAAGCACCTAATGAAAAAGTTTGCCCAGATTTTCTGTATAAATCTTCTTCAAGATGTGAGCGGATTTCTTTTAGCTCACTAACTTCAGCGGATGCACGGCCATCAACATTTGCACATGCCCATATTTCTTGCCCATTTTTATCATATAAAACAAAACCTTCTCGCATACTTGTAGCGCTAATAGCTTGAATAGAAGAGGGAAGTATATTACTTTTTTGCAGAACTTCTTTCGTACACTGTTGTACAAGTTGCCAGTTTTCTTCTACATCAAAATTCATAGAACCGGGGTAACGAGGATCAGTTTTATGAACCCATTCTTTTTGACTTACTGCAATTTGATTGCCATGTAAATCAAAAAGAACAGCTCGAATGCTTCCTGTACCAGCATCGAAAGCTAATAAAGTAGACATTAAGAATCACCTTCCTTTCTTAATAAGGAGAGCGCAGTTTCTTCATCAGTAATTAATGTATGAATAAATTTCCCTTTTAAAGCCCCATATATGGCATCTATCTTTTGAGTACCTCCAGCCACACCAATGACATGCTTCATGCTGCGAAGAATCGTAAGTGGTGTGCCAATTAGACGATTATGATGCGAGAGCTCTAATAAATCACCATTCGTATTATAAAACTGTCCTAAAATATCGCCCGCCCCGTTTTGACTTCGAATATATGTCATTTCACGTAGCGTTAATTTTTCTTCTTTTACAATCGTAGCGTCTTGAGATAACCCGCCAATACCGACAACTGCCGTATGTGCAAGTGAAGCGACATGAAGCATATCTTTCACACTTGGTTCTGATAAAATACTTTGTGCCATTTCAGTAGAAGATGCTAGAAAAGGAGTAGGAATAATATGAAGATCACCTTGCATGTAGTGTAAATAGTTTTGTTTTCTTGGAAGATAGTGGTTTACTCCGCCTGTTAGCGTTACGAATGAAAGATTAATAGAACTTTCAAAATGAATGTTTTCTAGCATTTTACTTATTGTTTCACCCCAGCCGATGCCGAGTAAATCACCTTGTTGGAGATGAGTCTCTAAATATTGTGCAGCGGCTTTTCCGAGAGAAGTAGCATAATTGTCTATTGGAGTAGGGATAATAAAGGCATCTTTCAAGTGGAACTTTTTCATTAAGTCACGTTCAATGCTCAAGCAATGCAAACCGGTTCCTTTTACGTGAAATGTAACGATACCTTCACTGCGTGCCTTATCTAATAACCGGACGACTTTATTTCTTGAAATATGAAGAAGTGAAGCAATCTCTTGTTGTGTTAATTGATCTTTATAATAGTACCAGGCTACTTTAGTTAATAAATTTTCTTCAAAGTTCAGCTGTGACATACTCTTCATCCCTTTCAACAATTGACCAATGCTTAAACATATGTAGCATATATTTTGTTTATTCCAGTTGAAACGATTAATAGCACATTGAAAAAAGTGTTCTAGATATGAAAAAAGGAATATACAATGCTACAAAACAAGTAGAACAAATAATCATTTTCTCAAAAAATGTTCTGGATAAAGGCAGGTGACATCATGTGGAGAACGTACCTTTATTACAAATAAAGAAAATGAGTAAGGCGTTTTTAAATCAACTTGTATTAAAAGAAGTGAACTTACAAGTAGAGCGTGGAGATATATACGCTTTAGTGGGGGGGAATGGCGCCGGGAAATCAACATTAATGAAAATATTAACGGGGTTATATTCGTATGATGATGGAGAGATGTATGTAAAAGGAATTAAGCAACAGTTTTCCAATCCGTCAGAAGCACATAGAAAAGGTATTTATTTAATACCGCAAGAACCACTCATTTTTCCGCATATGACTATTGAAGAAAATATATGTATCGGGTTAAAAGAAAAGAAAAAGAAACTAAGAGTACAGATTCAGCAATTGATTAACAGTCTAGGGTGGGATATTGACCTTTATGAGTTAGGAGCATCATTATCCATTGCGCAGCAACAGTTAGTAGAAATCGTTAGAGGATTAATAAGAGAAGCTGAGATTCTTATTCTAGATGAGCCAACATCGACATTAACAACACACGAAATTAAGAGTCTTTTTGTGTTGATGAAAAGTTTACAAGAAAAAGGAATTGGGATGATTTATATTACGCATCGTTTTCCAGAAATCTTTGAAATTGCCAACAAAGTAGCAATACTACGTGATGGAATGGTTGTAAGCCAAGGTGATGTATGTGACTATACATATGACATGCTGATGGAGGGACTATTGCCAAAAGGATATAAACAGAAAGAGAAAATAGAAGTAGTTCAAGAGACAGCAAAGACGAAAAAAATATTAGAAGTGGTTGATATAAATGGTCACGCATTCGAAAATATATCATTCACTGTACATGCGGGTGAGGTTGTAGGTGTTGCTGGCATTATAGGATCTGGCAGAACGGAATTAGCAGCAGCGATATTCGGATTGAAAACTATAAAATCAGGGTCTATCTTATTGGGTGGAAAATCAATTGATACGTGTTCTTTGCATAAAAGGCTAGACGAAGGACTAGTTTATGTGCCAGAGGATAGGGCGAGGAATGGAATTTTCTCAATTGCTTCTGTTAAAGAAAATATTGCAGCAGCAAGTTTATATCAAAATAATCGCTTTTTTATAAATCAAGAAAAAGAAAGCGCTTTAGTTAATTCGTTTATAGAACAGTTCCGAATTGTTGTATCAAGTATGAATGAAGAACTTACATCTTTATCGGGAGGTAATCAGCAAAAAGTCGTACTTGCGAAATATCTCGCGTGTAATCCAAAAATCATTATTCTTGATGAACCAACTCGCGGAATTGATGCAAAAGCGAGGCTTGAAGTGTATGAGACGATAGAAAAAATGAAAAGGGAAGGACTCGCCATATTATTAATTTCTTCAGATGTTGAGGAAATTGTCCAATTAGCTAACCGTGTATACGTCATGCGAAATGGTCAATTTGTTTCTCATTTGGAGAAAGAACAAATAAGTGTAGAAGAAGTTACACGTCTTGCATACGGAGGTGTAATGGAATGAAACGTATGTATAAAGTGCACGAAACGTCTATCATACTGTTACTACTAATTTATATAGCTATTGTCGGGATAATAAATCCTAATTTTGTTCAGTTTAACTCATTATCATTAATGATGAAATCAAGCGTTATTTTAGTCGTTCTAGCAATTGGCCAATCGTTCGTTTTATTTACGAAAAATATAGACGTATCAGTTGGCTCAATTATGGGATTAAGCGCGGCAGTTTGCGGGATGTTGTTAACGAACGGGTATAATGCATTCATGTCAATTCTTGCTGCGATAATGCTTGGTGCTATTATCGGTTTCATAAACGGGATTGGCGTTGCAAAGTTTCGGGTACCAGCCATTATTATGACATTAGGGATGCTAGGAATTGTTAGAGGTGCAATGTTAATCTTCACAGGCGGGAAGTGGATTGAAGATATTCCAAACGATTTTAAGCAGCTGTCATCTATCATCATTCTTGGTTTACCTATAACTGTATGGTTCGTTTTTATTATTTTACTACTACTATACTTCTTTTTAAGAAAAGTGCCATTGGGAAGATACTTTTATGCGGTAGGTGATAATGAAGATGGCGCGAGGCTTATTGGTATACCTGTTAATAAAGTGAAGATATATGCGTTTATGATTTCAGGCATAAGCGCTGCGCTCGCTGGTTGCATATTTGTTATGAATATCGGGTTCGTCCCAAATCAAACAGGTACAGGATTAGAATTACAAGTAATCGCAGCCGCTGTACTAGGAGGAATTCATTTAAAAGGAGGAACAGGTTCTATATTTGGAGCCGCATTAGGAGCATTGTTTCTAGAAGTGATAAGCAGCTCACTCGTCTTTTTAAAAATACCAGCATTTTGGAATAATGCCATTTCAGGCTTTTTATTATTACTCATCATCATATTAGATAGTGTTATGAAAAAGTGGAAGGCAAAAAGGAGGATGAATCTATGAAGTATTTATATAGATGGGAAGGGGTTCTAATTGTATTACTTCTTATAGAATTCATCCTTTTTAGTTTTATAAATAGTGATTTCTTAAATATTAGTAATCTCCTTTTTAGTACAAATGATTTCCTATTTATCGCAATTGCGGCGATACCAATGACTTTCGTTATTGTAACAGGAGGAATTGATGTATCGGTCGGATCAATAATGGGGCTCACTTCGATCTTGATTGGTGTACTTTGGATGAACGGAATACCTATTTTGTTTGCTGTCATAATCGCCCTAATAATTAGTTGTTTAGCAGGAGCTTTAAATGGACTCATTATAAAAATGACAGATGTAGAACCACTAGTCGTTACACTCGGAACGATGTTTTTATACGGAGGAATTGCGCTTGTCATTTCAGGAGGGGCGGGTGCTTCTGGATATGAAGGGATAAGCGGTTTACCTGATACTTATGTACAACTAGCAAATGGTAGTTTTATAGGAATACCCAATTTATTATGGTTACTTATTTCATTAACAATTGTATACACAATTTTGTTTCACCGAACGATATATGGACGCTACGTAAAATTAACAGGTGCGAATGAAAATACAGCAAAATACACCGGGATTAAGACGAAGAAAGTAGTAATCATTGCTTACATACTTTCTGGGTTAGGAGGTGGATTAGGGGGAGTTTTCTTAACTGCATATTTCGGTTCTGCACGTGCTGATATAGGAAGTGAAACAATATTACCAATCATTACAGCAGTCGTATTAGGCGGGACACTTATTACAGGGGGAAAAGGAAGTATTTTCGGTACTGTACTTGCAAGTATTTTTATAGGCCTTATGCAATATGGCCTACAAATGACAGGCTTAACAAATGAACAATCAAATGTCGTAATAGGTATTATCCTTATTCTTTCAGTTATTATGAGACATTTCAAATTACATCAATTTTTAGCGGGGAAAAGACAGAGTTGGCATAAGGGGGAAATGTCATGAAGAGAAAACTAGGGATTGTATTGATTGTATGTATTTGTTTAATAGGTTTAATCGCTTGTTCCAGTCAAACGGCAGATAAGAAAAAAGCGGATGATGTGAAATTTGCATTTATCCCGAAATTAACTGGAGTTGGCTTCTTTACATCGGGCGGTGAAGGAGCAAAGGAGATGGGAGATAAGCTAGGCGTACAAGTGAAATATGATGGGCCGTCTGAAGCGAGTGTATCAGGGCAAGTAAAGTATATAAATAATTTTATTAACCAAAATTATGATGCACTTATGGTTTCCTCTACATCAGTTGATGGTTTATCGCAATCATTGCAACGTGCTAAGAAAAAAGGAATGACTGTCTTAACGTGGGATTCTGATGTGAATCCCAAAGACCGTTCTTTTTATATAAGTCAAGGGACACCAGACCAACTTGCTAACTTATTAATTGAAATGACTTCCAAGCAAATTGGAGATAAAGGGAAAGTAGCGTTCTTTTATTCTAGTCCAACAGTAACGGATCAAAACCAATGGGTAACGAAAGCGAAAGAAATTATTAAAAAGAAATATCCGAACTGGGAAATTGTAACGACGCAGTACGGTGAAAATAATGCACAAAAATCTTTATCCGTAGGGGAGAACATATTAAAAACGTATCCAGATATTAACGCAGTTATTTGTCCAGATGCAACAGCACTCCCAGCTATGGCGCAAGCAGCTGAAAACTTAAAAATGGATAAAAAAGTAGTGGTAACTGGATTTTCTACACCGAACGTTATGCGTGATTATGTAAAACGAGGAACAGTACAACAATTCGGATTATGGGATGTCAAACAGCAAGGTGCGTTGGCAACTTATGTAGCAAATGAGATTGTTGTAAAAGGAAAGAAGTTAAAAGTAGGGGATAGCTTTGAAGTAAAAGGAATCGGAAAAGTGAAAGTAGAGCCAAACTCCATTCAAGGATATGATTATGAGGCAGAAGGAAACGGAATTATCGTATTGCCAGAACGAGTTGTATTTACGAAAGATAATATTGATAAGTATAATTTTTAGTAGACAAAAAAAACGTCCGAATATATCGGACGTTTTTTTTATTTCTTCATTAATTATGAACAGTTTCTTTTTCGTTTAATCCAAGTGTACGACCAGTCGAAGTGTGAAGATCTTGGAACAATCTTGGATTTTCAGTTAGTGAAATGCCATATGAAGGAATCATTTCTTTTATTTTTTCTTCCCATTCTACCATGCGGCTTGGGAAACATTTTTCTAATACTTCAAGCATGACGTGAACAGCAGTAGAAGCACCTGGTGATGCACCTAGTAATGCGGCGATTGAGCCGTCAGCTGCACTTACTACTTCTGTACCAAATTGAAGTGTTCCTTTACCGCCAGCATCAGTATCTTTAATTACTTGTACACGTTGTCCAGCAACTACAATATCCCAATCTTCACTTTTCGCGTTCGGAATGAATTCGCGTAATTCTTCCATACGTTTTTCGTGCGATAACATAACTTGCTGAATTAAGTATTTTGTAAGTCCCATTTCTTTTACACCAGCAGCTAACATCGTTAAGACGTTATTCGGTTTTACAGAACCGATTAAGTCAAGGTTTGAGCCAGTTTTTAAGAATTTAGGTGAGAAGCCTGCGAATGGTCCAAACAGTAAAGCTTTTTTATTGTCTATATATCTCGTATCTAGATGAGGTACAGACATTGGCGGAGCGCCAACTTTAGCTTTACCGTATACTTTCGCATGATGTTGCTCTACAACTTTTTGGTTTTTACATACCATAAATAGTCCACTTACCGGGAATCCTCCGATATGCTTTGATTCAGGGATACCAGTCTTTTGAAGTAGAGGTAGACTACCGCCACCGCCGCCAATAAAGACGAATTTAGCAGTATGATGCTCAATTTTACCACTATTCATATCGTGTACTTTTACTTCCCACAAACCATTTTTCGTGCGCTTAATATTTTCGACACTATGCTTGTAGTTTAGCTCGACATTTTTTGTTTTTAAGTAATCAAACAACATACGTGTTAATGCACCGAAGTTAACATCTGTTCCAGAGTCAATCTTCGTTGCCGCCATCGGTTCATTAGATGTGCGGCCTTCCATAATGAGTGGAAGCCATTTTTTTAATGTTTCAGGAGCATCAGAAAATTCCATTCCTTGAAACAGTGGATTTTTTGAAAGCGCTTCAAAACGGTTTTTTAGAAATTCAACATTTTTTTCCCCTTGTACTAAACTCATATGAGGTAGTGGCATAATAAAATCTTGTGGATTACGAATTAATTTGCTCTTTACAAGATATGCCCAAAATTGTCTTGAAAGCTGGAATTGCTCATTCACTTTTACAGCCTTACTAATATCTATAGATCCGTCAGATTTTTCGGAAGTATAGTTCAGTTCGCATAGCGCAGAATGCCCTGTACCTGCATTATTCCATTCGTTAGAGCTTTCTTCCCCGGCACTTGCGAGTTTTTCAAAAACTTTAATTTCCCATTCTGGTGCTAATTCTTTTAGTAATGAGCCTAACGTTGCACTCATAATTCCTGCACCAATTAAGATAACGTCTGTTTTTTGCTGCATGTTGCTCATGATAATCTCTCCATCCCCTATATTGGCAAAAAAGTGTAGGTGTTTTCTATGTCTAAGCCGTAAAAGAGAAACACCGCCTAGGCCCCACCTAGGTGTATACCTTTTTTGTCTCAATTATATAACCATCTCATACTCTATTATAATAATTAATAGACTAAAATATCTAGTGTTATCTGATAATTTTAAACTATTTAACGTTTTATTCGCTAAAAATCTTATTTAACAAGCTCTTTTAAGGTGATAAATAGAAAAAAATTACAGTTTGAAATTATCTCGAAAAAGCTTACGTATCCTTAAGTGACTAAATCGAGTACCATTTTATGGGATTATTCTTTCTGTAATGGTAAGATTATTCTGAAAAATAAAAAGGAGGGACTCTAATGTGTACAAAAGAACAAATTTCAAACTTATTTCGAAACTTTTCAATAAAGGAATGTAAAGGGTCAAGTGATTTATATGAATATTTATCAATGAAAATTGCTGAAGATGAGGAAGTACTTACACTATCGTCCTGTGCTCAGGTAGGTCAACCAGTCCCAAACTTACTATTAGGTGCAGTACATTATTTATTGTTAGCAGGGAAAGAACATCATTTAAAAACGTATTATAGTAGTTTAGTTGAAAATGCCGATACAAATTTAAATAAAGCTTTTGATCATTTTAAAGATTTCTGTAAAGAGTACCGAGAAGAAATCATTACATTGTTACAAACGAAGCTCGTTCAAACGAATGAAGTAAGACGGTGTGCATACTTATACCCAAGTTTCTGCTACATATTTAACAAAGTGAAGAAGCCGTTAGCGTTAATTGAAATTGGGACAAGTTCTGGGTTGCAACTGTTCTGGGACCAATATAGTTATTCGTACGGGACGGATGAAATGTACGGAAATATAAATTCAAATGTGCATGTAACTTCTGAAATAAGAGGGGAGAATGTACCGCATTTTCTAAAAGAAAGCCCATCTGTCGTAGAAAGAATCGGACTGGACTTACATGTGAATGATTTACATAATGAGGAAGATTATTTATGGTTACGTGCTTTAATTTGGCCAGAACATAAAGAAAGGCTTGAGATGTTTGATCAAGCTGCATCTTTAGTGAAAAATGAATCTGTCCAATTCATAGAAGGAGACGGTGTAGAGCTATTATCATCTATTATTGAACAAATAAGTGAAGAAGCTGTTATTTGTATTTTCCATACACACGTCGCAAATCAAATACCAGAACAAGTAAAACATAAGTTAGAAAAACAAATACAAGAAATTGGCGCAAAACGTGATGTATTCCACCTTTATAACAACATGTGGGATCGTGACCTTCATATTGATTATTATATTAACGGAAACGAATATCGTGAAACGGTTGGAGAAACAGAAGGGCATGGGAAATGGTTTAGCTGGAAGATTGGAAATGAGACGCCTATTTAGATTAATAGGGGCGCCCTCACTTGTAAAAGGTGGGGCCATAGGCTCAATCATGGACTAAATGGTTAAGGAAATAAATTTATTAGTAACATACAAAAAAAGCTTCGGAGAAATCCTAAGCTTTTTTTGAATTACATTTAAACCCCATAATGGATCATGTACTTCTGTTCTGCTGCGGCTTGTACAATTTTTGAAGCTAACTCATTCAGCTCATCATATTTTCTGAAGAACTTTGAAGATGTAACTGTTTCATAGAAAATTGCTAATGATTCAGGCGGGATAATTGTAATACCGTAATGAGCTAAACCGTGTTCTTGATTTTTGACTGTATGAAAGTAGGTTTTCATAATTGATAAATTTCGATTTAAGCTACTGATAATATCATCATCAACAGAAATACAATGATATTTCTCTGGTGTATAATCTTCGTAATTTTTTTGAGAAGTAAAATCGTCAATTATTCCAAAATCATGGACACATGCCATCATTATCATCCTTTCAGCTTTAATAAAGTGAGTTCTATTAAAGTAAAATGGTCATTCGTTTAAGTGTAATAGAAATAGTTATGTAGTTCATAAAATATCTTCGGTTCTTCTTCGTGAAGACAGTTTATTTATCGATAAACTCATCGGGAGCCCAAGTGGCGATTTCATTCCCAGGTGCAGCGACTACAAGCCATTGCTCACATAGAACACCAGATTGCCAACATTCATAATAATCATGAAAACCATTTACAAAAATAATTTGTCCACTCTCTAATGTAATAATTAAATGAGGGCTTTCTAAGCCGAGTCGTATATCGGTAACTTTTTGTTTTCTTATCTTAAATATTCTTCTTCCTCAGAATAAACTTCAAATTCATCTTCATTTAATGGGTATCTTTTTTGAAGTTTATTAAATAAACACCATTTGGATTCGATATTGATATATAATTGTCCGTCATAATCAACTGAGTCGTGAAAGTTTGTGAAATGAATCTTTATAGCGGCTGGAGAAATACCAAATTGTAATCCATCAACTTGTGATCCGATGAATAGATTTTTTAGCACTTTTTCAGCGTAAATTTTATCCTCTTGATTCATTCTTGAAATCCTCCTTTTCTTAAAAATATACCTTATATTTTTATTGTAATAAATAAATTTTCATGTAAAATGAACCTTTTGTGAAAAACGAGCGAATATAGTGTGAAAGATCACGAGAGGGGAACGAAACTTTGGATGAAGTACAATTAAAAGAATGGCTATATAAAAGAAAGTATGTTGCCCAAAAAAGAGTTTGAGAAAGTGTTACTTTGGATTGTTGAATAGATATTTAGCAAAAAAAGTAACTAATAATTATGTTATGTAAACTTAGTTTATAAAACACCCATTTAAAAAATGGATGTTTTATATTTTGATATATTAGGTGGAATATATAGTTTAAAAAAGCGGAATACTTTGCGGAAAGTTAAAGACATTTTTCGGATCATATTTTGCTTTTACTTCCATTAATCGGTCAAAGTTGCAACTGAAGTATGCATCTGGCCAATTTTTAATGGATAGGTCAGGAGTATTAACATAGACACCTTTTGTAAATGGAAGCATTGCCAAACGGAAGTCTTCAACCCATCGAATACTTCCACCAGCACCTTCTGGTTGCTCCCAAGTAGCGAATATTGACATGTTTGATAGTGCTTTTCGGTAAAAGTAAGCAGTCGCCTCATTTGGCACCTCAGCAACAGCACCGCCTAATCCGTGGAAAAATACGGAGGTGGTGGAAAAGGGAGGTGCATTATTAATAAAGTGATCGATAATGGATAGTCCTTCTTCTGGTAATAGTTCATATACATATGGACCAACACTTTTAAATGGTAAAGGTGTTGCAGGTTGCTTCTCAGCTATTTTCGCTGCTGCTTCTGCCCATGGTATTTCTTCGATAGTTACTTGCAGTGGTGAACCGGCTTCTAGTAATGGCTGTAGTAGCGACTGCAATTCTTGTACAGAACCGAGAAATACACCTTGCATTAATAATGATGGTTCTAATCCTGCAGACATAAAAAGAGTAGTTGTAAGTCGTTTATTAGCGCAAGGTAGCGTATATTCTTGCCAAGAGGTTAATACAGGTTTTAAATCTGATATCCCCCAGCTTATTTCTGCAAATCCTACCGTATTAATTTTATGTGTTCGAAACTTAAACGAAGTACATATTCCAAAGTTACCACCACCAGCACCGCGCGAAGCCCAATAGAGATCGGAGTTACACTTGGCGTTAGCGCGTATTATACAACCATTCGCGTCTACCATTTCTAATTCAAGTAAATGATCGAGAGTTAATCCAAACGGACGAGAGAGAATACTATGTCCGCCACCTAAAGTAACACCTGCAATCCCGGGAGTAGGACAAACACCACTCGGCACAACTAATCCTTCAGCAGCAAGTGTTTCAATTAAAGAAATATTTCTCCATCCAGTCCCGATAGTTACAGTTCCATTATTGTGATCTATTTCTAATTGCTTCATTTCACTTACATCAATTACAAGACCAGCATTACTGACGGATAATGCCTCATAATTATGACGTCCAGAGCGCATGCGTATAGGAACGTTATGTAGCCTTGACCAGCGAACAGCGTTTACTACATCCTGCGTATTTTGAGCAAAAACAATGATTAACGGAAATTTGTTGAAGAATGTATTGAATTCTTCACGCGCTGAATTATAATCAGGATCATTAGGTGTAACGATACGACCAGTAAGTTCAATTTTTTGATTATTCATTTCAGTCATCTCTCCTTGACGTGAAATATTAATAATGTGGAAATACAGAACATAAAGAAGAACTGACAATACTTTATAAGTAAATGAATAAAGGAAAAGGATTATTCCAATAAAGAAAAAGGCAGTGCTACATAAGTAGCACTGCCTTTTTGTAATTATATGTATGTGCTCAAAATTTCCCCAGGTAATCCATCAATCTCACAAACTTTCTCCGATGTAAAACCTACGCTTAGTAAAATTTTGCGAGAAGGGATATTATTTGGATCGATCATTGCTTTTAGTACGTTTACATCTGTTTGCTTCGCTATTAAAGCTAGTTGTTAATTTTTGATTATGTACGTACATACAATGTGTAATTAAGTGAATGATTAACATAGTAATTACAGAAAAGGGTGAATGAAGCGTATGAATCAATTTGAGCAAATGATGTACGTTGGTGTCATCATGTCTATTGTACTATCCGTAATGATTTTAGGGTCCTTATATTATAATCCTCGACTTTCATTAACTGATTATCCGAAAGATATTCAAAAAGTAGTTTTTCCAAAATCGATTCATGAAAAAAAGCAAACCATTTACTTTAATATTGTATACAATACTATTCTTTTCGGTTGTCCTTTCGTTTCTACATATATATTACATAAGCATGAAAAATTATTGTATATTGATGCTTATTTACACACTTTTGGTATTTTAATGATTTTCAATTTAGTAGATTTACTTATAATTGATTGGCTAATTTTTTGCTGGATTACTCCAAGGTTTGTTGTGATTCCTAGTACGGCAGGTATGAAAGGATATAAAGATTATAAGTTTCATTTAAGAGGGGCTATAGTCGCTACTCAAATTTTAGCAATCGTAAGTTTATTTTTGGCGGGAATTGCAACAACTATTTAGTGTGAAGAAGGGCATGAAGCTTTTATAAAAGATAAGGAGATTTATAATATATAGAATTAGAAATAAGAATTTGTTAGTATTGAAGTGAGGAGTTTTAATAACAGTATATTAAGCCGTATTAATATACTGTTGCAAATGTTTTGATATTATGTAAAATTATACAATTTTACAGAGACATTTGATAAAATTCAAAAAAATATAATGGAGGCTAATATGAAAAAAGTAATTGGCGCAGCAACAGCAACTATTTTTGGATTGGGGGCGTTTACCACAACTGCTACCGCAGAAACAATCGTAACAGCAGATGTACTTAACGTACGTGAAAAACCGACTACAGAATCAAAAGTGGTCGAAAAAGTAAAGAATGGGCAAGAGTTAAAAGTCATCAATACCGAAGATGGCTGGTCAAAAATTGAATTGGACGGTAAAGAAGTGTTTGTAAGTTCGGAGTTTACAAAAGATGTGTATCATGTAACGGCGAATTTGTTAAATGTACGTACCGAAGCAAACACAGATTCAGAAATTCTTGGCAGACTAAAAAAAGATGATGTAATTGAATCAACGCATCAAGTAAAAGACGGATGGTTGGAATTTGAGTATAAAGGAAAAATTGCTTATGCAAACGTTTCTTTCCTATCAAGTACAGCACCAACTGAAAAGAAAACTGAAGAGAAAACGAAGCAAGTAGCGAAAGTACAAAAATCAGTTAAAGAAAAGAAAGAAGTAAAGACGCAGAAAGTAGCAAAAGCGAAAGAAACAACGAAAGCACAAGAAATAGTAAAGCCTAAAGAAGAAGTAAAAGTTAAAGAAGAACCGAAAGCACAAGAAATAGTAAAGCCTAAAGAAGAGGCAAAAGTCAAAGAAGAAGTAAAAGTTAAAGAAGAACCGAAAGCGCAAGAAATAGTAAAGCCTAAAGAAGAGGCAAAAGTCAAAGAAGAAGTAAAAGTTAAAGAAGAACCGAAAGCGCAAGAAATGGTAAAGCCTAAAGAAGAGGCAAAAGTTAAAGAAGAAGTAAAAGCTAAAGAAGAAGAAAAAGCGCAAGAAATAGCAAAAGCAAAAGAAGAAGAGAAAGCAAGAGAAATAGCAAGAGAAATAGCAAGAGCAAAAGAAGAAGAGAAAGCAAAAGAAATAGCAAAAGAAATAGCAAAAGCAAAAGAAGAAGAGAAAGCGCAAGAAATAGCAAAAGCAAAAGAAGAAGAGAGAGCAAGAGAAATAGCAAAAGCTAAAGAAGAAGAAAAAGCGCAAGAAATAGCAAAAGCAAAAGAAGAAGAGAAAGCAAGAGAAATAGCAAAGGCTAAAGAAGAAGAGAGAGCGAAAGAAGTATCAAAAAACAATATACAGTCTGCTAAACGTGAATTAACGGTAGTAGCGACAGCGTATACTGCTGATCCAAGTGAAAATGGTACATATGGTGGACGCGTTTTAACTGCGATGGGGCATGATTTAACGGCAAATCCGAATATGAGAATTATCGCAGTTGACCCGAAAGTAATCCCATTAGGATCTAAAGTATGGGTAGAAGGTTATGGAGAAGCTATCGCTGGTGATACTGGAAGCGCAATTAAAGGTAATCGTATTGATGTATTAATGGGGTCAAAAAGTAAAGCTATGAATTGGGGAAGAAAAACTGTTAAAGTAAAAATTTTATAGTAACTATAATGATCCAAATAGAAGTCAGTTCTCTTTATTGAGGCTGGCTTTTATTTTTTTAGTGGAAGTATAATAGGATTTTTAAATGACTTATTAATAAACCTGTAATAAAACATAAAAATTGTCTCATGTTTAGAAAAACTATTAAGAATGAGGTAAGGAAGTAGAACAGAAAGTTATTGAGAAGTAGAGAAGAATAGTATGTTGAAAACGAAGGGTTAACGTATAATGAAATATATAAATCGGATCAAATCGTTTACTAAACACTTTCACTCATAATAGTGTAATTAAGTTCAAAGGATAGGTGTATTTCATGAAAGAAGTAAGAGAATATATTGAAACAAAGAAACAAGGTGTATTGGAGTTGCAAATAAAAGAAACGGAAGAAAAGCTAGGTGCTGCTTTCCCAAATCAATATAGGGATCTTATTAAATTAGTTAATAATGCTGAAATAGGGGAATGGATACTATATCCGATTAAAGATAATAGAAATGTAACAAAAACTTGGGATGATATTGTTAGACAAAACATTGACATGAGAGATGAGTCTATGCCAGAAAATCTTATCATAATTGGTGACGATGGTTCAGGGGATAAATTGTGCTTTAAAATAAATAATGGAAAAATGGATGATAAAATATATATTTGGTATCACGCGGATGACGAAATGGAAGAAATATCTCCGAGTTTAAAAGAATTTATTATGGAAACTATTCAGGAAGACGATGTTTTTTAGTCTTAATTATTATCATTTTGTGAATCATTCTTATAAAAGGCGAGGATAGAATATGACAATAGAATTATATGGCGTACATTGTAATGAGCGGAAAGGGTATAGAGTAATAGAGGGAAAAGATTCATATAATCATTACTTTGGCGGTCAAGATTGTAATTTGCCAGTATGTAAGTTATGCGGTGAGAAGATGCATCAAATTCTCTGTTTTGATTTAAAAGATGGGAGACTTGCTGAACTTAAAAGTAATGAACTAAATATTTTACCATTCGTTTCATGCTTGAACTGCGCGATGGTGTGGGAACCGCAATATTTTCAGTTAAGTGATGGAGGTAAAACAGTTCAAATCATAAAGCAGAAAAATACAGAAGAATGGATAATGGAAGAGGAAGATAAGTTACCAGTTTCATTACCAAAAACAACGGTAAAGCTTATAAATATGAAAAATGAAGATATACCTACAGATGAAGATAGTTACTGGGAAGCTTTTGACTTGTTCGGTTCTGAATATGTATGTAGATTATTAGGGGCACCATTATATGCGGATCTTCCAGAGCATTTGGCGTGTCCAACTTGTTCTAAAGAGATGAAGTATGTTGCTACAATTACACAAGATATCGAGGAACGTGAACTTATTTCAGTAGTTGATTTCCAGTTCGGGGAAATGAATATATACTATTATTTATGTAAAGATTGTTCAATTATAAAAACGGAAACACAAAGAACATAACAAGGCTAACATATTATATTAGTCTTGTTTTTGTATCGCAACATCATTAAGAATCGCATCAAATATATCTTTTTGCGTAAAGTTATCTGTAAAAATAGTTTCTCTGGAAACCTCAATTGTATCGTGCGGAGTATACCATTTTTGTAGGGAATCTTCACCAAATTCATGTCGTTTGTCCCTTGTGTTATGTCGTCTAATGGTTTCCTCGAGTGATAAATCAAAGTAATATGTAAATGCATTTCCATCAAAATAACGAATTAATTCTTTCAACATATCACCGTATCTACGATTGTTTAAAATACCTTCTAAAATAACAAACTTACATTTTCCTTTTCCGTACTTCGTAATTTCAAATAGTAGATCATGAGATAAGTTCCCCATCGTGTCGTGTACTCTTAACATATCTCTACGCACGACGTCTTGAGAGACTAAAAGTGTACCTTGTCCGAAATGTTCTTGTAGTTGCTTTGCAATCGTTGTTTTACCACTTGCGGAGTTTCCTCTAAGAATGATTAAAGTGGATGTAAGTATAGGTTTAGACATAATGTATTCCCCCAACGGTATTAATTATATAGAAAATTTTAATAAATAAAGTGAGGAAAGTGTATAATTAATATGATGGATATTTAAGGAGGGGATTAGATGGGGGGTATATTAAAAAATGCACAACCTATATGGAAACGGACTTGGTTTCGTTATCTAGGGGCATTTTTTATTGTTCAGTTACTGTTTATTTTGTGTGAAATAACTGCGTGGGCACCAAACTTTAGGCCAGGCGGAGAGTTTTTTAATAGAATATTAAATTCTCAATTTTTCACTGAATGGTTCACACTCTATACAATCCCGCAATTTAACGTATTTACAGCATTTTTTGCGATTACATTACTACCATATGCATTAGTAGGTGCAATGAAAGATGTAACATCAAGAAAAAATATAAAGGAATAATAGAGGTATAATATGCTTTTTCAAAAAGAAGGTTTATTGATTAGATACGTAATGGAAAATGATGCAGCTATCATTTCTAAATGGTTAACGGACCCAGCAGTCCTGCGGTATTACGAAGGACGAGATAATCCGCAATCTGTAGCAAAGGTGCTTGATCATTTTATGCATAGTCCAAACAGTAATGAAAATAGATGTTTAATAGAATTTGATACCGTTCCGATTGGTTACATACAAATGTACCCAGTTGATTCAGAGTGGAAAGCGATATATGGCTATAAAGAATCACAAAATGTATGGGGAATGGATCAATTTACCGGTGAACCAGCCTATTGGGGAAAAGGAATTGGACAAAAACTCGTTCAGGCAGCAATTACATACATTATGGGTGAAATGGGAGCAGAAGCAATCGCAATGGATCCGAAAGTAAATAATGAACGAGCGATAAAGTGTTATGAAAAATGCGGATTTAAAAAAGTAAAGATTTTAAAGGAACATGAGCTGCATGAGGGGGAACTAGAAGATTGTTGGATGATGGAATACAAACAATTATAATGAATATGCAATGGCTTATATAAACGAAGGGAGCTGTGCGAAATGAAAAAAGCATTAATCGTAATTGATGTGCAAGCCGGTATGTATACAGCTGGAATGCCAGTACATAATGGGGAAAAGTTTTTACAAACATTGCAAGAGCTTATTGGGGAATGTCGTTCAAATGATATTCCAGTTATTTATGTCCAACATAATGGTCCTAAAGACCATCCGTTAGAAAAAGGTACGGATGGATGGCGAATCCATCCGACCATCGCTCCGCAAGAAGGGGATGATATTGTTGAAAAGACGACGCCAGATTCATTCCATAAGACAAACTTAAGCGAAGTGTTACAAGAGAAAGGAATTGAACACGTTATTCTTTCGGGAATGCAAACAGAGTATTGTGTAGATACGACAACGCGCAGAGCATGTAGTGAAGGATATAAAGTAACGTTAGTGAGTGATGCGCATAGTACATTTAATACAGAAGTGTTACGTGCTGAAGATATTGTGAAACATCATAACACAGTATTGGGAGCGTTTGCGGATGTTGTTGCATTAAAAGACTTGAAAGTGGCTGCCTCTAAATAAGAGGCAGTTTTTTTTATTAGAAAAATAGCGTCAAATATTGTCGGTAAGTCGATATTTTGAAATAATCGTTTATATAATTTCACGTACCATAATGAAAAAATACAAAAAAGGAGCACCACATAATTAAAAAGGGCGCTCCTGCATTAAAATGTTACTTCTTCTTGTCTTTATCCAATATATTTTGTTCTTCAGCAAACTCCGTACCATATGCAAAGCGGCGATTAATACGAATGTTATCATTGTTGTGCCTTGTATGAGAGTTAGAGAAGCGATGAACGATTACTTCAGATAAAGTGAAGACGATGGCAGAAAGGATACTGCCCCATGCAATTTGCATATAGTTGTCTAATAAAATATTACCGAAAATCCATACGCTTAAATATGTTAATAAGAAATCCGACATAATGGCACCAGTATTGCCAATTCGATTTAAAATAATTTTATCAACGAACATGTAGGATACGATTGTAACAAAGAGACTGAATGAAATAATTTGAACAAACGTTGCAGGGAAAAATAAAGCAAGCCCAATGCTAAATGCGATAATGCATGATATAAACTTGATAAGCACTACTGTGAAATCATTCAAAATTTACACCTCCGATTTATACATAGTTTTTCAATAAATTCTGTAGTTCATACATTGTAACGGATTTATTTACATAAAACTTTTTCATGTTCGGAATTTAGTCTAAATATTATAAAAATAACGAAAAAATGTTATAGTAAAATGAGAGTGTATGACATTTTTAGGTAAGGGGGAATCCAGGATGTGGATTACTTCAGAAGTAGAAATTCCAGATGAGTTAATTGATCACATTGAGCAAGGAAAGTTAGTGTTATTTGTTGGAGCGGGAGTTTCTATGAAAGGGAAATCAAACTTACCAAATTTTGATGATTTAGTTGATGAAATTGCAAAAACGTTATATGTCGAAAAGCGTGAAATAACAGAACCACATGATTATTATCTTGGTAAAATTGCGAAAACAAAAGATGTACATCAAGTCGCAAGAGATCTTGTTCATATAGAGAAATCAAAACCGAATCCATTACATTATGCAATTCCAAGGTTATTTCCTTTAGATACAGATATCCGCATTGTAACAACAAATTTTGATCAACATTTTACAACTGCAATTAAAGAAATAAATAGAGATATCAATGTTTATTACGCTCCAGCTTTACCGACTGGGAGAGCTTTTAAAGGTCTTGCTTATATACATGGTAATGTAGAACAGGAGAAAGAGGCTTTAATTTTAACAGACGGTGATTTTGGAAGGGCTTACTTAACGGAAGGTTGGGCGAGAAGATTTTTAGTCGATCTATTCTCAAATTACACCGTTTTATTCGTTGGATATAGTCATAATGACCCAGTAATGAAATATTTAGCAACTGGTTTACCACCAAGTACAAGACGATTTGCTTTTGTCGCACAAGGAGAAAATACGTACCACTGGGAACATTTAGGGATAAGACCGATTGTGTATCCGAATAAAGTGAATAATCATCAATCTCTCGTAAAAGCAGTAAAACGCTGGGCGGAATTAATGGGTGATAATTATATTACGAAAAGAATGCGTATTCGGGATATTGTAACGGTTCCCCCGTCAGTAGAACAGGAACAATTATCATACATAAAGCAATCAATTAAAAAAATTGAAACAGTTCGTTACTTTGTGGAATTTGCTCACGATTATGAATGGGTCGAATGGTTAGAAGCAGAAGGTAAATTACAAAATTTGTTTATGCTTACGCCAAACTATAATGAAGTAGATGAATTACTTGCAGAATGGTTAGTGGAACAATTTCTTTTTAGTCATCAGAAAGAATTATTTCAATTAATTTATAAAAACTATTCTAAAATATCAACGTTATTATGGAAAACAATTTGTAACTACTTAAACGAAACGAAGAGTGAGATGGACCCATTGTTGTTTGCCAGGTGGACACTCCTTTTATTAGAAACTGCTGAAAAAGATAGTAGCTCTATAGAAAAGATTTCTAAGTTATTGCAAAAATGTTCTTTTCCTGAGCATAAAGAAATTGCCTTATTGTTACTAACTTTTATTTTAGACGGAAAGCTGAAGTTGAAACGTGTAAGAAAATGGGGAAATGATACGCAAGAATCAATAGAACTCGAGGAATCGAGTCGCTTACCAGTATCTACATTTTCTCATGTGGAGCAAATTTGGAACGAAAAGATGAGGCCATATATCGCCTATTATGCTGTTCCAATTATGATGATCGGATTAGAAAAATTGAGAATGTTGTCGTTAAGACAAATGGCACTGAAAAAGAGAAATAAGGAAGATGTAGAAAAAGAATTTCATCAAAATGATCTTGCATTTTTAATACAAATTGTAAAAGAGTGTTTAACTTATTTATGTGAAAACAATGAGAAAAAAGCGGATTATTATATTACAGAAATGATAGAAGCGAATAGTGTACTTCAAAAGCGAATTGCAATTGATGCGATGAATAAAAATATTTTTGTTCGTGTAGATGACAAAATGAAATGGTTGTTACAGGAAGGACTTCTTTTAGATTTCACTTATAAACACGAAGTTTTCCAACTTTTAAAAAGTCATTATGCACATTGTTTAGAAAAAACAAAAGAAGAAGTCACTCGAACTGTAATAAAGCATCTTACAGAAGAGAGGGTATTTGATGCATGTCTCGTATTAGACTTATTATTCAAGTGTGATTCAAATAGTCCATCTACGGCAAATGGGTATGAGTTAATGAAGCAAAAGCATCCTCATTTTCATTCTGAACGATACAGTGTACAAAAGAAAGAGGATACAGCGCAAAGCATTACTTGTAATGTAACAGCTGACGGATTATTGCAGCTGAAAGATGTTGAAATTATGAAGCAAGTTCGGCAATTTTCGCAAGATGGTGTTTTTGAACAACGCCATTTTTTAGAGATGTTATCAAAAGCATGTAAATTGAATACAGAGTGGAGTATTTCATTCGCATATCAATTAGTAGGAGTGCAAGAAATAAGTAATGAAGTATGGTTTGTTTGTATTAGAGAATGGCGAAATAACAGAGGATTGACAAATGATCAAATCCAAAAAATTATTCCGTTATTGCAGAAATTTGTTAGAAATACTGCTTTTCATTGGTTAATTAGTAGTTTTCTATATGAAATTAGTAATCGACTAGAAGAGTTAGAAGAGAATAGTATACGTGTTGTAAAACGCTTTGCTTTTTCAGTGTTTCCTCAAGTTATGAAAAGTGATACGGATTTTAAGCTTGGAAAACAAGATTTTTACAATGAATCAATTCAGCATCCTGTTGGAAAAATGACGGCTGTATTATTAAAGTTGTTATCATATGATCATTTATACGATCGTAATGTATATGAATATTTATTTTTATTTGAAGAACAAGTAAGAGTTAATTCAGTACGAACAAACTTTATGTTTGCTCGTTTAATAGCAGATATTACATTTCTATATCATATTGAAAAGCAATGGTGCCGAAAATATTTGTTACCATACTTAGATTTAAAAAAACAAAATGAAATTACGGAATATGCATGGGCTGGTTTATGTTACACGCAAATAAATTTACCTTTATTTACAGAAATGAAGCGTTTTATTAAGTATGCGATAGAACATTTGGAAGTATTACATCCGCATACGAGGGAAGCTTTCTTGAAGTGGCTTAGCTTTGTATTTATTAAATGTGTACTATATTGGGAGCAAAAAACAGATTGGTTATACCCTTTACTCATACTAGAAAATGAAGAAAATAAAATTAAATTTATGCAGTTTTTATGCTATTACGTCAAAACATTAAGTGTAAAAGAACAACAAAAATTTTGGACAGCTTGGCTCAGTGTATTTTTGCGAGAACGACCAAAAATGGGTGAGATAACAGCGAGAGAATATGTAATGCTTTTACGTATTATTTTATACATGGATGAAATATTAGAAAAAGGATTATGTATTATGTCTCGTGCATTTTCAAGTGTAAATGGTAAATGTACAGGTGAGGAAATGAAGCAGTTATTGATTGAAATGCTTCATAAAAAAGAAAGTATGAAAGCGCATAAAGAAATGTTTGCAAATGTGTTTTTTATTTTACTACAAACATGTCAAGAAGCCGTTTTATTTGAAAAAGAAATCATACAAATAAAAGAATTATTAGTTCAGTATGAAGTAGAGGAATATGTTTTACATTTACTAGAAAATGAAATAATTCGCATAGGAATTGTAATGGGTGATTTACAAGAAGAATTATAGGACGAAAGTGGAATTTAAAAAAATATATAAAAAGTTGTTGACAGTGTTTTGAAAAGCGTTCTATAATACGAATCATACTTATTCAATTTCAAAAACATTTGAATAAACAAAGTGCAATGAAGAGATCACAGTAGTGGTTAGTCTTACTGTAACAGAGAGCTGGTGGTTGGTGTGAACCAGTACAGGGATAATCATGAATTACAGTCTTGGAGCATCTTTTTCGTAATAAAGATAGTTTGTCTTTATGAGGAAAAAGCGGTCAATTGATCGTTAACAGTGAAGAGAGGTAGACGGAAAGTTAGTCTACAACTAGGGTGGTACCGCGATAAATATCGTCCCTACTGATTTATTCAGTAGGGACTTTTTGTATTTTAGTGGTCCAACTTGAAAATAAAATAGTCATGCATTGAAAGGAAAAGCAGTAGTTGTTGTTTCCCTGTAACAGAGAGCTGGTGGTTGGTGCGAACCAGTACAAAAACAAGAGCGAATTACAGTCCTGGAGCATCTTTTTCGTAGTAAAGATAGTATTGTCTTTATGAAGGGAAAGACGGTCAGATGATCGTTAACAATGAAGAGAGGTAGACGAAAGAAGTCTACAACTAGGGTGGTACCGCGATAAATATCGTCCCTACTGATTGGATCAGTAGGGCTTTTTTGTACAAAAAAGTGGCTTTTTAACTAGTAGTTCATGTCTTTGTACGAATTATTAGTTTAAAATAAGAAGAGGTATCGATTCCACTATAAATTTGTATAATTAACCAGTTCAGAAAATAGAGAATCTTTTATTCTCTTACTATACTTTTAAAACATTAGAGGAGGATTTCCAAATGGCAAATCATGAATTAGATCAATTACGTAAACAGGTAGATGAAATTAACTTACAACTATTACACCTTTTAAACAAACGTGGTGAAATCGTTCAAAAAATTGGAGAGCAAAAGCAAGTACAAGGTACGAAACGCTTTGATCCAGTACGTGAGCGTGAAGTACTTGATATGATCGCAGAGCATAACGAAGGACCATTCGAAACATCAACAGTTCAACATATTTTCAAAACGATTTTCAAAGCAAGCTTAGAGTTACAAGAAGATGATAACCGTAAAGCGTTACTAGTATCACGTAAAAAGAAACAAGAAAATACAATCGTTGATGTAAAAGGTGAATTGATTGGAAACGGAACACAAACGTTCATAATGGGACCTTGTGCAGTAGAAAGCTTAGAGCAAGTTCGTCAAGTAGGGCAAGCGATGAAAGACCAAGGCTTAAAATTAATGCGCGGTGGTGCATTCAAACCGAGAACATCTCCATACGATTTCCAAGGTTTAGGAGTAGAAGGACTACAAATTTTACGCCAAGTAGCAGACGAGTTCGACTTAGCAATTATTAGTGAAATTTTAAATCCGAACGATGTTGAAATGGCATTAGACTACGTTGATGTAATTCAAGTTGGCGCACGTAACATGCAAAACTTCGATTTATTACGAGCTGTAGGTAAAGTTAACAAACCAGTATTATTAAAACGTGGATTAGCAGCAACAATTGATGAGTTCATTAACGCAGCGGAATACATCATTGCGCAAGGTAACGATCAAATTATTCTTTGTGAGCGTGGTATCCGCACATACGAAAGAGCAACACGTAACACATTAGACATTTCTGCAGTACCAATTTTAAAGAAAGAAACACATTTACCAGTTATCGTTGATGTAACACATTCAACTGGACGCAGAGATTTATTATTACCAACAGCGAAAGCAGCACTTGCAATTGGCGCAGATGCAGTAATGGCTGAAGTTCATCCAGATCCAGCAGTTGCATTGTCAGATTCTGCACAACAAATGGACATTCCAGAATTCCATAGATTCATGGATGAGTTAAAAGGTTTCAAAAATAAATTATCTTAATTCCATATCATATATGCGTTGAAGAGGAAACAGTAGTGCTTATCTCACTGTTAAAGAGAGCTGATGGCTGGTGTGAATCAGTACAAAGGTAAGCATGAATTACAGCCTTGGAGCATCTTTCTCACAACTTATGGAGGGGAAGACGGTCAAACGATCGTTAAAGAAGAAGAGAGGTAGACGACAGTTGTCTACAACTAGGGTGGTACCGCGATAAACATCGTCCCTACTGAGCGCTCAGTAGGGACTTTTTTGTACAAAAAAATAGTAAAGGGGCAAGAGAAATGAGATACATTACAGCTGGAGAATCACATGGACCGCAGTTAACAGTTATTTTAGAAGGTGTACCAGCAGGTTTGACACTTACGGCGGAACATATTAATAAAGAATTATTAAGAAGACAAAAAGGTCATGGACGCGGAAGACGCATGCAAATTGAAACAGATACAGTTGAAATTGTAAGTGGTGTTCGTCACGGGATGACACTTGGATCACCGATTACGTTAATCGTAAAAAATGATGATTTTAAACATTGGACGAAAGTAATGGGTGCTGAGCCAATTTCTGAAAAAGAAAGTAAAGACATGAAACGTACAATTACAAAACCACGTCCAGGACATGCGGATTTAAATGGAGCAATTAAATATGGTCATCGTGATATAAGAAACGTATTAGAGCGCTCATCTGCAAGAGAAACGACAGTTCGTGTAGCTGCTGGTGCAGTTGCAAAACAAATTTTAAGCGAATTAGGCGTAAAAATTGCAGGACATGTTCTTGAAATTGGTGGAGTAAAAGCAAAACATATTTCAAACTTACCGATTGAAGAAATTCAAACGATAACTGAAAACTCACCAGTTCGATGTTTAGATAAAGAAGTAGAGCAAGAAATGATGGATGCGATTGACAACGCAAAAAGTAGCGGAGATTCAATCGGTGGTATTGTGGAAGTTATTGCAGTAGGTATGCCAATTGGCGTTGGTAGTTACGTTCATTACGATCGTAAATTAGATGCAAAACTTGCTGGTGCAATTATGAGTATAAATGCATTTAAAGGTGCTGAAATTGGCGTAGGTTTTGAAGCGGCAAGACAACCAGGAAGTAAAGTGCATGATGAAATTCTGTGGGATGAAGAAAAAGGATACACGAGAAAAACGAATAATGCCGGCGGTTTAGAAGGCGGTATGACAACAGGTATGCCAATTGTCGTAAGAGGCGTTATGAAGCCAATTCCTACATTATACAAACCGTTAGCAAGCGTTGATATTGATACGAAGGAAGCATTCCAAGCGAGTATTGAAAGATCTGATAGTTGCGCAGTACCAGCAGCGGGTGTAGTAGCTGAATCTGTTGTGGCATGGGAACTTGCAGATGCACTAGTCGAACAATTCGGAAAAGATCGTATGGAATTATTAAAACAAAACATTATGCAACACAATAACTACGCAAAAGAATTTTAATAAAAAGGTGGGTTTAACGTGCAAGTAAAAGATCAACTATCATCATTACAACCATATAAACCAGGTAAATCACCAGAACAAATGAAAGAAGTGTACGGAGATCATTCGTTTGTGAAATTAGCATCGAATGAAAATCCATTCGGTTGTTCACCGAGAGTTTTAGAAGAGTTGCAAAAATCTTGGTTGGAACATGCTTTATATCCTGACGGAGGTGCTACGACGCTCCGTCAAACAATTGCAAATAAGTTACATGTACAATTAGAACAAGTACTTTGTGGTAGTGGTTTAGATGAAGTCATTCAAATGATAAGCCGTGCAGTACTTAAAGCAGGAGATAATATCGTAACGGCTGGTGCAACATTCCCGCAGTACCGTCATCATGCAATTATTGAAGGCTGTGAAGTGATAGAAATTCCTTTAAATAACGGTGTATACGATTTAGACGAAATTTCGTCAGCGGTAAATAATAATACGAAAATCGTATGGATTTGTAATCCGAACAACCCGACGGGCACATATGTGAATGAGCAAAAATTAACTCAATTTATTGAAGGCATTAGTGAAAATACGTTAATTGTCATTGATGAAGCGTACTATGAATACGTAACAGCAAAAGATTTTCCTGAGACATTACCGCTTTTAGAAAAACATAAAAACATTCTTGTACTTAGAACGTTTTCTAAAGCATACGGATTAGCTTCTTTCCGCGTTGGATATGCGATCGGACAGGAAGAGCTAATTGAGAAATTAAATGTCGTACGTTTACCATTTAACGTATCTTCATTAGCGCAAAAAGCAGCTACGATTGCTTTTGGTGATGACGAGTTTATTGAAGAAATAGTTCGCGTGAATACAGAAGGATTACAGCAATACGAGAGTTTCTGTAAGGAAAATGAAATACCATTTTATTCGTCACAAACTAATTTCATCTTCTTACCGGTAGATAACGCCGGAGAGATTTATGAAGCTTGTGCACATGCAGGGTTTATTATTCGTCCATTCCCAAATGGTGTCCGTATTACAGTTGGAACAAGGGAGCAAAATGAAGGAGTGATTTCAGTGTTAAAACAACACTTTGAAAATAAAAAAAGTAAGTCTCGAGATGAGGCAAATGCGTAAAAAGGTAGTATTAATTGGAACAGGTTTAATAGGAGGCTCTCTCGCCTTAGCAATTAAGAAAGAGCACGATGTAACGATAACAGGGTACGATATATTTCAAGAGCAAGTAGGGCGTGCAAAAGAATTACACGTAGTAGATGAAGTAGCAGTTGATTTACAGCGTGCATGTGAAGAGGCACATTTAATTGTTTTTGCTTCTCCAGTTGAAGAAACGAAGAAGCTATTACACAAACTTGCGTCATTCCGTTTACGAGAAGATGTTATAGTGACTGATGTTGGTAGTACAAAAGGGTCTATTATGAACGAAGCGGAAGCTTTATTTTCAAAGGAAGTTTCTTTCATTGGGGGACATCCGATGGCGGGTTCTCATAAAACGGGAGTTGAAAGCGCAAAGGCGCATTTATTTGAAAATGCATTTTACATTTTAACACCGATGAATCATGTACCAAATGAACAAGTAGAAGACCTTAAAGTATGGTTAAAAGGAACAGGATCACATTTTCTTGTTTTAAATACAGAAGAACATGATTATGTAACAGGGATTGTTAGTCATTTCCCGCATCTTATCGCAGCAGGTTTAGTAAAGCAAGTTGAGAAACATGCAGGAGATAATCCGCTCATTCATCAACTCGCTGCTGGAGGTTTCAAAGACATTACACGTATCGCATCTAGTAGTCCGAAAATGTGGAGTGATATTGTAAAGCAAAATCGAGAGCATTTAATGGTATTATTAAAAGAGTGGATCTCTGAAATGGAAGGTTTATATAAGACAGTTTCTACCGGAGATGCAGGCGAGATTCAAAACTATTTTGCAGATGCGAAAGAATACCGTGATTCTTTACCAGTAAGAAAGAGTGGTGCAATTCCTGCCTATCACGACTTATACGTTGATGTATTAGATAAGGTGGGGGCATTGGCTCATATTACGAGTATTTTAGCGCGCGAGGAAATTAGTATTACGAACTTGCAAATATTAGAAGCGCGTGAAGGACTGCTTGGGGTATTACGTATTAGTTTCCAAAGGGAAGAAGATCGTATGAAAGCAAAGCTAGCGCTTGGAGAAGAAGAATACCAAACTTATGAAACAATTTAAATGAGAAGGTGAAAAACGTGAAAGAAAGAACAATACAACCTGTTAATAACGGATTGAATGGCAATATTACAATCCCAGGTGATAAATCCATTTCACACCGTGCTGTTATGTTCGGTTCGATTGCAGAAGGGAAAACAACAATTAAAGGTTTCTTGCCCGGTGCAGACTGTTTAAGTACTATTTCATGTTTTAAAGAAATGGGAGTAGAAATTACGCAAAACGGTGATGAAGTTATTGTAGTTGGTAAAGGATTAGAAGGTTTACAAGAACCGAAAGCTGTATTAGATGTTGGTAATTCTGGTACAACAATTCGATTAATGTCAGGTATATTAGCTAACACACCATTTTTCTCTTGCGTACAAGGTGATGAGTCTATCGCAAAAAGACCGATGAAGCGTGTAACAAACCCATTAAAACAAATGGGTGCAAACATTGACGGCAGAGAAGAAGGAACATTTACACCGCTAACAATACGTGGCGGAGATTTAAAAGCAATTGAATATATTTCTCCTGTTGCAAGTGCACAAGTAAAGTCAGCTATTTTACTTGCAGGTCTTCGTGCAGAAGGTGTAACAGCTGTTACAGAACCACATATTTCACGCGACCATACGGAAAGAATGCTTGAAGCATTTGGTGTTAAAGTAACTCGCGAAGGGAAAACAGTGAAGCTGTCAGGTGGACAAAAATTAACAGCAACAGACATTCAAGTGCCAGGTGACGTATCATCAGCAGCATTTTTCTTAGTAGCAGGTGCAATCATCCCAAATAGTAAACTAGTATTACAAAATGTAGGAATGAATCCAACTCGTACAGGTATTATTGATGTTTTAGAGAAAATGGGTGCTACGTTCACTGTAGATCTAATTAACGAAGGGGCATCAGAACCAGCTGCAAATATTACAATTGAAACATCTTCATTAAAAGGAATTGAAATTGGCGGAGATATTATCCCTAGATTAATCGATGAGATTCCTGTAATCGCATTAGCGGCAACGCAAGCGGAAGGAATTACAGTAATTAAAGATGCACACGAATTAAAAGTAAAAGAAACAAATCGTATTGATACAGTCGTTGCTGAGTTAACGAAACTAGGAGCTCGCATAGAAGCAACTGATGACGGCATGATCATTTACGGAAAATCAGCTCTAAAAGGCAATACAGTAAATAGTTATGGTGATCATCGCATCGGAATGATGCTTGCGATTGCTGGCTGCCTGGCAGAAGGAAAAACAATTATTGAAGATGCAGAAGCAGTAGGTGTATCATATCCTACATTCTTTGATGAACTTCAAAAGTTAGCAAAATAAGGTGATGAGAAGCAGATACATTATGTATCTGCTTTTTTATGTTAGGTTGTTGTAAAATCGATATTTTTTGTTGAAACGTCTGTGTAATTTCACTTACCGAACTACAATAGTAAGAATTATTATACAATTCAATCAGGGAATGGAGGAGAATTATATGAATGTCATACAATTAAAAGAAGACAAATTTAGAGAAGCATTGCGTTTATCAGAATACGCTTTTCAATATAAAGTAAATGAGGAACGATTGCAGCAGCAAATCACTCGAATGAAAGAAAGTCATGAAATATACGGCATTATGGAAGGGGAAGACTTAGCAGCAAAACTACATCTTATTCCATTTCATATATACATAGGAAAAGAAACATTTAAAATGGGCGGCGTTGCAGGGGTAGCGACGTATCCTGAGTATAGAAGAAGTGGGTATGTAAAAGAGCTACTTCAGCATTCTCTTCAAACGATGAAAAAAGATGGATATACAGTATCGATGTTACATCCATTTTCTGTTTCATTTTACCGTAAATACGGCTGGGAACTTTGTGCGAATCTTCTCGTATGTCATATGACTAAGAGCGATTTAGTTATGAAAAAACAAGTAAATGGCACCGTGAAACGTTTCAATAAAGAAAATCATCCAGAAGAAGTCGAGAAGCTATATGAAATTTTTGCAGAACGTTTTTCAGGTATGTTAGTTCGAGAGAAGAACTGGTGGTTACAAGTGGTTTATGATGATTTAGCATTAGCGATTTACTATGATGAAAATAAAACGGCAGCTGGTTACATGTTATATAAAATAGAAAACTATAAAATGACAGTAGAAGAATTTGTACCACTGCATAATGAAGCACGAAATGGTCTGTGGAACTTTATTTGCCAGCATGATTCTATGATTAAAGAACTTGAAATGACAGTAAGTGAAAACGAACCGTTGTTATATACATTGCAAGAGCCACGCGTGAAGACAGAAGTGAAACCATATTTTATGGGCAGAATTGTAGATGTAGAGCAGTTCTTAAAACAATATGAGTTGAATTGGAACAATGTACAGCAAGAAGTGATCCTACACATTACAGACGCATTTGCTCCGTGGAATAACGTAACAGTGAGACTTGCAAATCATGAAATAACAATTGTAGAAGAAACAACGGAAAAAGGAATCAAACTGGATATAAATGCACTATCGACAATAATGTTTGGATACAAACGTCCATTAGAACTAAACGAACTTGAATTAATTAGCGGAAGCGAAGAGGCAATGTGGTCATTTGAGAATTTAGTACCAGTGCGTAAGCCGTTTATTTATGATTTCTTTTAATTAATACACTGTGCAATGTGTCATTAAAAAAGTACTATAATGAAAAACAGTTATTATAGTACTTTTCAATTAATAGAATGAAAGCATTATTTTAGGAGGGGAAATAGAATGATTAGGCAAGCTGTAGGCGCAATCATATTCCAAAATAGTGAATTTTTATTGGTACATAAGGTAAAAATAAGCGATATAGAAGGAGAATACAATTTGTCAAAGGGGGAGTGGGATTTTCCTAAAGGCGGATTAAAACATACAGATAATGACTTAGAAAGTGCTATATTGAGAGAGCTTGAAGAAGAAACCGGTTCAAAAAAGTTTATAGTTATGAAACAAATGGAAGATAAAATTTGCTTTGAGTTTCCTGAAGAATTAAAAGTGAAAACTGGATTTGAAAAACAAGAAACAACTATGTTTTATGTAGAATATATAGGTGATAGAACAGATTTGAATCCAAAAGATAATGAAATAAGTCAAGTTCAATTTTTTAAGACACAAGATATATTGAGCATTTTAAGTCACGATGATACAAAGAATTTTTTTGAAGTGTTAATTCAAAAAATGCATTGAAATCTAAGTGAGTGTGTTATTTGAAAATGCTACATTTGCGTAGTCACACACTTGACTTTTAATCCATCTAATTTATAATTAAAAAAGGAATGAATTTTCATTCCTTAAAATTGAGGTGAGAAAAATGGCTAAAAATAAACAAGAAGACATTTTTGAAGCAGCTATACAACTATTCGCAGAGCGTGGTTACGATGGTACGACAATTCCGATGATCGCTGAAAAAGCAAATGTCGGCGCTGGTACGATTTATCGCTATTTTGAAAATAAAGAGGCACTCGTTAACTCATTATTTTCAAAAAGTATGTTGCAACTATCTGAAATGATAAAAACAGATTTTCCTGTTGAAGCAAATATTCGTGAACAGTTTAGTCATACATACAACCGTTTATTTGAATTTGCGAGAAACAATGTGGATGCTTTTCTTTTTACAAATTCTCACTGTGATAGTTATTTTCTTGATGAACAGAGTAAGAAAATATTTGACGATTTTATAGGCTTCTTTATGAATATTATAGAAGATGGAATCGCAAAAGGGTTTCTCCGTCCATTGCCTCCAGTTGCATTAATTATCATTGTATACCAACCGCTAGAAAAATTAACTAAAGTAATGGCGACAGGGCAATTAGAATACTCAAAAGAATTAGTAAAAGAATTGGAAGAAAGCTCTTGGAATGCTATTAGAATCATTTGATTCTATAGCTTTATAAGGAAAGGAATGAACATTCATTCCGAAATGGATTTTTAAAATGAAATAGGGGATGATATATTTGTAGTACTAAGAGAATGAATATTCATTCCGTGAAAGGTAATTTAAAAGGGTTTTAAAAATAATTTAATAGAGTGATAGGAATGAACGTTCATTCCGAAATGATAGTTTTAAAAGGATAGAAATGAATGTTCATTCCTAGCTTAACATGACAAGCTAAAAATGGGAGATGATTCAAATGAGCAACCTAAAAAGTTGGAGAAGTTTATCTTTTCTATTATGGATCGTTATTACTATTACAATGGTCGTAACAATGCCTAATATGGATAAACTAGTGAAGGAAAAAGGGAAAATTACAATTCCTAATACAGAACAAAGCAGTATTGCTGACAAAATGATCAAAGAAATGGATAAAGAAGGGGTTGAAAAATACGAAGTTATCGCCGTATTTAATAGTGGCAATAAGGCAGCTTTAACAGATGAACAAAAGAAGGAAATAACAAAAACGATCAACGCCCTGCAAAATGAAAAAGAGCAATTAGGAATTAAGGAAGTTGTTTCACATTTAGATAATAAAGACTTGGAGAAACAATTAGTTTCTAAAGATAATACGACTATTTTAACGCAAATATCGATAGATAAAAAACATGGTGAAATATCAAGGGTTTCAAATAATCTGCATGAAAAAGTGCAAACGAAAGAGGTAAAAACGTATTTAACAGGAAGTGACTTAATAGCGGGTGATTTTCTTAAATCCTCTCAAGAGGGAGTGAAAAAGACAGAAGTTATTTCAATCATTTTCATTCTTGTAGTATTAATCCTCGTATTCCGTTCACCAGTTGTTCCAATTGTTTCTCTTCTTACAGTTGGTATATCGTATTTAGTTTCAATGGGGATTATTGCTCAGCTTGTAGATCAATTTAATTTTCCATTTTCAAACTTTACACAAGTGTTTGTAGTCGTCGTCCTGTTTGGGGTAGGAACAGATTATAATATTTTATTATATACGAGGTTTAAAGAAGAATTAAGTAAACAAGAAAATGCATTTTTAGCTACGAAAGAAACATTTAAATCAGCAGGTAAAACTGTATTATATAGCGGAATTGCGGTGCTAATTGGTTTTGCATCACTTGCGTTAGCAAGTTTTAAATTATATCAATCTACTTCAGCGGTAGCAATTGGTGTTTTAGTATTACTACTCGTATTAACGACTTTAAATCCATTCTTCATGGTGCTTTTAGGAAAAGGAATGTTTTATCCAGTTAAAACATTTAAAGGTCATGAGGATAGTCGCTTATGGGGATTCTTTGCGAAAAACTCAGTAGCAAGGCCATTTGTCGCTTTAATCATTGTATTCGTAATATCGATTCCTTTCGTATTAAAATACTCTAATACACTAAATTACAATGATTTATTTGAAGTGGATAATAAGTATGAATCAAAGATGGGTATTAACGTAATAGAAGATCATTTTCCGCCTGGTTTCTCTTCACCAAGTACATTAGTCATTCAATCTGATAAAAAGCTGGATGAAGGAACTTCTCTACAAATTTTAGACGAATTAACTGATAAAATTTCGAAAGTTAAAGGTGTGTCAGAAGTATATGCACCAACACGTCCAACTGGTGAGAAGATAAAAGAATTATATTTAAATAAGCAAGCGGGAGAATTGAATACAGGATTAGGAGATGCCGATGGTGGCATAAAGGAAATTAATGATGGATTAACGGATGCGAAAAATAAAATGGGAAGTAATGATTCAAATAGTCTTGCGAATGTTCAAAAATTAATTGATGGAACGAACGAGGCGAAAAACGGGGTATCAGCATTAGGAACAGCTTTACATCAATTATCAAATGGCATAAACGACGGTGCACAAGGAGCACAGCAAACTGAGAGTGGTTTAGCTTCAGTAAACGAAAATATAAATGTTCTATCTAATGCAACGTCGCAGCTGCATGCTGGTTATGCACAGTTAGAAAAAGGTTTAAACTCTTACGATCAATACTTCGGAAGTATTTCTCAAGCGATTGATGGTGCGAAAAAGGGATATGAACAAATTGAAATGTTAATGACCAATTTCGTTCAAACGAAACCAGAATTAGCGAATGATCCAAACATACAACAAACGATAGGAATTGCTAAAGAGGCTCAAAAGAAATTAAGCGTACTTTCAAATGAATTAAATCAATTAGCAACGCAGCACAAAACGGCAATGAGTTCATTTAAAGAAGCGAATCAATCGTTACTGAAAGTAGATAACGGCTTAAAAGAAGTGGGCAATGGAGTTAATAAGTTACAAAAGGGAGCAGCGGATCTTAAAAATGGATTAAATGAGGGTTCTGCAGGTTCAAAACAAATTGCAAATAAATCAGTTGAGTTGCAATCTGGATTAACGAAAATAAACGATGGGCAAGGGCAACTTTTAACGGGCCTTAAAGACCTGCAGGAAAAGATGGGGCAATTACAATCCGGTTTATCTAAAAGTACAGAAGGGCTTGGAAAAGTAAGCAATGGCCTGCATGATGCGCAGGAATATTTAGGGGAGCTCAATGAATCGAAAAGCTCTGAGAAGTTTTATATTCCAAAAGAAGTGTTAGAGGGAGGAGATTTCCAAAAAGCATTGAACACGTACATGTCACAAGATAGAAAGATTGCTAAAATGATCATCATTTTAGATGTAAATCCGTATTCAAAAGAAGCAATGCCGATTATTCAAGAAATCAATAAAACAATCGAGGGCACTGTAAAGGGAACGGAATTAAAGGATGCGAAAACAGCAATTGGCGGAACAACAGCTAGAAACGTTGATTTAAAAGAAGTAACGGGGCAAGATTTCTTACGTACAGCTACGATTATGTTATTTGGAATTGCGATTGTATTAATGGTAATTACACGTTCATTATTAAATACAATATTTATTATTGGCTCATTACTATTAGCGTACTTTGCATCGCTTGGTATAAGCGAACAAATTAGTGCACATGTATTACATGTAGAGTCATTAAGCTGGAATGTTCCATTCTTTAGCTTCATTATGATTGTCGCTTTAGGAGTGGATTATAGTATTTTCGTAATGATGCGCTATAACGAGGTAGAAGGGGATTCGGTAACGAAAATTATAACCGCATCTCGTCATATAGGAGGAGTTGTATTATCAGCGGCGCTAATTTTAGTAGGGACATTTGCAGCATTAATCCCTTCAGGTGTATTAACACTTATACAAGTAGCATCAGTTGTTGGCGTTGCACTATTACTATTAGCTTTAATCGTGATGCCGATATTGTTACCTGCTTTAATGGGGTTAACGAGTAAATTGAAGAGTTATAAAGAAAAGATAATAAATACGAAATAAGTGAAGACTGTAGGGGATGATTTCTCTACAGTTTTTCTATATATAAAATTTTGAATGAAAAATGAATCCAATGTATTACAGAATGAGAAGTGAATGGTTATATGAGAAAGAGGTCAATGATATACATACAATAGCTAGGGGAATGGATAAAAACTATCCGATTTCATTATAGAAAGGTAATCAATCGTTGCTATTCATCCAGCTTCTACTATATAATAGCTATAGTCTACAATAATTGAGTCGTAATATGCGATTTTTTAAGACAATCGGTGAGAAAACGCTGAAATAAGCGGTATTAGTAGGAGGACACAAATGATTACAGTAAGTAACGTTAGTTTGCGTTTCGCGGATCGCAAATTATTTGAAGATGTTAACATAAAATTCACGCCAGGTAACTGCTACGGTTTAATCGGAGCAAACGGTGCTGGTAAATCAACATTTCTAAAGATTTTATCTGGAGAAATTGAACCATCAACAGGTGATATACATATTACGCCAGGTGAGCGTCTAGCAGTATTAAAACAGAACCACTTCGAATATGAAGAGTTCCCAGTATTAGAAACAGTAATTATGGGTCACACGCAACTTTACAAAGTAATGCAAGAGAAAAATGCTATTTACATGAAAGAAGACTTTAGTGATGAAGATGGAATGCGTGCTGCAGAACTTGAAGGTGAGTTCGCTGAGCTTAACGGTTGGGAAGCTGAGTCAGAAGCTGCAATCCTTCTAAAAGGTCTTGGTATTGGTGAAGATCTTCATGACAAAAAATTATCAGAATTGACTGGTGCAGAGAAAGTAAAAGTATTACTTGCTCAAGCATTATTCGGTAAACCTGATATTCTATTACTAGATGAGCCTACCAACCACTTGGACTTAAAAGCGATTCAATGGTTAGAAAACTTCTTAATGAACTTTGAAAATACAGTAATCGTTGTATCCCATGACCGTCACTTCTTAAATAAAGTATGTACGCACATGGCTGATCTTGATTTCGGTAAAATTCAACTTTATGTTGGTAACTATGACTTCTGGTATGAGTCAAGCCAATTAGCTTTAAAATTAACACAAGATGCTAATAAGAAAAAAGAAGAGAAAGTAAAAGAGTTACAAAACTTCATTGCACGCTTTAGCTCAAACGCATCTAAAGCGAAACAAGCAACTTCTCGTAAAAAATTATTAGATAAAATTACATTAGATGATATTAGACCATCATCACGTCGTTACCCATTCGTTGGCTTCACACCTGAGCGTGAAATAGGAAATGACTTATTAACTGTTGAAGGCCTTTCTAAAACAATTGATGGCGAAAAAGTGTTAGATAATGTGTACTTCACTTTAAATAAAGGTGATAAAGTTGCATTTATCGGTCGTAACGATATCGCGATGACAACATTATTTAAAATCCTTATGGGTGAAATGGAGCCAGATAGCGGTTCATTCAAATGGGGTGTTACAACATCTCAATCTTACTTCCCAAGAGATAACTCTAAATACTTTGAGAACAGTGACTATAACTTAGTTGATTGGTTACGCCAATTCTCTCCACAAGATGAGTCAGAAAGCTTCTTACGTGGTTTCTTAGGCCGTATGTTATTCTCAGGTGAAGAAGTTAAGAAGAACGTTTCTGTATTATCTGGAGGCGAAAAAGTTCGTTGTATGTTATCTAAAATGATGTTAAGTGGTGCGAACGTAATCACACTTGACGATCCAACGAACCACTTAGACCTTGAGTCTATCACTGCATTAAACAACGGTTTAATTGCTTTCAAAGGTACAATGTTATTCACATCTCATGACCATCAGTTCGTACAAACAATTGCAAACCGCATTATCGAAGTAACACCAAACGGTGTAATCGATAAAGAGGCAACTTACGATGAGTACTTAGAAAATGAAGAACTTCAAAAACAAGTAGATGCAATGTACAAAGGTCAATAATATATCATGAAAAAACTCGCTCTTTTTAGAGCGAGTTTTTTGTCGAGAAAACATAACACCACTGGTGGGGCAAATGAATAATTATTCAAATATAATATTAGTGAACATGAGGATTTTTCATGTACGGAAGAGATGTAATGACTTTAAGATTTAGTTGAAGCAGGGGAATGTAAGGTGAGCAATATAATTAAATAACATTATTTTGTCATGTGAAATATGTACCAAAATTGGAGATAGAATAGTTTGCGAATGAGTTTATAAAGGTATATAGTATGGGATGTCATAATTAGTGGATGAATCTTGGGAGAAAACAGGAAATGTTACAAATTTATTTTGTTAAATAGAAACCAAGGTCAAAATGTTTAAAAAGAAATAGTTGAATAAATACTAGCTTCAAATTATAATTACTAATATTCTTCATATAGTTAAATAAAGATAATCTATTTGAAGAAGAAAATTTGAATAGAGAGACAGACTTATAAAAAATAAGCCTTGGATGATTAAAAGAGGTGGAGAAATGAAACAGTTCTTATTAAAGAGCAAAAGTGTGTTAAGCAATCATTTTGGATTCTTTCTGTTTGCCGTTATTTTATTGTGGCTCAAAACGTATGCAGCCTATGTAACGGAATTTAATTTAGGAATTTCAAACACAATCCAAAAATTCTTGCTGTTTTTCAACCCGCTTAGTTCAGCAGTTCTATTTTTAGGACTTGCATTATTTGCAAAAGGGAAACGATCTTATATTTGGTTAATCGTTATCAACTTGTTATTGTCGATTCTTTTATACGCAAACGTAGTTTACTATCGCTTTTTCAGTGACTTTATTACGTTCCCGACATTAACACAAACGAATAACTTTGGAGATTTAGGTGGTAGTATTCTTGCGTTGCTACATCTTTATGATCCACTATACTTCTTAGACACGATTATATTAATTGTGTTAGTCGCAACAAAATTCGTAAATCCAAAACCAATTCGTGTTGCGAAGCATAAATTATCTCTAGTATTTGTAGCAGGTATTTTATTATTCAGTGTTAACTTAGGTCTTGCAGAGTCTGACCGTCCTGAATTATTAACAAGAACGTTTGACCGTAATTATATTGTGAAATATTTAGGGGCATACAACTACACAATTTATGATGGAATTCAAAGTGCGAAAGCATCGACAGAACGAGCATTAGCTGATGGCGATAATATGACAGAAGTACGAAATTATTTAACATCAACTTATGCAAGTCCAAATCCTGAGTATTTCGGTAAAGGAAAGGGAATGAACGTAATTTATATTCATTTAGAGTCATTCCAAAACTTCTTAATTGATTACAAATTAAATGGTCAAGAAGTTACACCGTTCTTAAACTCATTTACAAAAGATGCGAATACACTATACTTTGATAACTTCTTCCATCAAACAGGACAAGGGAAAACATCTGATGCGGAGTTTATGTTAGAGAATTCAATGTTTGGTTTACCACAAGGTTCTGTCTTTACAACGAAATCTCATAATACGTATCAATCAGCACCAGCTATTTTAGGACAACAAGGATACACATCAGCAGTATTCCACGGTAACTACAAAACATTCTGGAACCGTGACGATATTTATAAATCATTTGGTTTTAATAAATTCTTTGATGCGTCATACTACGATATGAATGAAAAAGACGTAGTAAACTACGGATTAAAAGATAAACCGTTCTTTAATGAATCTATTCCGTTATTACAAACGTTGAAACAACCGTTCTATACGAAGTTTATTACGTTATCGAACCATTTCCCTTATCCAATTGATAAGGCAGAAGCAACAATTGAACCAGCAACAACAGGTGATTCATCAGTAGATACGTACTTCCAAACAGCACGCTATTTAGATGAATCTGTAAAAGGCTTCATCGATTACTTGAAACAATCTGGTTTATATGATAACTCAATTATCGTTATGTACGGAGACCATTACGGTATTTCAGATAATCATAACGCAGCAATGTCAAAAGTAATGGGTAAAGAAATGAACTCATTTGAAAATGCACAGTTACAACGTGTACCTTTAATCGTTCGTGTACCAGGAGTGAAAGGTGGCGTACAACATCAATATGGCGGTGAAATTGACGTTCTTCCTACGTTATTACACTTACTAGGTACAGATACGAAAAACTATGTTCAATTCGGTTCAGATTTATTATCACCAGAGCATAAACAAGTCGTTGCGTTCCGTAACGGTAACTACGTAAGCCCAACTGTTACTGCACTAAACGGCAAATACTATGATACAACAACTGGAAAACCTGTAGAATTTACAGATGAAATAAAGAAAAATGAACAAATGGTTCAAAACTCACTAAAATACTCTGACCAAGTCGTAAATGGTGACTTATTACGATTCTACACACCGGAAGGATTCACTCCAGTAGATCGTTCGAAGTATAACTATAACAATCGTGATAAAAACAAAACGAAGGTAAAAACGACTCCGGAAGGGGAAGCTAAATAAAAAAAAGCGCTATTCATATGAATAGCGCTTTTTATTTGTAAATATACCATCATTATTAGACAGAACTAGCTGTTGCTTTTTGTTTTGCCTTTCCGAAGAAAACTACACCGACGATGATAATAATGATAAATGCCCATTTAATGAAAGGGTTACTTTCGAAAAATCCAGCAAACCATTTCTCATCTACAATCATTTTTGCAGCAGTATAAGCTAAAACCGCTGCTCCAATCGTAATGATGACAGGAAAACGATCCACCCATTTTAAAATCAATGTACTGCCCCATACGACTACAGGAATAGAAACTAATAGACCAATGATTACTAAAGAAAAGTTACCATGGGCAGCTCCTGCAACAGCGAGTACATTATCAATGCCCATTAACGCATCAGCGATAATAATGGTTTTAATAGCAGACCAAAATCCTTCTTCGGCTTTAATATCATGATTTTTGCCCTCAGCAATCAACTTGTAAGCGATCCATATAAGAAGTACACCGCCAATTAGGAGTAAACCAGGTATTTTTAATAACCAAACGACAACTAAGGTAGCGAGGGCTCTAATAGCGATTGCCCCGACAGTACCCCATATAATAACTTTTTTTTGTTGGTTTTTCGGTAATCTTCTTGCTGCTAATCCAATTACGATGGCATTATCACCGGCTAACACTAAATCGATTACAATGATGGCAAGTAAGGCAGACAAATATTCAGATGAGAGAAACTCCATATACATATCACTCCTTATGGTTAATATGTGCTAAGCTATATTAAAAATTCTAAAGATCTTTTTGTCATTGCTGTAAATGAATAATGAGGGGAACTTTAGAATTAAAGGAAAATAAAGTATTCCATCGGGGGAATGTATGCTGAAGTAATTTTTAAAGCACAATCATTGCACTACAGAGAAAACAAAATTTGGACTTATATTTGGAGGTAATAAAAGATATTATATTAATAGAAAACGATTACAAAATCTAATTTTGCAAAGTTAGTATCTATACTTGCAAGTCAATTAGTGAACAAGTATAGAAAGGGTGTACACCATATATGATATTAGGTAATCGAAGTGTAAATATTTTGCAACAAATTATTCAAGCAGAAGGTTATGTGTCTATAAATCAATTAATTGATGTAATTCGAGTTTCTAAGCGAACAATTTATTATGATATTAAGAAGATTGAAGATTGGTTAGAAGAGGAAGGGCTACATTCAATTGAATATATCCGGCCTCTAGGTTATTGCTTAAATAATGAAACGAAACAGATAATAGTAAAAAAATTAAATGAATTTACGAGTGATCAATATGAATATTCTCCACAAGAAAGAAAAATATGGTTAATTTTATGCTTACTCATAAAGGAAAACAGAATTTTATTAGAAGACTTAATTGACCTTTTACAAGTAAGTCGTAATACTGTGCTTACAGATTTAAAAAAGCTAAAAGTAGAACTAAATAAGTATGATTTATTATTACAATTTGGGCGTAAACCAGGCTATCAAATTGCTGGAGATGAACAGGATAAACGAAATTTGTTAATTTCCAGTCTCTCTCACATTATTTCCAAAAACGGCTGGGAGTATTTAATATCACAAGTAAAATGCATTATAACTGACATGAGGAATGAAAAAGATACTCTGGAACGAGAAACACTTTACAACATAAAAAATATTCTTTCAAACTGTGAAGAGTTTTTAGGTATCCAATATACAGATGAGGTGCTTGAAAATTTAAGCGTTTACATGTATTTGTTCCATAGACGTATTTTAAAAGGACAGTACATTGAAATGGAAGAAGCAGAAAAAAATGTTCTTCGAGATTCAAAGCAATTTGAAGCAGCAAAGTATATCGCGAAGCAGTTTGAGCGAAAGTTTGCTGTTAAATTCCCAAGTGATGAAATTTATTATATTACGACGCATTTGTTAGGTGCAAAAGTAAATTACCAGGAAAATATGTATGAAAAAAATAATAAGGATGAAATACATTTGGTTGTTGACAGGATGATTAAAGAATTTCAGGACTATGCTTGCGTTATATTTGAAGATTTTAACGGGCTGTCTTCAGACCTATATTTGCATATGAAACCCGCATTTTATCGGGTGAAGTATGGAATAGATATTGAAAATCCATTACTGAATACGATTCAGCAAAATTATAAAGAGGTATATTGTCTTACAAAAAAAGTGATTCATCATTTTGAAGAATATGTGAGAAAATCTGTTTCAGATGATGAGATTGCATATATTACTATGCATTTTGGAGCGTGGATGAGGAAAGAAGGAATCGTTCCCAATCCGCGGAAAACTGCGCTACTTGTATGTCCGAATGGCATTGGAACATCACGTATGTTGCAATACCAATTAGAAAAATTATTTTCAAATGTGGATATATTAAATGCAATTTCAAAGCGAGAATATGAATCAAATACATTTGATGTAGATTGTATTATTACAACTACTGAAATTGAGAAGAGAGGGGTACCTGTTTTTAAGGTGAATCCAATTCTAACTGATTCTGAAAAAGCATCTCTTTTAAGAAACGTAAATGGAGTATTGTATGGTGAGAATCAAAAGGATTCTGTTGATGTAGTCATGGGAATTATTCGAAAATATTCCGATGTAGTAGATGAGCAATCTTTAAAAAGAGAATTGACTGAATTTATGAGTGGTCCGGTGTATTTTGAGAAGGAGGAGAAATATAAACCAATGTTAAACGAACTTTTAACTAAAGAGTTTATTCAACTACAAAATCGAGTTGATAATTGGAAAGATGCGATAAAGGTAGCAGCTGAACCGTTATTACAAAATCAATATATCATTGAAGAATATATTGATGAAATGATTGTAAATGTAGAAAAATTAGGTCCCTATATTGTTATTGCACCTAAAATTGCAATACCACATGCTCGTCCAGAAGCAGGAGTTAAGCAGCTAGGAATGAGTTTACTACAGTTAAAAGAAAGTGTTTCATTTTCAGAAAAACAAGAGCATGCTGCTAATTTGATTATTGTGCTAGCGGCTATAGATAATGAAACACATTTAAAAGCATTAGCACAATTAAGTGAGATGCTATCTGAACAAAAAAATGTGGAAATGTTAATACATTCAGATTCAAAAGATAAATTATTAGAAATGATAGCTAAATATTCTAATTAAAGGGGAAATTAAAATGAAAAAAGTATTAGTTGTATGTGGAAATGGTTTAGGAAGTAGTTTTATTGTGGAAATGAATGTGAAGAAAATTTTAAATGAACTAGGATTACAAGCAGAAGTATCTCATACAGATTTAGCTTCTAGTAAATCTGAGCAAGCTGATTTATATTTAGGTGCAAAAGATATTATTTGTAATCTTGAAGATGGCACACGCACAGTTGCTGGTTTAACAAATATTTTAGATCAAAATGAAATTAAAGAAGCATTACAAAAACACCTGATGTAGTACAGTGAAAGGGGAGTAATGCTATGTTTGATATAATAATGAAGGATATTTTGGGACAGCCTGCAATATTAGTTGGATTATTTGCTATGTGTGGTTTACTACTGCAAAATAAAAACTTTGCAGACACAGTTTCAGGAACCTTAAAAACAATTATGGGCTTTGTCGTTTTAGGAGGCGGAGCTACTATATTAGTAGGAGCTTTAGACGTTTTTGGTAAAATATCTGATAAAGCATTCCATATTAAAGGTATAATTCCAAATAATGAAGCTGTTGTTGCAATAGCTCAGCAAACATTAGGAAAAGAAACGGCATTAATCATGGTATTTGGTATGATTACAAATTTAATAATCGCACGATTTACGAAATTTAAATATGTATTTTTAACTGGTCATCATACGCTCTTCATGGCATGTTTAATTTCAGCGGTATTTTCAACTACAGGGATGCAAGGCGCTTCACTAGTCATTATTGGGTCAGTTATTTTAGGGGCACTCATGGTGATTTTTCCAGCATTACTACAACCGTATGTTAGAAAGATTACAGGGATGGATGATATTGCAATTGGCCATTTCGGTTCTGTTGGATATTTAGCGGCAGGGTTTGTTGGAAGTAAATTTGGAAATAAAGAAAAATCAACAGAACAAATTCAAGTTCCGAAATCACTTGGTTTCTTACGTGATACATCAGTATCTATGTCATTAACGATGGCTGTATTGTTCTTTATTGTCGCGCCATTTGCTGGTAAGGGGTTTATCGAAACTGAATTAAGTAACGGACAAAATTATCTCGTTTATTCTTTCATGCAGGCCATTACGTTTGCAGCAGGTGTATATATTATTCTAGCAGGTGTACGTATGTTAATTGCAGAAATTGTACCTGCATTTAAAGGGATTGCGGATAAACTTGTACCAAATGCAAAACCGGCATTAGATTGTCCAACAATCTTTCCGTTTGCACCAAATGCAGTTATTATTGGCTTTTTAACAAGTTTTATTGCTGGACTCCTTTCCATGTTTCTGCTTCCATTTATCGGTTTAAGTGTAATAGTACCAGGATTAATTCCTCACTTCTTCACAGGAGCAACAGCAGCTGTATTTGGAAATGCAACAGGAGGTAGGAGGGGAGCGATACTTGGCGCTTTTGTAAATGGGTTACTAATTTCATTCCTACCAGCGATATTATTACCTATATTAGGTGGTTTAGGATTTGAGAATACAACATTCGGGGATTCTGATTTCGCAGTGGTCGGTATTTTGATTAGTGAAATTGTGAAGTTAGTTGGCTATATTTTTTAATATATGGAATAAAAAAAGACTTGATAACCTACTAGAGGGAATCAAGTCTTTTCATTACATACGATTATCATGCCAGAAGTTTAATGGGAAATGTTCGTTCTCATTATATGCTTCTAATTCATATCCTTTTTCTTTCAGTCCTTTAATAATTCCAGGTACTGCTTTTACTGATTGTGGATGAATATCATGCATAAGGATAACTTCTGTTGGATTTGTAGCACCATTTAACACGTTCTCTACAATTTTAGCAGATGCAGCATCAACTTGCATTTTGTTGTATTTCCAGTCTAAAGAATCAATTGTCCAATCCCAAACTTTTAAGCCATTTTCTACAACTTTGTTGCGAAGAGCTTCGTTTAATCCTGGCATAGAGCCGTAAGATGGACGAGTTAATACTGGTGATTTACCTAAAACACCAGCGATTAAGCCTTGGTCTTCCTTCATTTCATCTACGTAATGACCTTCTGTGTAAAGTTTCTTGTAGTTATGAGTCATACTGTGCATCCCAACGTAGTGGCCTTCAGCATCTTCGCGTTTTACAAGATCAGGGAAAGCTTTTACGTTTGAACCAATTAGGAAGAATGTTGCTTTTGCATTTTCTTTCTTTAACATATCTAAAAGCTCAGCTGTGTATTTTCCAGGACCATCATCAAATGTTAAATAAGCGACTTTTCTAACTTGCCCGTTATAATGTTTAGGAGCTTCTTTCGGAGCAAGAGATGTTTGAATCTCACTTACAAGTTGAACAGATTTTGCTTCATCCTCTGTACTAGCTAGAGCAGTATGTACTGATCCCAAAGCCGCTTCGTATGTGAATAATACCCCCGCACAAACTAACATAGCCCTTTTTACTAAAGTTGTCATTCGAATTCCATTGTGCATAATTTTCCTACTCTCTATAAAAGTTCTACTCTACTATATTAGCAATTATAGGTAGGGAAATGCAAAAAAACTTTTTTACAAGTGTAAAAAAGTTTACTCAAAAGTATGCAAGATTTTATATCAATTGCAGTTTTGAAAAATAGGATGAATTTAAACTTTATTATTTAAACTTTCAATCATCAAATTTAAATCTTCTAATAAGGATGCATGCGCTTTTTTAGGAGAACCTGTATCAAAGGGAGGCTGAGGGTCGTATTCTAACATGAGTTGAACTGCTTTGCTTTTTTCATCTCCAAATTCCCAAGCTATTAACTGAAGGGCCATATCAATACCTGCAGATACACCAGCAGCTGTTATAATTTTTTCATGGCGCACGAATCTCTCTTCAGTTGGAATAGCTCCGAGAGAACGAAGTAAGTTAAAACAGCTCCAATGACTAGTAGCATTAACACCATTTAGTAGACCAGTAGCACCTAAGATTAAGGAGCCCGTACATACAGTTGTAGTCCACTTTGTCGTTTTATGTATTTGGAGAATCCAATTAAGAGTTTCTTCATCCTTCATAAGTTGTGTAAAGTTTGGTGGACGACATCCGGGAATAATAAGAATATCTGCTGAAGTAATTTCATTAAAATTGTAATCAGCATGTAAATAGCCCATTTTCGAATCTAATTTTATTAATCCCTTCGTTTTAGCAACAAATTTTATGTTGTTGCTTTCTGCAGCAAATACTTCGTATGGACCAATAGCATCTAATGCAGTAATTCCATCATAGAGCATAATAACGATTTCCATTAAAACCTCTCCTTTATTTGTTACGAATTGAATCTAGTAACGATAAGGAAGATAAAATTATTGAATATTCTTTTATCGTTACTTTAAATATACTATACCCCTAATGTGTATCGCTTAGTGCAACTTTGTCAAAGGTGTGACAAAATCTATGAATAGGTTCATTTATTTTGAAAAGATGTATTCACTTATTTAATGGGTAAAAGTTTAATTTACTTGGAATTTCTATTAAAAACGATATGCAACTTTCACAGAAAGAAGAAATGAAAAATATAGTACTTAGGCTAAAGTCTTAAAACGAAAGGAGACTAATCATACTTTCGTATCATTTCATTTTCGTTCCAATTATTGATTCGAATATTTTTGTTTTTTATTAAAATATTGGTAAAGAAACAATTACATGAAAAAAGGAGTGGGAATATGGATAATTATATTTGCACTACATGTGGAGTACAGTATCCCGAAAATGAAGAAGCACCTTCTCGCTGTAAAATTTGTAATGAGGAAAGACAATATGTTAATCCAATTGGGCAGTCATGGACAACATTAGAAACGATGCAAAATAGCAATTTATACAAAAACGAAATAATAAAAGAAGAAAGCGGTTTGTATAGCATTACTACTAAACCTAAATTTGCGATTGGACAAACAGCATTTTTAATACAAAGTAAAACTCTAAATGTTATGTGGGATTGCATTAGTTATTTAGATGATAAAACGATAAAACGTATATATGATTTAGGTGGTATTCAAGCAATAGCACTTTCTCATCCACATTATTACTCTACACAAGTTAAATGGGCGGAAACATTCAATGTACCTATTTATATTCATGAAGATGATAAAGAGTGGGTGGTTCGTCCGAGTAAGCAAATTAAATTTTGGTCTGGGGAGCATCTGATATTATCGGAAGAACTTACATTGCATCGCTTAGGAGGCCATTTTAAGGGTGGAACTGTTATACATTGGAAAGACGGTAATGAAGGGAAAGGTATTTTGTTATCAGGTGATATTATACAAGTAGTTTCGGATCGAAAATGGGTAAGTTTTATGTATAGTTATCCCAATCTCATTCCATTACCAGCGAATAAAGTTAGAGATATGGCAGAGAAGGTAAAAGATATCCAATTTAGTCGACTATATAATGCATTTCATGGTGTGGTGGAAGATGCGAATAAAGCTGTACAAAGATCTGCTGATCGGTATATAAAGGCCCTGCAAGGAGAACTATTTCATACGTAATAGCTTGTAATTCATCTCTACATTTATATAACTAATTTTATATGAATTTTATACTAAAGTCCTATTGTTTATTAACTAATAGGTCTTTCAACTTAGGAAGTTCACACTAATGAGGGATGTTAAAGGGAATATATGTAACCTATACTAATTACTATAAAGCTTTGGAAAATGAAAAGGAGGAGATTTGCATGAAGAATTGGGTTCAATTTAGAATTGCAAGACCAACAGATAAATTTGAAGAAGTGATAAGTTTTTATGAAACAGGATTAGGATTAAAACGTATAGGGGAATTTCACAATCATGAAGGATATGACGGGGTGATGTTTGGTTTACCAGATGAAGAGTATCATTTGGAGTTTACTACACATGTTAATGGAAGTCCATGTCCGGCACCGACAAAAGATAATTTACTAGTTTTTTATATGCCTATTAAAGATGAAATTGAAAAGATAGTGAATCGATTAAGTAATATGGGCTATCATGAGGTGGAACCAGAAAACCCGTATTGGATAGAGAAAGGAACCACAATAGAGGATCCAGATGGTTGGAGAATTGTGCTTATGAATGCATCTGAATAAAGAAACTATTTTCATATGAAATAGAGTGTAACAAAATGATTTAGACATAAATCCCTACAGTGTTTGTAGGGATTTTTATATAAGAAGATCTTATTGAGAGAGTTATTAAAATGTAGAAAGTATTTTGGCTGAGAACAAATGTAATAAACATAATTTATGAAGGAGGTATAAAAGTATGATAGTAAACCATTTTGAAGAGTTTTCTAAACATGTTGGAAACACACCTCTCATGAAATTAAAATGCGAAGAAACGAAGGACCTTTCTATCTATGCTAAATGTGAATGGCACAATCCTACAGGATCGATTAAGGATAGGCCAGCACTTGGAATGATTAATAAATATTTACAAGAAGCGGACAAAAAACAAAATATTTTAGAGTATAGTGGTGGAAGCTTAGCGAGGTCAATTGGGTGTATTTGTAATTATTTAGGGATTCAATGCACGTTAGTTTTAAGTTCTGGAACCGGTAAATCTCTATTAAATGAACTTGATCGTTATGGTGCTAACGTAATCTTAGTTGATAAATGTAAAGGGTTCTACGCAGTAATTGAGAAAACAATAGAGATTAGCAAACAAAAGCCAGAATTATACTTTTTATTCCAACATTATAATAATGCAAATCTAGTAAGTCATATAGAAGGTACAGGGCGAGAAATTATTGCACAAATGATTGGAAAACCAATACACGCATGGGTAGCATCTGCTGGTACTGGTGGAACTCTAATGGGAGTCTATACAGCAATAAAGAATTATACAAAAAATGTTGAACTACATTTAGTAATGCCTGCTGAATTGCCTTATGGTTCGGAACAACCACCAAATGATTTAAAGAAATATGCTGGATCAGGTGGGTTCGGCTTAGGAAGGAAACAACATTTCATAGAACAGGAAGAAAATTTGATAGAAAAACAATGGACTTATTCATATGAAGATACCCTGTATGAAATGGCACGTTTTTACAAAGATACTGGTATAAAAATAGGAACTTCTGCGGCAGCGAATTTATTAGCAGCTAAACAAATTGGGAAAGAAAAAGGTGCGAATTTTAATGTAGTTACAGTTTTTCCGGACGCAGGATCAATAGAAGAGTGGTCAGATGTAAAAAATTTAGTTGAAAATAGGGAATAGACCAAATGATAGAGAGGACCATTAAAAGTTCTATTGTAGTTTATATCTTATTCTACGCAAAATTGATACCATTAAAAAACTGTATGTTTAACAAGTACAGTTTTTTGATGGTGTAGCTGTGCAATATTTAGAAATTTCACATACCGTATTTTAAAAATAAATATAGGAAAACCGAAAAGTAATGTAGAATATATCGTACATACATATATACAGTCAACAGAAAAGATAAAGAGGTGGGTATATGTTACTTGAGGAAGTAATGCAGCAACTAGAGGAATATGGAACAGAACAAAATCGTAAAACGTATAAAAACCACGGAGCGAAAGAGCCACTATTCGGAGTTAGTTTTGCAAATTTAAAATTGTTAAAAAAGAAAATAAAAAAAGATCACGATTTAGCAGTTGAATTGTGGGAAACGAAAAATATGGACGCAATGATATTAGCAACTTATATTTTAGACCCGAAGAATATAACAGCAGAACAGCTTAATAGTTGGGTTCAGGATGTTGATTATTACTGTTTAATGGATGTTTTTATGACATCTATATGTACTTCGCCAATTGCAATAGAAAGAATGGAAGAGTGGACAAAGTCTAATGATGAATGGATTGGAAGAGCTGGCTGGTCTTTATTAGCAAATATATCGATTAAAAATAAAGCGTTACATGATGATTTCTTCTCTCCATACTTAGAAGAGATTAAAGAAAATATACATAATGAAAAAAATAGAAAAAAAGAAGCGATGAATAGTGCTTTAATCGCAATAGGAATTCGTAATGAAGACTTAGAGCGACAAGCGATTGAAATTGCACGTGAAATTGGAAAAGTAGAGGTTGATCACGGTGCAACATCATGTAAAACACCAGATGCAGAAAGCTATATAAAAAAAGCGAGAGAAAGAGCTCAAAAAAAGAAAGTGAAATAAGAAAAGAGGAACGGCTATGAAACCAATTGAAGCAGCACAAAGCATAATTACATCACAATTTCCGAATTGTGATGTAGCTTTACTCGGTGGAAGCGTTGCACGAGGAGAAGCGACGAAAACATCTGACCTTGATATTGTAATAGTTGACCAAAGTTTAACTTCTTGTTATAGAGAATCTTTCTATAGTAATGGATGGCCTGTTGAGGTGTTTGTTCATAATTTTACAACATATAAAACCTTTTTCAAAATGGATTGTGATCGAGGGAGACCGTCGTTACCACAATTAGTTTCAGAAGGGGTTGCATTAAAAGGGGAAAAGGAAATTGTTGAGAAATTAAAAAAAGAAGCGAATGATTTACTACATAAAGGACCAGCTAAATGGACCGAAGAAACGATTAAGCAGAAGCGATATTTTATTACGGATACTTTAGATGACTTTATTGGTGCAACAAAAAGAGAAGAAGAATTGTTTATCGCTAATTTATTGGCGGATTTAGTACATGAATATGTATTAAGAGTAAATGGTAGGTGGCTTGGGAGTTCAAAATGGTTTATTAGAGTGCTAAGAAGATATGATGAGCAATATGCAAACAAATTTGTAGCGGCTTTTGATCATTTTTATAAAACGGGAGAGAAAAATGAATTAATTCATTTTATAGAAATGACGTTAGAACAGTATGGTGGAAGAGTGTTCGAAGGATTTTCTATTGGTAAATAAAAAGGGGAGAGAAAAATGAATGTACCATATGTTCAATTAAGAGAATTGACACTAGATGATGTAGAAGATCGCTATCAATGGTCGTTAGATAGCGATGTAACAAAGCATTTAGTCGTACCAGACCAATATCCTCCGTTCACTCGTGGAGATACGAGAATCTGGATTGAAGCTTGTATAAGCCGAAAAAATGGTTATGAACAAAGGGCGATCGTTACTGAGAAAGGTATACATATTGGATGGGTAGACCTTAAAAATTTTGATAAAACAAATAAAAATGCAGAACTAGGAATTGCGATTGGAAATAAAGACTATTGGAGGAAAGGATTTGGAATGGCAGCTCTAAACAGCATGTTACAAATAGGTTTTTCCCAGTTTGAATTGGAGAAAATTTGGTTACGTGTAGATGAAGATAATACACAAGCTAAAAAGAGTTATGAAAATGCCGGATTTGTATGCGAAGGGTTAATGAGAAATGATCGATTGAGACAGGGGAAGTTCATTCATCGCTATCGTTACAGTATATTAAAAGAAGAGTATGAATCAAAAAATAATAACCTATAAAAATATTATGTCAATTAAAAAGGGGAAGATAAAATGATTCGATTACTTACAAAAGCGGATGCAAAACAATATTGGGAGTTACGTTTACAAGCACTACAAGTAAATCCAGAAGCATTTGTAACGACTTATGAAGAAGCAGTACGTCAAGAAAACCCTCTTGAACGCGTTGCGGGTAATCTTTCATCCAACAGTAGTTTTACATTTGGTGCTTTTAATAATGAAAATCGTTTAGTTGGGGTTGTTACTTTATTAACAGAAGAAAAGGACGCATATAAGCATAAAGGGCATATCGTTGCAATGTATGTAGATACTGAAAATCGAAGAAGTGGTCTTGCACGTGATTTAATACGTAAAGCAATTGAAAGGGCAAAAGAGATGAAGCTAGAGCAATTGAACTTAGGGGTTGTGTCAACGAACGAACCAGCCAAACGATTATATGAATCAATGGGATTTAAAACGTACGGAATTGAAAAAAAGGCTATAAAAATGAATGGTGTGTATAGTGATGATGAACATATGGTGTTGTTCTTTTAAGAGAGGAAGTTTTGTATGAAAAAGGGGAAAATGCGACTATAAGATGGGGAGTTTGGCATATAGCAGATCATAATCGGTATCATCAAGCACATATAAGTCGATTGAGGAAATTATATAGAGAATATAAACTGCATATTCTTTAATTTTTGAATAAACAAACGCCCCTAAATAATAATTAAAGGAGGCGTTTATTTTTATTCGTTTGTTTTTCTTCCCAAGCTATCATTAAATTTTTATGATGATTTTTTGGTTTTTCAATAGAAAACCAGTAAATTGAATGTGCAATAGTTGGTAGCCATCTTTTATGGCAGATTCGTATATTTTCATGGTGAGTATAGTGGGTCGAGATTAAGGTAGATTTTGACCCTTAAAAATTTTGGTATGTAATATCCTCGATTTCATACCAATACACTTTATTCCCATGCAAATCTACTACAATTCCTTCATCATCCCAATAGGAACCTATATCGTTTGCACGTGTTTTCCATAAGGTTAGGGCATACTTTAGTAGCCATAAGGAGAAAAATATTGAAATAATTCCTAGTAAATCAAATTCTTCCATTAAAGATAAAACACTTATTAGAAGGAAAACAACTCCGAAAGAAAGTACAAATAAAATAGATTGTATAGAGGCTCTGTATATTTTCAGTGTTATCACATCCATAGAAGTAACTTATTTTTAAAATTATTTCTGTTTAATGTTTTTATATTAAGTATAATAAATGAATGAATGTATTATTATCTTTTTCATTGCAAGTGAATGGAAAGTGAAATGTAAGTTTGTATGTAGATTTTTCATCGCGTATACTAAAATATATGTTATAGAGATTAAAAATTAAATACAAGGGGTTTTACGATGAAAGCAATTGTTATAGGGATACTGGCATCATTTTTCTTTGCCTTTACCTTTGTTTTAAATCGGGCAATGGACTTAGAAGGTGGAAGCTGGATTTGGAGTGCATCATTACGGTATTATTTTATGGTTCCAATGCTATTACTTATTGTTATGTATAGAGGGAACTTAAAGCAACTCTTTCAATATATGAAAAACAATCCGAAAGAATGGTTAGTATGGAGTATCGTTGGATTTGGTCTCTTTTATGCACCGCTTAGTTTTGCTGGAGCGTTCGGACCAGGTTGGCTCGTTGCATCAACATGGCAAATTACAATCGTTGCAGGGATTTTGTTAACACCATTTTTTGCGGTGGATCCACTACATAAAAAACTTCCGATGAAGGAATTAGTTATGTCGGGCATTATTTTATTCGGTGTTGTTCTCATGCAAGTAGAACATGCTTCTTCATTAGGTATTCGTGAAACCGTTTTATGTGTAGTTCCTGTACTTATTGCAGCATTTGCGTATCCTCTTGGAAATCGAAAAATGATGCAAGTTTGTAAAGGGGAATTAGATGTATTTCAGCGAGTACTCGGTATGACATTAGCAAGTTTACCATTTTGGTTTTTATTATCTGGTTACGAAGTATCAACTGGCGGATTACCGTCAAGTAACCAAGTTTTTCAATGTTTTATTGTAGCAGTTAGTTCTGGGTTAATCGCGACAATATTATTTTTCTTTGCAACAGATCTTGTGAAAGATGATCCACAAAAACTAGCAACAGTGGAAGCGACGCAGTCTGGTGAAGTTTTATTTGCGCTAGTAGGAGAGCTGATCTGGTTATCTGCACCAATTCCGTCATCATTATCTTGGATTGGTATGAGTCTCGTTATTATTGGAATGGTACTTCATAGTTATGTGGCTGTCGTTGTAAAAAAAGAAGAAAAAATAACGGCGTAATGAGATTAGCTCTTTTTATTAAGAGCTAGTCTTTTTTCATAGAAAGGGATGAAAATATGAATTTACAGCGTGTTGAACAAATTGAAAAAGATTCAATATTAAATGTGCTACAATATGCCGTCGGTCCAAATGAAATAAGCTTAAAGAAGGCAGTATTATTTTACCAAAGGAATAAAGGGACTTTGTACAAATATGAAGAAAAAGCTTGTATAGGTATTGAAGTAATCGGAGCAACTAAAGCACGAGTATGTCATATAGCAGTGGATTCAGATTATCGTCAAAAAGGAATTGCACTGCAAATGATTAAAGAAGTGGTAAGGATATATCAATTGACTTATATAGAAGCAGAGACAGACGATGGGGCGGTAGAATTTTATAAAAGAATTGGTTTTCAAGTTAAAAGTTTAGGAGAAAAATATATGGAAATCGAAAGATTTCATTGTTATTTGGAAAAATAGTATAAAAATATGCATATGGAGTATAGCTTGAAAAAATAAGATTTACATTTTTCTTCATTTAATAAAACTCTCGCTTATCATTCTCTACGATTTTAATAGAGTTTTGAGGCTTCAGTACACCCATATACATATTTTTGTAGTAATGAATATGATTAAGTTAAAAATTAAGAAAAATATGATAATATATTTATATAAAAGTTTAAATTTACGTGGCTAGTGAGGGAACCAATATGAAAATGAATGAAATAGTAGCAAGCACACAATTTCCAAATACAATCGAAACAATAACAAAAGATTTAAAAGCATTAGGAATCGAAAAAGGAATGACAATTATCGTTCATTCATCGCTAAGTTCTATCGGATGGATATCTGGTGGTGCGGTTGCCGTAGTAGAAGCATTAATGAAAGTTGTTACGGAAGAAGGAACGATAATAATGCCAACGCAATCTTCGGATTTGTCCGATCCGAAACATTGGTCAAGACCACCTGTACCGGAAGACTGGTGGCAAATTATCCGAGATAACGTCCCTGCATTTGATTCACGTATAACCCCAACAAGGGGAATGGGTGAAATAGTTGAATGTTTTCGTACATATCCGAATGTAGTACGTAGTAATCATCCGTTAGGAAGTTTTGCTGCATGGGGAAAACATGCAGTAGAAATAACAATGAACCATTCATTATCAATGAGCTTTGGAGAAGAATCTCCATTAAGAAAAATATACGATTTAGACGGGTACGTATTATTAATTGGTGTTGGATATGATTCAAATACGTCTGTTCATTTATCCGAGGTGCGTACTGGTGCATGTGAGTTAATACAAGTAGGAGCACCTATTATAGAAAACGGTGAAAGAGTGTGGAAAGAGTTTGTTGAAATGGATTACGAATCTGAGAAGTTTGTAGAAATTGGTGTTGAGTTTGAGCGAAAAGGAACTGTAAAAAATGGGAAGATAGGGAATGCAACGTGTCGTCTAATGAAACAGCGTGATATAGTTGACTTTGGAACAGAATGGTTTCGTAAGAAAAATTAGTAAGGGATGGTTACAATGAAAGGGAAAAAGGTATTAATTACGAGCGGTGGTTGTCTAGAAAAATGGGATCAAGTACGCGGGCATACGAATATGGCTAAAGGTACAATCGGAAGGATAATCGCAGAAGAACTTCTAGCTAAAGGGGCACATGTTATATATTTACACGGTTATTTTGCGGAGAAACCGAGCGATGTACATAGAGGGTTAGAATTACATCCATTTGAAGGGATTGTTGATTTACAAGATAAAATGAAAAGTATCATCACACATGAAAAGGTTGATGCGGTTATTATGGCAGCGGCTGGATCAGATTGGATTGTGGAGAAGATCTGTGATCAAGATGGTAATGTTCTTAATATGAACGGAAAAATTTCAAGTGATATTGCACCGATTATTCACTTTCAAAAGGCTCCAAAAGTATTAAAACAAATAAAAGAATGGGACCCAGAAACAGTACTTATTGGTTTTAAACTTGAAAGTGATTTAAATGAAGAAGAACTGTTTGAAAGAGCGAAAAATAGAATGAAAGAAGCAAGGGCGAATGTAATGATTGCGAATTCACCACATTCTTTATATTCGCGCGGAGCTGTGCATTATGTAATTGGACAAGATGGTAAAGGGAAGTTGTGTAATGGGAAAGATGAAACAGCGAAAGAAATTGTCAAAAGCTTAGAGGTATTATGTAATCGTGTCACTGCTTTTTAAAATTAAGTTTTTAGATAAGAATGAATCCGCATAGTAATAAGTAAGCGAAACTTTAATTGGTGGGAATTTTACTTTTACACGAATGTGAAGCGTATATCAATCAAGAGCTATACACAGAATAATTGGTGAGGAGTGGATTCTATGGAACATTTATTAAAGCAAGCTATTAAACTTAGAAACGAAAAGAAATATGCGCAGTCTAAAGAGATGCTTATAGGATTAACAAACTTTACAAAGGATGCAGAAGTACTGTATCAGTGTGCGTGGATACATGATGTAATGGGGCTAGAAACAGAAGCAGTTCCGTATTATGAGCAGGCAATCGCAAATGGACTTGATGGCGAATCCCTTTGCGGTGCTTATATTGGTCTAGGAAGTACATATCGTTGTATAGGGGAATATGAAAAGGCAATTACAGTATTAGAAGCTGGGGTGAAAAAATTCCCAGAGAACGATCCGATGAAAGTATTTTTATCATTAGCAAAATATAACGTAAACGATCACGAGTCAGCGATGAAATTATTACTTGAAACTGTCGTGAAAGTAGAGGAAGTAAAAGAATTTGAACGTGCCATTTCATTTTATAAAGACCACTTAAATGAGGTTTTTAAATAAAGGAGTGAACGTATGAATGTTACACTATCGCGAAGGCGAAAAGGTATTTGGATTGGACTCGTCTCTTTAATTATGCTATCAAACTATTTATTGTATGCTCTTCCAATAGTACCAGCTGCGCCGAAAGAAGTTGTACTTGGGTCATTATTAGATTGCATGTTTGTCATTCCAATCATCACGTATTTCTTCATTATTCGAAAAAGGTACTCGTTAACGTATATAGTTCCTGTTGTAATAGCTGGTTATATTTTTGCAAGATTTATTATTCCAAGTGACTATTTACAAGATTTTTCATACGTTTCTTATATTATAGTTGCAGGAGAAATTGCTTTTGTATGTTTAGAGTTATTCCTTCTATATAAAATTGTTAGAAAGCTTCCTACCATAATAAAAAAATATAAAGAATATAAAAGTGAGTACTCTTCATTTTCTTATGCAATTGATGCTGCGTTTGACGCTACTATGAAAAGAAATAAATTAATAGATATCATTGTAACGGAGTGTAAGTTAATCTATTATGCATTTTTATCGTGGCGTGAAAAAGTACCAGAAGGTGAATACGTATACTCATATCACAAAAAGACTGGTGCAATAGGTGTATATATCATGATCATCCATGCGACCTTAATAGAAAGTATTGGTTTTCATTATTTGCTACACCAGTGGAATCCAGTAATAGCATGGATTTTACTTATTTTAAATGTATACGCGATGATTTATTTTATAGCTGAAATACAAGCGATGCGCAAAAATCCACTTATCGTAACAGAAGAACAAGTAATCATTCAAATTGGATTAGGAAAGAAAATTGTTATACCATTTACACAAATTGATAATATTGCGTTCTACAAGGGTGATGAATTGCTAACGGCAAAAGAAGGGAAACAGGTATTGGATGCAACTGTTATGGAGTTCATAAAAGAACCTGCTACTTTTGAAATAACATTAAAAGAGCCAGTGAAAGCACAGTTGTTATATGGATTTTCTAAAACAGTAAGTCGTGTGCACTTAAATGTTGATGAAGAACGAAAATTTTATGATGCGGTTAAGGAAAAGTTAAAAGATGAGTAATAGTGCTGTTAGTTACATAAAAACAAATGAGTTTCCGTTAGAAGTGAAAAAATATGAAACATGGATAGTGAAAAACTCTTTCTAAATAAGAAGGAGTTTTTCTTGTGTACTTGTATAAATCATTATATAAAAAACCATATACTTCTTTATCGTTAGATAAAGAAGTATATAATTGAGGATAGAACTAGTATGAGGGGAAACAAAATAATGAATAAGTTACTTACATCGAAAAGTGAAATTATAGAAAGAAAAATCCGGTATAACTCAACAATAGTAGATCACAATTGTTTATTACTTGAAAAGCAATCACAAAGTATCGTTTTATTTCACGAGGTGCAGTATTCATTTACAATGACTGCAAAAGATACTAAGTTAACAATCCCAAAAGGAAGTTATACAATCGCATATTATTGGAAAGATCGTCCGTACAATTTATACGTATGGAGAGATATAAAAGGGAAGTATTTAGGTTCCTATTTTAATATCGTAAAAAACACACAAATAAAAGGCGAAGTGGTTTCCTTCGAAGATTTAATCATCGATATTATGGTACTTCCAAATGGAGAATACTTCCTATTAGATGAGGATGAATTACCAGAACAATTAGGAAATTTCGAAGGTGGTTATGTGAAGAAAGCTCTTTATGGACTGAAAGAAATCATTCAAAAAGAGCTTCCACAAATAGTTTTGGAGACAGCCAGGGTGCAGAAGAACTAAAATTTAATTACATAAATATTTTGAATGGAAATGAGTAGTCTCAAGTTATATGATCTAACTTTTTTGATAAATCTAAGGTTAGTAGCATATTTCTTGAGATTACTTTTTTTGTAGAAATTTCGTTGCTTAGTTATTAAATGGATTTTAAATTTATGAAATAAGATTGACTGAATTAAGTTCAGTTGTTTATGATTGAATCAGATTCAGTCGCAGGAAAAACAAAGTAGGAGATGACCTATGAAAAGAATATCAAAAGAACCAGATATAAGACGGCAAGAGTTAATGGATATTGGTTTTGAACTATATATGAAAAATGGTATGAAAGGATTTGGTATAAAAGATGTTGTGAATCATGCAGGTGTAGCAACGGGCTTATTTTATTATTACTTCAAGTCTAAAGAGAATTTTGTTGATGAAGTTTTAAATGACTGTATTGTGAAAAATATGGAGTTAATTGAAGAAATACTTGTTTCAAATGAACGGTCTGTCATGCAAAAGATGAAAGATTCACTAGATATATTTTGGACATTTATTGAAAAGTTAGCACCCTATAAAAATGTGAGTTCGTTTCAGACGGAACAACATTTTCAACTGGAACAGAAATTATTCGCACGTATGCAACCGTTAATTAGACAAGTAATTGAAGAGGGAGTAAACATAGGGGTTTTTTATACTGATAACTCATTATTAGCTTCTGGGTTTATTCTATACGGTCTTAGCAGTATTGCTCATTCAGAAGTAAAGTTGAATCTAGATACAAAACAAGAAATGGTTAATTTAGTATTAACTACACTACGATACAATCAAAAGGAAGGAGAAAGTTTATGAAAATTATTATCGATGGAAATAATATCTCACAAGAGCAACTTATAGAATGGAAAAGAGAACGGATAAAAAAAGTATTATATACATTAGGACATAAAGAGCTTGAAATAAATGATACAGACGTCATGATAAAACAGCTAACGGAAATAAAGTTGCGATATACATACAATGAAATGTACGAAAAGTTGAAATCAAAACTTAGATTAAGTGCAATAGGTATGCGTATCTGTACTCTTTTATCTGGTGATAGACGAAAATTTTCGAAAACTAGTATTTATTTAGACGGGATTACAGCAGAAGTAGCTATACATGGAATTGATAGTTTGATGCTTGAACAATCATGTGAAAATAACAAAGTGAATTTATCTGCTTGTCCTGATCACTATGTACTAAGACCCTTTGGGGAAAATGAATTAGAGGTTATCGAAACTACTGGTAATTCTCCGTTTCCAGTTCAATTTTTCATTGTTTTTGGTGACGAAACCGGATTGAAAACACCGAGAGATAAATCTTATCAATACCAATCAACAGGTGTTGCACGTATGAAAGGTGGTACTACTATTGGTGGAGTTCGACATCAATTTAAAGATACTGATACAGGGATAGAAGTAAGTCTAGTTGTTGAGTTCCCAGCCCTTTGTCCTAATAGTCTAATTAAATCCCATCAAATGCATTTAGCGTGTGAGTTTTCTTATTGGTTACAGTGGATTAAAAATCAGAAAAAATAGTAAGTAAATGATATCGTTCAAATAAACAACAGTAAAAATATTTAAACGAATCATATGTATGTTTTGATAAAACCCAGTTGACTTATCGGAAATATTTGTATAATATGTACTTAATTCCATAACGTATTGCTGATTGGAGAAACCAAAGGCATTTTATCTGTTGATAAAATGCCTTTGGTTTTTTTATTGCACAAATACTGAATCTGTTCATTTATATGAATCATTTTAAGGAGGGGAAGAAATGACTGTTTCAATTGATGGGGTATCAAAATATTTTTTGAAACAAACTGGTACTGTTCAAGTATTAGAGAATATTAATTTTCAATTAGAGAAAGGGGACTTTGTTACAGTAATTGGTCCGAGTGGGTGTGGAAAAAGTACATTACTAAAAATTGTTGCAGGTCTAGATAATGATTTTGAAGGGGAAGTTGTTATTGATGGGGAGTCTATCTTAAAACCGAGTAAGAAACAAGGTTTTATTTTTCAAGAACATAGGCTTTTTCCGTGGTTAACGGTTGAAGAAAATATAGCGGCAGATTTGTCGTTAAAAGATAAGTATGTGAAAGATAAGGTGAGAGAATGGGTTGAAATCGTTCGGTTAGATGGCTTTGAAAAATCGTATCCGAAAGAAATTTCAGGCGGGATGTCACAACGTGTTGCGATAGCGAGAGCGTTATTAAGAGATCCGAATGTATTATTACTTGATGAACCTTTTGGAGCGCTAGATGCTTTTACTCGAAGTCATTTGCAAGAAGTATTGCTAAATATTTGGGAGCAGAAAAAAACAACAATGATATTCGTTACACATGATATAGACGAAGCGATATATCTTTCAAACCGGATCATCATTATGAATGCAAAACCAGGGAAAATACATAAAGTGATTGAAAATAATTTACCTTATCCGCGAAATAAAACTGCTCAATCGTTCCAACAACTTCGAACGAAAGTATTACAGCAGTTTGAATATGGAGGATTGATTCAAACAAGTATATAGGAAAAAGGGTGATTTTATATGTATAAAAAATTTAAAGTTCTTTCTTTTGCTTTAGCTATATCAATGTTTTTATTAGGATGTGAAAAAAGTACAGCAAGTAGTAAGAAAGAAGATGTAACAATACAAATTGGTATACAGCAAGGATTAAGCCCGCTATTACTAGCAAAGAAAAAGGGATGGTTTGAAGAGGAGTTTAAAAAAGAAGGAGTTAAAGTGAAATGGACAGAGTTCCAAAGTGGACCTCCTTATTTTGAAGCAATCGCATCAAACCGGTTAGACTTTGGTGAAGTAGGGAATTCTCCAGTCATTTCAGCGCAAGCAGCAGGTATTGGATTTACGGAAATCGCCAATACAAGTTATGCGAGAAAAGGAACTGGAATTCTCGTTCAAAAAGATAGCAAGATTGCGAGTGTAAAAGATTTAAAAGGTAAAAAAATTGCAGTAGCAAAAGGAAGTAGTGGCTTTAATTTATTATATCGAGCGCTTGATAAAGAAGGTATTGATGTAAAAGATGTAAATGTCATTCAATTACAACCAGATGAAGCGCAGCCTGCATTCGAATCAGGATCAGTAGATGCATGGGCGATTTGGGACCCTTTCATATCATTACATACGTTAAATAAAGGTGCGAAGGTGGTTGCAGACGGTAAAACATTAAATGTCTCTTCACCAGAATTTTTAATTACGAGGACAAAATTTGCGAAAGAACATCCAGAATTAGTTGAGAAATTCCTCAAAGTTTATGAGAAAGCACGTGTATGGCAAGATGCTAACTTAGATGAAGCAATAAAAGTGTACACTTCTGTAAAAAAGATAGATGCAGAGATTGTAAAAGAAGTGTTTAATCACGACAAACCAATTTTAGTTCCGGTAACGAAGGAAATAATAGAAGAACAACAAAAGACAGCGGATTTTCAATATAAGCTCGGTTCTATAAAGAAAGAAATTAAGACGGAAAAAGTTGTAGATAATTCTTTCGTAGAAAAAGCATTGAAAGCGAAGTGAAAAGAGGTTTTGTAAAGTGGAAAATACGAAAGCTGTTATGAAACCAGCGAGTATAACGATTAAGAAAAATGGCATAAAGAAGGTACGAAAGTTAAATGTAAAAGTTTTAGTAAGGGCGATTACTATACCGGTTATTATATTAATAATTTGGCAGTTGGCTGGCGTATTCGGTCTTGTTTCTAAAACAGTTTTACCAACACCATTAGATATTTTTCTAGCTTTCCAAGAGCTTATTAATACAGGAGAGTTATTCGGCCATTTAAGTATTAGTGTATTCAGGGCTGCGGCTGGTTTCTTTATTGGTGGGGGCTTAGGAATCATTTTAGGAACGATTGTTGGATTTTCAACGAGAAGTGAGCAATATTTAGACCCATCTGTGCAAATGTTAAGAACTGTACCTCATTTAGCTGTTGCGCCGCTTTTCGTATTATGGTTCGGTTTTGGTGAAACATCGAAAGTGCTATTAATTGCAGATGGTGCATTTTTTCCTTTATACGTGAACGCATTTTTAGGTATTAGAGGTGTGGATTCAAAGTTATTTGATGTTGCGAGAGTATTAGAGTTTAGCAAAAGAAAACTAATTACGAAACTAATTTTACCATCTGCATTGCCTAACCTTTTACTAGGAGCAAGGTTATCGTTAGGTGTTGCATGGGTGAGTTTAGTAGTAGCAGAACTTATGGGATCTACAGAAGGTATTGGTTATATGATTATGGATGCAAGGCAATTTTCAAATACAGATATCGTATTTGTCGGCATAATTATCTTTGCATTTGTTGGGAAGTTTTCTGACTCTCTAGTACGTTTACTAGAAGTGAAGTTTTTAAGATGGCGAGATAATTTTAAAGGTGAGACTGGGAATTAACATATAAATTATTAGGGGTAATTTATATAGAATTTGTTAGTATACGTTTCAAAATAAATAAGGGGTGTGTAAAGGTATGGAATTATTATGGTTTATTCCGGCTTATGGAGATGGTCGATATTTAGGAACGACAAAACGAGGAAGAGCAGCTGAATATGATTATTATAAGCAAGTTGCTGCGGCAGCTGATTATTTAGGATATACGGGTGTTTTACTTCCAACTGGTCAAGGATGTGAAGACCCTTGGGTGTTAGCTTCAGCTCTTGCTGCTGAAACAGAAAAACTAAAATTTTTAGTAGCAGTGAGACCAGGACTAATGTCACCTACAGTTGCAGCGAGGATGGCATCTACATTTGATAGAATTTCAGATGGGAGACTACTTATTAATGTAGTAGCTGGAGGAGATCCAGTTGAACTACAAGGAGATGGATTATATCTGGAGCATGATGAAAGATATGAAGCAGCGGATGAATTTTTAAAAGTTTGGAAATCGACATTGCAAGGTGAAACGATCTCTTTAGAAGGAAAACATATTCAAGTTACAGATAGTAAAGTTGTATTCCCGCCAGTTCAAACACCATATCCTCCTATATATTTCGGAGGATCATCAGCTGCTGGAAAAGAAGTAGCAGCTGAACATAGTGATGTATATTTAACGTGGGGAGAGCCACCAGAGCAAGTGAAAGAGAAAATAGAAGAAGTAAGAAAACTTGCAGAAGAGAAGGGGCGTACAGTACGATTTGGCATTAGATTACACGTAATTGTAAGAGAAACAGAAGAAGAAGCGTGGGAAGAGGCAGAACGTTTAATTCAATATGTGGATAATGAAACAATTGAGCTTGCTCAAAAGACATTTGCAAGATATGATTCGGTTGGTCAAAAGAGGATGACACATTTAAATAAAGGTACGAGAGAGTCGTTAGAGATAAGCCCTAATTTATGGGCTGGAATCGGACTTGTAAGAGGTGGGGCAGGTACTGCACTTGTAGGCAATCCACATACAGTAGCAGAAAGGATAAAAGAATATGAATCGTTAGGAATTGATACGTTTGTTTTATCAGGATATCCGCATTTAGAAGAAGCGTATGAGGTCGCAGAATTGTTATTCCCATTATTGAAAGACGAGAAGAAAGAAGAAAATAAAATTGTTGGTGAAATGATTGCTGATGCATATGCATTAAAAAAATAGTGAGAAATAAAGTTTCACATATTTATTGCTTTATTTTGTTCACTGCCTGTTAATACGGGATAAAAAACCCGCAAGTTATTCGCTTGCGGGTTTTCATCGTAAATTATTAGAAAATATGGTAAAATTAAAGGGTAACTTAAGGTGCGGTTGGTTGTTCAATTATCACTTCTCCGAGTAGGAGGGGGGTGATAATACGTGAGTGAAATAGCGTTGCTACTGCAAGGTGGACTGTTTCTCGTTGCATTGTTAACGTTCGTCGTCGTTTTAATAGACAAGCTCAAAAAATAACAACCCACCTATGCTTATAGAATGTGGGTTGTTTTGTTTGTAAGAAACAAATAGGATAAATGAACAATCCAATCTGCTAAGTTACGTGGACTAGTGTGTAGCCGCACACTAGTCTTTTTTATTTATATACAATTTATAATTGGTTTATGTGATTGTATTGTTCTTTTCATACTCATTATAACACAGTGTCTTTTCATCAAGAAAGGAGACCGTATGTTCTGGTTCCTGTTATATAGTAGGTGCTTTTTCTTTAAACAGCCTATCCATATACTGTTTTAAACTTTGGACATAAAATTTCTGCGTATTCACATTATTTACACCGACAATCGGCGATGGAAGGTCAAATCTTTTTTCTGATAAATGAACGACAACATCAAAGATGTCAAACAAACGAATGAAGCAAAACAGGCCGTCTTTATCGCTAAGTAAAATAAAGTAATGATTTTCACTACTTGTATTTAGCGTATTCCATAAAGAACTTTTGCTTAAATCACGTACAATGCTTTTTTCTTTTAGTTCCACGAAATCTGCATTTGAGAGAATGGTAGAAATATCAATTGCATCTTGATCTTCAAAGTAGCCATCAACTGTTTGTACAGCGAATGTATAAGCCATTTTTAATACACTCATTTTATATTTACGGTTATCTAATAGTAATTCACGTTGAATAGAACTCGCTACTTTCGTTACACGTTCCTCCTTCCAAATTTCATTATGTAAGGAAATATCGTGCTTTTTACATAGTTTCATAATTAATGCATTAGAATAAAGAATCTCGTCGCTTACTTCGACAACATCAGTCTCAGCAGCCGCAAGTTCCTCACCGTGCTCATTCGTATAGAGTGGGGAATCAATTTGTCTTTTCATTTGTTCAATCTTAAATTGACTCAATTTATGCCTAATTAAAGGACGATCAATATCTGTTGTCATTTGTTCATGACAAGTATCACAAATTGAGTTTGTGAAATAATATCCACATAATATTTCTGGAATGACATATTGTTCACTAAGTTCTTTCGTATCTTTTCTGCAAATGATGCATTGTGTCATTTTTATCACCTTTACCTGCAAATTTGTATGTAATCTCATTGTAGTGTATTTATTGGTATTTTGGAATATTGTAAAGGAAAATATTATGTGAAATTCATACTTATTTTGGTACAATGAAGAGAAGTGCTAGTTTAAAGGAGGCCATTTTTTTGAAATCAAAAGTGCACTTTTGGACATTAGAAGTGCTAATGGTTGTAGGAATCATATTTATTTGCACAAAAATATCATTTTTATTTCAACCGATTGGTATCTTCATATCAACATTATTTTTCCCAATCTTAATCGCGCTTTTTTTATACTTCATATTTAATCCTGTATTAATCTTTTTGGAGAATAAAAAAGTACCTAGAAATTTAGCGATATTACTGTTATATCTTTTTATCATAACATTAACTGCGGTTGGCGTTGGAGTAGTTGTTCCTACGATTTCACAACAGCTAATGGACTTAGTAAAAAATATGCCAAGCTACATAAAAGAGGGGAAAGTATACATACAAGAATTATCACATCATAGGTTGTTTGAATGGTTATCTACACAAAACTACGTTTCCATTGAAACAATTGAAAAAAATGCGATTGAATACTTAAAAGATATACCAAATACAATTACGTCGAGTGCAACGGCTTTATTTGGTATTATCACGAACGTTGCATTAGTTGTATTTACTGTACCGTTCATTTTATTTTACATGTTTAAAGATGGACATGCCTTTCCGGGAAAAGCGGTAAGTTTATTACCAGAGCCTTACCGTGAAGAGGGGCTTCGTATCATTAAGGAAACGAACGAAACATTATCTGCATATATTCAAGGGCAAGCGCTCGTTTGTATATTTGTAGGTGCGTTTACTTTTATCGGTTATTTAATTATCGATTTACCGTACGCTTTCGTTTTAGGAATTATTGCAGCATTTACAAACATCATTCCTAACTTAGGTCCATTTATTGGGGCAGCGCCAGCTGTTATTGTAGGACTGTTCGTATCTCCGATGCAAGCCGTATACGTAATTATTATCGTAACAATTGTACAACAGTTTGAAAGTAACATCATTTCACCGCGTATTATGAGCTCGAAATTAAATATCCACCCATTAACAATTATTATTTTAATTTTAGGGGTAGGTAACTTTGCGGGAATTATCGGAATGATTTTAGCAGTACCAGTTTATGCAGTAACAAAAACTGTTGTTTCGAACTTAGTGAGATTGTTTAAGACAAAGAGAAGTAATCGGAAATAGTGAAACCTGAGAAAGATACACCGCTTTTTAAGTGGTGTATCTTTTGTTTATAAATAAATAATTAAAAGTGTATTGATTTGATTTTATTATATATTTTTTATACATCAAATTCAGAGATAAACTTGTGTGATATAAGCTCTATAAAACTATGTGGAATCCCTCTGAACTATCCAAATCATTTCCTTACAGCGTGCTATCAACATCAAAATCGACTCCTTTCAATTCTATATAGTTAAACGATTAAAGGTGAGTGTAGTATTTGCTTCTACGATCTCGAATTTCATCAATAACTTGTTTATATTGTCTTTCTTGTTTTAATTCATTTTGAGATATTGTTTCTTTTTGAATCGTAATCGTTAAAAAGAAAAGGTGAAACTTCATATGTGAATTCCTCCTTTCGAATTGGAATTACAGATGACTACAGTAATGACTTTGTCTTTCTTTTACATGATCTATAGCCTGATTAATTTGTCGTTCATGAAACATTTCAGACTCAGAAAATTTATTTTTTTGAATGGTAATGGTTAAAAAGAATACTTTAAATTTCATTAGATAATTGCCCCTTTATAAGTGATTTAGAAAAAACGAGTGTAATAAGAAATTACAGATGACTACAGTAATGACTTTGTCTTTCTTTTACATGATCCATAGCCTGATTAATTTGTCGCTCATGAAACATTTCAGACTCGGAAAATGTATTTTTTTGAATGGTAATGGTTAAAAAGAATACTTTAAATTTCATTGGATAATGACCCCTTTATAAGTGATTTAGAAAAAACGAGTGTAATAAGAAGATTGGCGCTCTTTTACTTCGTCCATAATGTTTTGAATGTGTTGCTCACGTAAAATCTCTTTCTGTGAAAGTTTACGTTTTTGAATAGTGATAGTTAAAAAGAATGCTTTAAATTTCATTAGATTTATGACCCCTTTATAAGGGATTTAGAAAAGACGAGTGTAATAAGAAGATTGGCGCTCTTTTACTTCGTCCATAATGCTTTGGATGTGTTGCTCACGTAAAATCTCTTTCTGTGAAAGCTTACGTTTTTGAATGGTGATTGTTAAAAAGAATGCTTTAAATTTCATGAATATATTACCCCTTTAAAATATATTTTTAATACATTTGAGTGTAGTATGAACTTTTAATGTCAGTTATTTTATCAGTCAGTTGTTTTAACTGTTGTTTACGATTGATTTCAGTTTCAGATAAAGTATTTTTTTGAAGCACAGTCGTAAAAAAGAAAATATGAAAAGTCATAAATGAATTCCTCCTTTCGAAAAGGAATTACAGGTGATCACAGTAAAGTGCTTGGCGCTCCTTAACATCATTCATAGCTTTTTCAATTTGCTCATTATGAAGAATTTCATCTTTGGAAATTGTATTTCTTTGAATCGTAATACTTAAAAACAATACGCTAATAGTCATTGAATGTTGCTCCTTTCTTAGAAAAATAATGTAAGAGACTAAAAAATCGCGCAAAAAAACCACAGGAAGATACAGTTCTCCTATGGCTGGGCGTGAAAAAGCCACAGGAAAGTATACGACCTCCTGTGGCGAATTTATGAATTAAATGAAATAAAGTGCGATTTTCAATTCTCCATTAGGGTGGTCGAATTCATATTTAATTGTCCAGAAAACACAGGTGCAGTTAACGCTAAAGTTAATGCATGTAATTGTAATTTCATCATTTCCTTCGACCTCCTTTTAGAATTTTTTTCTTACGTTAGTAAGTATATACAATTAATGGATAATTGTAAACATAAAAAATGAAAATTTTTAATTTTGATTAAAATGCGTATATTTAAAAAGGGATTTGAAAGTAAATATTGTAATTAACGAAATATCGATAAAAATGGGGGATGCTAAATGAAATATATGCATCATAACATGATCGTTATGCTAACAATTTTTTTATTCATTACGGCTTGTTCTAACGGAGAAAGAATAAAAGATATATATGATGTTAGGTCAGATGATTTTAAGAAATATACTGGGACATACGTTGGTAATAATTCAGATGTGGTTGCAATTATTAATCATTTACCCGGTGGTGGAACAGTTCAAAGTATAAGTTTAGAAAATGAAAATATAAAAGTGAACTATGGCGCAAAAGAGAGTGGGGCTCTTACAGAAGAAATGATTGAGACGTATTGGTTTGATGAGAAAGATACGATGAAGAAGAATTTTCTCTTTAACATTATTTATCTTGTAGTTTTAGTGCCAAATGCAAACAGTTACGAGTTTCAGGTAGAGAATATAAAATTTATGATGAAAAGGGAGGAAATCCTATCAATCTTGCATGGAAAATTTGATGATTTTCCAAAAGAAGATGATATATGGGATAAAAAGAAAGTAGTAAAGTTTCTTAACGATAATAATGAAAAAATTAAAATGCTTGTGGAAGATAAAGATTTTCGGAAATCTTTATTTGCTAAATATCCAGTGAGCCAGTTGAAATAATGGAGGGGAGAAGATGGAGTTAGTATACAAAATTTCTTATCATAGAATGCAGGATCATTATTTACCTAAATTAGTACAGGCAATTAGGCTCGTTAGTGAAGAAGATTTGTGGAAAAAAGAGACCTCTGTTAATTCAATTTGTGGAATCGTACTACATATTTGTGAACATTTACAGAGAAATACAAGGCGTTATAAGGATCCAAATATAGTTTTTGAAAATGGAATTGAAGAATATTTTCCAGTGAAACAAATAAGCTCTGAAGCTTTGTTAAAAACTGTTGAAGAAATATTTGATGAGTGGGGCAAAGCATATATACAGGTCTGGGAAGAAAAAAGGCATATTGATCTTCAAAGTCTATTACATTTGGTTGAGCATACAAGCTATCATTTAGGGCAAGTAGTAGATCGTACAAAATGTATTGAGGGACAACAGTTTAATTTTTGTCAAAATGGTATAAATGAAAAGAATTTGAGAACAAGAGTTGAAACTTCGAATTTTTAGAAAGAGAGACATTCTTAATTGAATGACTCTCTTTTTTTGTAAAAGAAATTTATGGAAAAAAATAATTCTATGTGATATGGTTGATTACATAAGTAATGAACCTATGAACCTAAGGTGGTGAAAATGTGAAGCCGACTCTAGAACAAAATAAATTAATATACATACAAATTGCAGAAACGATTGAATCTGATATTTTAAAAGACATATTGCTTGAAGAAGAACAAGTTCCATCGACAAATCAATTTGCGAAGATGTTACAAATAAATCCGGCTACCGCAGCTAAAGGGGTGAATGTATTAGTGGATGAGGGGATTTTATATAAAAAGAGAGGGATCGGGATGTTTGTTGCAAAAGGAGCAAAAGAAGTCGTACTAAAAAAAAGACAAAATACTTTTATGACTGAATATTTACCTAAAGTGTGGGAAGAAGCGAAAGTACTAGAAATATCAAAAAATGAATTGATGGATATGATTCAAAAGATTACGAAGGAGGGGAAAGAGGGATGATTGCACTTGAAACGAAAGATGTAACGAAAAAATATAAAAAGAAAATAGCTGTAAATGAAGTAACGATTTCATTGGAAGAGAATAAAATATATGGTTTGCTTGGAAGGAACGGAGCAGGGAAAACGACTTTATTAAATTTACTAGCAGGACAAATTACTTCAAGTAGTAGAAGTGTATCAATATTTGGTGAAGATGTTTTTGAAAATAGTAAAGCGATGCAAAATATTTGTTTCGTTAGAGTAAAAGAAGAGTCTCATTTAAGTTATAGAGTAAAAGAAATTTTTAAGATATGTAACATGTTTTATAAAAATTGGGATCAGAAGTTTGCTGAAGAACTGGCGGGTAAATTTCAGCTTAATATAACAGAGAAATACCATAAACTATCTCATGGCATGCAAACAGTTGTAGGAATTATTAAAGGGTTAGCAAGCAGAGCGACAATTACTATTTTTGATGAACCAACTACAGGATTAGACGCAGCACATCGTGAGTTATTTTATAGTTTACTACTAGAAGATTACGGGGAGTATCCCAGAACAATTATATTATCAACACATCTGGTAGAAGAAGTAACCCATGTTATTGAAGAAGTAATTATCATAAAAGAAGGTGCACTTGTTGTTCAATCAACAGTGGAAGATTTATTGCAACAAGGTCATATTATTTCAGGGCAAAAAGGTAAAGTGGAGGAGTTCTTGATTAATAAAAAAGTTATAAATAAAGAAATTTATGGGAATAAAGGTATTGCTGTTATATGGGAAGAGCTTTCTAATGAAGATTGTTACTCTCTTGAAAAAGAAGGTTTAGTAATTGATAGAATTACATTACAAAAACTATTTATTCACATGACTGGTGGTGAAGTGGAATGACGATGTTAATGAAACAATTGAGGTTACATATAAATTTTCATTATAAAGCAATTTTAATATTTTGGATTGTAGCTTTATTAATAAAAGGAGCTTTATATGCTGCTCATTTAAATGAAGCGAAAGTTGGTTATTTACCCGAAATTATCAATAATCCTTCAATTGCAATTATGATTTTTATAGTAGGGAGTGTTTTCATTGTTCAAGATGATTTATTTCGTTTAGCAGTTTCATTTGGTATAACGAGAATACAATATTTTATCGGAGCGATTTGTTATATTGTGTTGCAATCCGCATTGTTTTCATTCCTTCAAATACTGTTTTTACAAGATATAAAATATAACTTAGTAAATGTTAACTTTGGAGAGCAATTAATACAACAGTTTATTTTACAATTTTTATTTTATGTTACGATAGCATGTTTCTTTCAAGTAGTAGTAATTTTTAAGCAAAGATTTCAATGGATTGGTCTCATGATTGGTGGGTCGCTTTTCCTTTCAACAAATAGTGTGCTGTATGGAGAAGTAGGGATAAAAGGATTGTTATTTACAAATGATGTATCTTTAATAGATATCCCTTATTTTATTGTTATTTCAATTGGATTAACAATTCTTTATATCATAACTAGTAGTATATTTATTCGTAAAGTATCATTTGAACGAACAGTTTAAAATAGTGATAGATTATTCTTTTAGGGAGAAGGAAAATATATGGGAGACACGTCCTCACTAATAACCGTCTTTTTATGCATTGCACTACTAATATTTTGGCGTCGTTATCGCTCCATGCATAAGCCAATAAAGGGATCGGGAAAACGTATTTTATGGCCATTACTATTTTTAACACCAGGTATTGTATGGTTTTTAGGTCCCGTACATCCAGCTATATTACAAGTAATTATAGCGGTATTCATTGGTGTACTTTTTGCTGTACCGCTTATAGTATTAACAAATTATGAACGAAGAGATGATGGGAATATTTATACGAAAAAAAGTGCAGCTTTTTTAATTACTTTTATTGCACTTGTCTTTTTAAGATATGGTTCAAGACAATTTATCGTTGATTTAGATCAACAAACGATTGGTTTATTATTTTACGTTGTTGCAGTATCGTATATTTTTCCTTGGAGAATTGCCTGTTATATAAAGTTTAGGAAAGTTTGGCTGGAAAATAATAATCATGCTATATGAAAACTTCTCATTTGAGAAGTTTTTTTATTTTTACAGGTAAGCAAAACAAGTTGTTGAAGGGCAGGCTGTCATAGAATATGATACATATTATAATGAGGAAAAGTTGAGGGGATAAAAATGCGTACAATTTTACTTTTTCTAAACAACATGTTCATTAGCGAAATCGAGGACATTAGGCAAAAACATGATCCTTTATTTGGATTAATTCCACCGCATATTACAATTGTATTCCCATTTGAAAGTTCGATTTCAAATGATGAGCTGAAATTACATATTATAAATGTAACAAAACCGATACAGAATATAGAAATTGAATTTAAGAATCAAATTACAAGTGAAAGAGAATATTTGTTTTTACGAGTTGAAAAGGGGAAAGAACAAATAGAGGAACTACATAATATTCTATATACAGGACCTTTATTACAATTTTTGAAAGAAGACATTCCGTACATCCCGCATGTAACAGTCGGAAGAAAAGAAAGTGCCGAATTAGCTGCTGAAGTAGTGAAGGAGATTCCTAGTTTTCATGGGAAGTTAAATTGTGTGATTGATAGAATAAGCGCGGAGCGAATTGGAGAGAACGGGGAATCAATTATTGAATTTGAAGTGCCATTTCTAAAAAGCTGACAAAAGTCAGCTTTTTATTTCGTAGCATGAAGTAATGCACCAATTGCACCGCTATTACCACCATCTTGTAAAAAGATTGGTGTTTTATTTTGATATTCGGTGTAGCTACTAATAATATGTTGAAGTTGTACGTTATTACATAAAGTCGAACCAATATAAATAATATGTTCAATGTTTTTTGTTTCAGCGAATTGAAGGCTTAATGCAGTAACGACTTCACCGACAAGTCCTTGTACAGTAGCTAGTATATCGGAGCTACTATTATTTGATTCTGTAATGGCTGCTTTTCCGAAGTTACTAGCAGTTAAGTTATTATCGATAGGGGAAAGAATACCACCATAAATATCTCCAACCGTAATATCTAGTTCTTTTCTAGATCCTACTTTTGTTAGAGGGATTACATCTTCAAAATGATCTATATTTGTTAACAATTTTGAAAGTCCCATAATAGTCCCACCGCCAACTCCGGTTCCACCAGCGCGAATATATTGTTCATTATAAACGTAATGGATAGAAGTACCTGTACCGATATTGGTTAAAATAAAATTGCGTATAGCATGTTTTTCTTCTTTTAATATGTATTGGACACCTGCAAGAGTAGCTTCAAATTCGTTTAGCTCTATTATTTTATATGAACCTGTAAGCAGTTGCTGTAATAGTTTCGATTTACCACCCGTAATACATATTTGTTTTATGCCATTGTTGCTTTTAATCCAATCTATTATTTTATGTTGTTCATGCGAATAAAATTTTTCAAAAGTTAATAGCCTTTTTTCGTTAAAATAAGCTATTTTCGTTAATGTGCCTCCAGCATCGATACCGATAGTACGTTCCATTTTCCTGCTCCTAACTACGTAATATGTTTTCCTATTTATTTTTAATTGGTTGAGAATAGATATTCCCAACTGATATAAGGAACAATTTAATCTGCTTGATATATTAATAGTTTTTCTATAGTTACAATAGGCTGGTCGTTTACAGTTGCAATACCTTTACCAAGAACAAAACCTCGGCGATTGCGCGTTAGTTCATAATGTAAATCAAGTTTATCACCGGGATATGCTTTTCCTTGGAATTCAACTCCATCTAAAGAGGAGAGGAATCCTAGTCCTTCAGAATCACTTGTATGTACAAATGCACTAAGCTGAGCAAGTGCTTCTACAATTAACATATGAGGCATATGTTTGTGACTATCATTTATAAACCATTCGTTATTTGTAATGAGTTTATATCCTGTAACGAATTCATCTTGTTTTACATTTGTTACTTTATCAATCATTAAAAATGGATAACGATGGGGAAGTGTGTCTTTAATATGCATATGAAAGTACCTCCAATTAATAATACCCCTGCTAAAGTTAAGCAGGGGAGTGGGAACTAATTTTTAACTAATTCATTTACTTTTTCAAGGACGAAAATGCCGCTATTTCTAATGTTTTCAACAACTTGTTGCAACACTTCTTTATCTTGAACGAGTGCAATACGTACGAAGCCTTCTCCGTGAGGTCCAAATGCATGACCAGGTGTAACAACGACATTCGCACGATCCATTAATGCATAAGCGAAGTCTAGAGAAGTCCATCCTTGTGGAATTTCAGCCCAGACAAACATACTACCAGCTGGCTTATCGACATTCCAGCCAAATGTTCGGAATCCATCGACTAAAGTATCTCTCCGTTCTTGATAAATATCGCGGTTTTTCTCACAAAATACAGCGCCATTTCTTAGTGCTGCAGATGCCGCTTTTTGAATTGGTAAAAATACACCGTAATCGGTATTAGATTTAAATTGAGTAAGTGCACGAACAATTTCTTCGTTTCCAATCATATATCCAATACGGCTACCTGCTAAACTATAACTTTTTGACAAAGAATTGATTTCTACACCAACTTCTTTAGCACCAGGTACAGAGAGGAAGCTAATTGGCTTATTACCATCGAAATAAAATTCAGCATAAGCAAAATCATGGACAACGATAATATTATGCTTTTTCGCGAATGCGATTACTTCTTTAAAGAAATCTTCATGAGCCATTGCTGGAACGGGATTCCCTGGGAAGTTTAAAATCATCATCTTTGCTTGATCGGCAATTTCTTCAGGGATGACTTCTAAATCTGGTAAGAAATCATTCTCTTTCTTTAAAGGCATGTAGTAAGGTGTTGCACCAGCCATTTGAATACCTGTTTCATAAGCTGTATATCCTGGATCAGGAACTAATATAATATCACCTGGATTTGCATAAACCATAGGTAAATGAACGAGCCCGTCTTGTGAACCCATTAATAATAAAACTTCTTTATCCGCATTTAATAAAACGTTATGAGTGTTGTTGTAATATTCAGTTACAGCTTCGTGAAATTCTTGAATACCTGATAATGTATACCCGTAGCTCTCTTTCTCACTCGCTGTATGTACCATTGTTTCTCTTACAAAATCAGCGGGCGGCATATCAGGATTTCCGATGCTCAAATCAATCATGTTATGACCTGCTGCAATTTTTTCTTTTTTATAGGCTCCTAATTCACTAAATATAGAAGATTGGAATGCTTTCATTCTAGTTGCTAACGTGTAAGTCATCAAAACCCCTCCTAAAACAGTGCTTTCATTCTGCGTTTTTAATTATTCTGAAAACACATGTTTATATTTTATCATTTTTTTATGAAAATTAAAACGATTGACAAATTTAGAGGAAGGATTAGCCTATTTTGAAAAGTATCGATGTAAATAGCGTAGATGTGTTAATTGAAATGTCTATTATAGGATTCATTTTATATAACTTAAGGTATTTTCTAGTTTTTATTAAGTATATTTCTCATGTTTTGAATGAAAAAGAATACGAAAACAAGGGCTATTTTTGTGGCCGATTTCTAAAGTGAAATAACGCAGAAAATATTTTCTGCGTCTCCTCTGAAATGTAATCATTTCTTTTTATATGTGCATAATTTTTCGGCTGTCAAAAAGTATACATTTAATGTACCGTCGGCAACTTTTAAAGTTTGGTCCGATGTAAATGAATTACCATAATCAATGTGATATACATTAGAATTTTTGACAAATGAGCCTTTATATAAATCGTCTTTATTCTCTGTGGTTTGCATTTCTACTAAATTTTGCACAATTTCCTCTTTATTTTCTTTTTTGACAACTGTTTCAAATTTATAATATACAGGGCATTCACCATTTTTATTGTCAACGACTTCCCAAGAACCGTATATATCGTTATTGCTGCATCCACTAAGTAGGATGATTAGTATAGGAATTGTAAGTAGAACCTTTTTCATTTTGTACTCCTTTCTTTTAAATTTGAATAAACGTGCGAATACGATAGGGATATTATAATAAATAAAGTTTAAATTTTTTTAAAGAATTATTTAATTTCATATAAAAATTTAGGAGAAATTAAATAAGCATGAATCTAGTGTAAAGTCAGATTCATGCTAGTACTATAGCCTATGTTATGTCTTTTTTGAGGATAAATAAAGAGGAAAGCAGAAGCACTATTCCATTTATTATATATACGCTTGCGATCATAAAGGCTAACGTACCTGCGCCAAATCCTGCTTTATCGAATATAGAAGCAAATGTTGCGATAGTCAAAAAGATAATGGGAGTCAGTAGTAAAAATATGAAACCTGCCACGATTCTTTTTTTAAAACTATGTCCAGATAAGGAAATGGCTAAAAAGTTTAGGATGCTAAACAGAGCAATTGCAAAGAGCAGGACAATAAATACTTCAATGCCATCAGACATTTTACCACTCCTTTTATAAAGAGTACTCTTTATAATCTATTCGAAATAAAAGAGGGATACTCCTTTAGATAATTTCAATAAACGTAATAAATAGGCGTATTATAAAACAAAGAAGTATGGATTCAATATTATATCCATACTTCTTTGTTTATTTTATAAATTCGCAGATTGCGAATGCTGTTTTTCATAATGTTTCTGCTTAGAAAGGGAAATAGAAATAATCAATAATGAAACGACTCCGAAGATGAGAACCATATATTGTAACCCAATTGTATCTAAGAAGAACCCTGTGCCAAGTAAGACGATTTGGAACATAACCCTCTCAAACATATTACGGAATGAGAAGAGGCGACCGTGATAACTTTTTTCAACTTTCGTTTGGAAAATTGTCGACATAATAGGGAAGAAGCAGCCAACACTAAACCCAAACAAACCAAATGATGTAAGAGCCATCCATTTTATATCGCTAAAGAACAATGAAAGGTGTGCAAAAGCAGTACAAACTGCGAAGAAATATAGTAATTTTTCAGGTTTGAAATGATCAGATAGACGTTTAATTACGAAGGCACCTAACATAAATGCGACACCTTCAATTGTATATATAAACCCTTTAATCGTAGGATCATGTTGCATTTCGCTAATGTTAATAACCATTAAATTAAACCCAGCTATAAATAATAGAGGGATAATACTTAATATAAGTGCTGTAAAAGCAATAGGAATTCCTTTTAAAATACGAAATACTTCCATAAAGCTATTATCTTTTGCAGCTTGTTTACTTGGTGTTGTTGATTTCTTATCTTCGAATTGCAGGAAGAAAGTCGAGAGGAATAATAAGGCGTACGCTGCCATTGAGAAGGCATACATGTACTGTAAACTCATCACAACTAAAAGAATTCCACCTAGTGAAGTACCTGCAATACGAGCGATTGTACCAACATTCATATGTACACCGTTCATTTGTAATAACTCATGTTCACTTACGATGAGTGGAATCACAGATTGTAATGCAGGGAAATAAAATGCTGCTGAAATTTGAAGAGCAACCATAAATGCAATCATAAATGCGATACTTTCAAATTGAATAGCGAAAAACATGAAAATAACACTTAAAACTCGACCAAACCCAGCGTAAAGAAGAACTTTTTTCTTTTCATACTGATCGATGACACGGCCAGCCATAGGTCCAACTAGAACACCGGCTAATAGTCCGATAAATAATATAACTGATTTCATGAAATCAGAAGGGACATATTTTTGCATAAATTCAAGGTTGCCAAGAATACCAAGCCATAATCCTAGACCTGCAATAAACTCCCCAACTAGAACAATCCAAACGTTTTTATTACGCCACATAACATAAAACCTCTCCGTCTTTTAAAATGAAAAACTCGTATATAAAACCTCCTTATTTATGTAGTATTTTTATACGAACTTTTTTAGAGTCAGAGTCTATATTACGTGTTTCATAATTGGATTTCAATCTTTTTGATTTGTAAAAAATTTGATGTATTAATTGATGAAATAAGTGAATCAAAACGTAAAAAATTTATGATTAAAGCTAATAGAAAGTAAGGATAAATATAAAAAAGCAAGAACGTATAACTACGTCTTGCTTTTCTCAAGTACAAAATTAAAAATTAATTTCACTTAGTAACATTTACGCTCTTGTCCAATAGCTAAAGCGCTAAAAGATAGAGGACCAACAACTTCTGCACTTGCACCACTAGTAAGGTTTTCTGCAGTTAATGAATATTCGTGTGTTACACTGCCAACGTTTTGATCTATAGCTTGAAATGTTTGTACGTAAAATTGTTCAGAATCTGTTGATTCAAAACCTACTTGTGTATTGAAAATTTCAATATTATCACGGAAAATTCGGAATAAAACTTGTGAAGTCCCAGTTATACCATCTACACCAATTGTAGCGATTAATTCTACTCGATTATTTCGTGAATCTCTACTTGGAATTCTCAATTTCAAATTTGCTAGAATTGCTTTGTTTGGAGAAGAGGGGATTGCAAAAGTTGTTTCACCAGTTTTACTTAAAGGTTGAGTAGCTTGGTAATCAATGATATGTTTAGACAAATATTAGATTATTTAATAGAGTCAACAACAATTGTTGAAAAGAAGCAATTTACATAAAAGCATCAAGAATATATCACAATAAGATGATATTTTTCTTAATGCTTTTTGTAATTAAGCAGAATATTCTTCTTTACGTACTTCAAAAAATTCATTACGTCGTAAGTAATTATAGATTTTCTCTGAAACCTTTTCTTCTTCAGACACTAAGAAACGATGATCAAAAGCGTAGAAAGATTGACCTTTAATTAATTTTACGTAATACATATAATACGCCTCCTGACACTTGATTATTATTTGCTTCATATTATGATGGCCTATATGTCTGCTAAAAATACTTGGAGTTTCAAAGGGGGTACGTAAAGTGATGAAAGAGCTTACAATTCTGTAAGGTTTATGTCACCTTTTTCGATAGTTTACATTCACCAATTTTTTCTATACTACAAATAAGTTACATAAAATAAGGGGGTAAAAAGATGGATGAAGTAATTGGAGAAGTTGTAGCAGGTATTTGTGAATTTGTAGTGGAAGTAACAGCAGATGCTATAGGAAGTTTAGTTTCCGGAAATGATGAGGAAAAAGAAACATTATAATAATTTGTAAAAGCATAAAGTTGATCAAATTATAAAGGCTGATTTCTAAAGGGAAGTCAGCTTTTTTATTTTTTACATTATATTAATCTGATTTGAATATTCATTTGTTATTATATTGAAGAAACCTATATAAGGAGGTGAATAAACAAATATGTCGAATTCGGGGGCTGATTTATCTGTTTCTCGTTTGATTGTGGCAAATGTAGAGGAAAAAGAATATCATTTTATTGTTCGTGAACATCCGATTGTAGGGAAATTTATATCGCTATTTGAAAATGGAAAAGAATATGGTTTACTAGATAAACAAATCGCTAATAAAGATAAATTTATTACATCGGAGCTTACTAAATTAGATTATTTTAACATAGATGTTTTATATCATACACCTGGATGGATATGGATTGGTATGGATCAATTTGGATTACATGCTCGTGAGGCTACTTATAACGAAGTAGATGTTATTATGAAGTTGAAAGAGGATTTATATTATATAGACGTATATGAAGAAATGAAAATGTAATAAATATTTAATCAGGTTAGGGGAGAAGTTCCCGTAGCCTTTTTTGTTTAATAGTAAAAGTAAAATTTATATTATGTTGATGATAGGACAGCACGATAAGAAGTGAGATGAAAAGAGGATTTGAAAATACATGAAGAGAATTGTAATAATTATATGAATCGTATATGTAAATTCCAATAGAAAGAAGATGATAAAATGAGTAAAGAGGAGCTTGTGAAAAAACAGTTTGGCAGTAATGCAGATAAGTATGTGAATAGTAAAATACATGCTAAAGGACAGGACTTACAGCATGTAGTTCAACAAGTTGAATCTCGCCATAATAATCGTCTTCTTGATGTTGCTACTGGTGGCGGACATGTTGCGAATATGTTAGCACCTATGTTTGAAGAAGTAGTTGCACTTGATTTAACAGAACAAATGTTAGAAAAAGCAAAAAGTTTTATAAAGCAGAATGGTCATGAAAATGTGTCTTTTGTAGCAGGAAACGCAGAGGATTTACCATTTGCAGATCATTTTTTTGATACAATTACATGCCGGATTGCAGCCCATCATTTTACGAATCCGGCTCAATTTATTTATGAAGTAAATCGTACGTTGGAGGATAATGGATTATTCATCTTAATAGATAATGTTTCGCCAGAAAATAATGAATATGATACATTTTATAATTTTATAGAAAAGAAGCGGGACCCAAGTCATGAACGAGCTCTAAAAAAGACAGAATGGCTTACTTTATTAGAAAAAAACGGTTTGCAAATGCAGTCATGTCTTACTTTTGATAAGAAGTTTGATTTTGACTGGTGGTGTAATATGATGGATGTCCCTGTACAAAAGCGTGAAAAATTAACAGAATGTATGATGAAAGCACCAAACGAAATGAAGGAATATTTTAATATTCAACTTAAAAATAATAAAGTAGATTCGTTCTATACTGAAATGGCTATGTTTATATGTAAAAAAAGTACAACATTAAAAAGATAAATGTGTTGCAGTCTTTCTGAAGTACGATATACTTAGTACAGAGAAACTGTGAATTGAGGAATAGTTATTATGATTCGTGTACGCATTGAAGGTACTGAGGAAGAAATGCTTGAATTTATGGGGAAAATGCCAGACATTCCTGGATTTGAAAAGACACATATGAGAGAGCCAAGAAAAGGAAATAACCCGAAATACGATTCAAGTAAAAATGTACTAGCATATTTGTCTTATAAAAAGATTGAAGTCGCCAATAAATAGGCGGCTTTTTTAGTTTGCGCTGTTTCACCGCCTTGTCTTTTTCACATAATAATAATAGTAGATTATGCTGAAGAGGGGTGAGAATAGTTAATAAGAAAATCATCTTTTTTGGAGACTTTGGTATTGATGACGCCGTAGCGTTAATTTATGCAAATAAAACATGTAAATTAGATATTCTAGGTATTGTTGCAGAGTACGGGAATGTATCACGAGATATCGTTACGGAAAATGTTTATTTTTTAGAAAGGTACTATGCTACACAAGTGAAAATTATTGAAGGTGCGAGTAGGCCGATGACAGCTGAAGAACCTTTGTTTTTCCCTGAAATCCATGGGGATCATGGTTTAGGTCCTATTATTCCACCTGAAATGAGAATTTGTAAACGAGAAAATTTTTGTGAATTAATCAAATTAATCGAACCTTGTCCAGAAGATATTATAATTGTGGCGACAGGAAGACTAACGACGCTTGCTACGTTATTTTTATTGTATCCAAATATAATGGATCGTATTTGTTCGTATTATATAATGGGCGGCGCTTTCCTATTTCCAGGTAATGTTACACCAGTATCTGAAGCGAATTTTTATGGTGATCCAATTGCAGCAAATATTGTTATGAAATATGCGAAAAACGCTACTATATACCCGTTAAATGTAACACAGGGTGCGCTTATTACGCCTGAAATGGCCAATATAATAGATAAACAAGGAACTGGACAGGCGAAACTCATTAAACCAATGATTGATTTTTATTATGAGAATTTTTATAAAAAAGAATATCCAGGTATTGGTGGAAGTCCCATACACGATTTACTACCGTTTGTCTCGTTTATAAACGATAGTATTTTCGAATATAAAAAATCGGCAGTGTGGATTAGTACGACAAATGATGTGACTAGGGGCCAAAGTGTAGCTGACTTTAGAAAAATAGCTGAACCAACAAGGTTTGATGATCGGCCGATTCAGAGAATTGCTGTTGGTTTTAACTATCCTGCTTTTAAAGAAGAGTTTATGCGAACAATATTGAAGCCAGATTGTCCTTAATGTGTGTAATAACAAGTCGGATAAATCGTTAGTTCGAAAAATAGTTTATCGGTGTGTATTATTCTCAAAAATCTTATAGTTGAGCAGCATGAATAACTTATGAAAAATGTCACATAACTAATAGTAAGCAATTGTTTCTAATTATATTTTGATTGGTTAAATATAAAGGAGGTTATTATATGATTTGGTCTTTAATCGTTGGTGGTTTATTAGGATGGTTTGCAAGCTTAATTACTGGAAGGGATGTACCAGGTGGTGTAATTGGTAATATTATTGCTGGTATTATCGGTTCTTGGATTGGTACGAAATTACTTGGTAGTTTCGGTCCTGTAATAGGCGGATTTGCAATCATTCCTGCTTTAATTGGTGCGGTTATTTTGATCTTCATTGTGAGTTTTTTACTAAGAGCAATGCGGAAATGAATGTAGCAGGACTGTTTACATTTGTAAGCAGTCCTTTTTATATGTTATGCTAGTATTATACAATCAGGAGGTGTCAGCATTGAAATCATTTACAGTAAATTTCCATCAAGAAGATAATGCAAAAGCGACAACAGTACATAAATTAAGTGAAGAGGACTTCAATAAAGCAACTGAAAAAGGTACTCGTCATTTATTTGATTTAGATACAAACGTTGGCTTCTTCGTATTCTTTGATGCAGAAGATGCAGAAGGAAATGATCAATACTTAATGTTACAATATGAAGGAGATCATGAAGAACCAACTGCGTGTTATGGATTTGATTTAAAACTATACTATCAATTTTTAGCACTATACTTAAATGATCTGGAATACCAAGGTGAAACAGATGAGGAAGAGGAAGAATATGGTCCAATTCATCATTTAGCTCACTTACTTTATCATATTGTTGAAGATGGTAAGTCAATCGAAGTGTAATATACATATTTAAATTAAAGCTGTCCTTTTGGGGCAGCTTTTTTATATGACATTGAAATGGTGTACTTTGAGCTAAATAAAGTGAAGCTTTAATCAGTGGGGGGTTCATCCCAACCGATTATTAGCCCTACCAATCGGGCTTTTACGGGCAGCCCTTACCCCCATCTAACTTCTTTGCTTCGACGTGGGGATCTTACTGCCCGGCAAATAGCGGGATAAATTAATAATAGAAATTTATTTATTAAGTAGGATTATTTATTACTTTCATGTTAGTATCGTAAAACACCTGTTATAATGATTGTAATTAAATTCATGGAGGCTAATTCTATGCTTGTAGATGTAAAAGCTTTTATTAAAGCTGCAGGTTTAACATGTATTTCATCATTAAGTGGAGATAATACATTTGCTTATAATTTTGAAACTGTAAAAAGCACTATCGCTACATTTTTTAAGAAACTAAGATTTACCGTTTAATTTCATTTCAACCAGTAGGAAAAGAGTAATCACTTCCTACTGGTTTTTTTCTGTTTCAAGGAGCTGTTGTGACGGCATATTTTCAGCTATAGATAGAGGATATTATCATTGAGAAGAGAAGGTTTAAATAAGGAGATGAATACAGTGATTAACAATATAATTCCAAGTTTTTTAAAATTATGGGAAAGTGACGATTTAGAATTAGAACTCCTTAATCGATACTTTACTTCGCATTCAGAGATATTTGAAGAATACTTTAAGTATCATTGTCCTAAAACGAAAGAACGTCTTTCTAATTCCATTAAACAATATCCCGCAAAAATAGAAGATATTCGTATTATTGCAGAATTATTACCAATCATTATTCAATAGGTAACAAATGAATATCGTAATAAATATAACTTTGATGTAAATATGAAATTCCATTTATTCGTTGGAGGATTTGGTTCAAATGCATTTGTAGAAAGGGAAATCATTGGAGACATATTTTTTGCGGCAGAAAAATTATCTCCAGATTTGAATCATCTTCGTGTTATTGCTGCTCACGAAATAGGTCATATATATCATAATGTTATGCTACAAAATACTGGAATGGATTGGACTAGGGCTGAATGGACCGATGCGTCGGTAAGTTTGTATCGTGAAGGTGTTGCAACTTATTTATCAAAAAAAATCGTTAAAGATTTAAATGAGTCTGTTTACTACTCATATAATAGTGACGGTGATCCATGGCTACAATATTATAAAGAAAATGAAGAGAAAATAAAGAAACGTTTTTTACAAGATTATGTTGAAGGATGGACAGATGAAAAAGAGAAAGAATGGTTCCGTTTATCAGGAGGTAGTTACTTCGGATATAACAGACTTGGTTACTTTTTAGGAACAGCTTTTGTAACATATTTTGTACAAGCCTTTGGAGAGAATGAAGCACTGACTTTTTGGAACAAACATAATTTGAAAAGTAGTGTAATGGGTTGGTTATCGAAATGAATAAGATGCAATAGGGGGGTAAAATGATGAAAGGGTATTTGAAAATAGTCATGTTGTTTTTGGCTTTAGCATGTATGTTTGCGCTAGCAGCATGTAATGGGACAGACGAAAAAAAGGAAACAAATCCAACCTTGGAAAATAATAAAAATGAACAAAGCAATTCTTCAGAAGAACAGAAAAATCCTGAAGCAAAACCAAGTAAAGAAAAAACAACAAAACCATCACCTGAGCCAGATTCGAAAGATAGAACACTTAATCAAAAATCAATTAACCACGTTAAAGATTTGTTTGAACTAGCAAAAGAAGGAAAAGTACCTAATGTACCATTTGGAGCCCATACAGGGGATATTGAAGAAATTGAAAAAGCGTGGGGAAAAGCAAATAAAACCGAATATGCAGGGAATGGAATGTACGCAACTTTTACAAATAAAAATGTTGTTTTCGGATTTAATAAAGGCTCACAAGTTTTTGATGTACGCTCATATCATGCAGAACTAAAATCGATTACATTACAAGAAATTGAAAAAGCGTTAGGAAAACCATCTTCAGTTAAAGGGAATGGTGAAGACAAAATATATGTATACAAAGTAAATAACCAGTATGAGTTAAAATTTGTCATTCCAAAATCGACTGGTAAGGTAGATCATATTTCCGTGTTTTCACCAGAGGATAGTATTAATAAAATGGCAGGATAAGAAATTAAGTGATTTCAAAAACACCTCACTTTCTTTAAGTGAGGTGTTTTTAGTTGTAAACAAGGAACGTTTCCTTTCATATGGGAAATACTTCACTTTTGTTTTTTAGCATGCATCCAATAAGAAATGTTTATCTACTGAAAAAGTAGTAACCTATAAATTATGTGTAGGCTGGTTCACGATTTTTTTTCGTTCCAAATTTTGAACAAATAACGCTTGTACAATACCTCCAACTAATAAGAAACTAGCGCAAATATAAAACAGCATACTTCCATTTAACTTACTTAATAAAACTGCACCAATAACTGGTCCACACGTTCGAGATATATCCCAGTGTATACCGTAAATTGAAAAATATAAACCACGTTTATCATGAGGTGCAATTCCTGAAACGAATCGTAATAAATGGTTTAGAGCAATACTTTCTCCAATGACTAAAAAGAGTAAGGTGAAGAATAACGACAATATCGTCGTTGAATAACTAAAGCCAACTGCAGCTATTGTAAAGCAGGTATAAGAAATAAGGATGATTTTCGCCATAGAAAATCGTTCAGACCATTTTACGAGGAAGATTTGTAGAATGATTTCCAAAATGGCTTTGCATGTTGAAATAAATGCGAGTATGAATACGAGATTAGGAAATACATGTTCTGCAAAAATACGATAATTCGTCTCAGTTTGTGCATAAAAAAAGCTAATAGGAAGTGTAGAAAACATAAGACCGAATATGGCGTAATGTTTAAAAACAAATTGCTTTGGTGAACTTGCCTCAATTGTTTGTTTCGTCTTACTTATAGTCGGAACGGTTTCTGGGAGCTGGGTCCAAACAACAACGGCATATATCGTAAGGGTTACACTTTGCACGATAAATAAATATTCTGGGTGAGTATTATAAAAACTTGCACCGATTAAAGGGCCGATTACGGATCCAACTGCTCCCATCGTTTGTAGAAGAGCAAAAATTTCTGCTTGCTGCTCTTTTTTTGTTAAATCAGCAATTTGTGCACGTTGAGCCGGAATATATAAGGAACGGCCAATGCCATTAATGACATATAACAGTGCAAATATAAAAACGGATTGAGCGAAAACGAAACTACCGATTGCAACACTTTGTAGCAATAAGCCGAGTAACATAATCTTTTTCCGGCCATATTTATCAGTAATTCCTCCAGCAATAAGTGTAAATAAAATGTCTGAAAGTGGCTGTAATCCGAAAATCAGCATAGTTATTATTACATTGCCGTTTAACATTTTATTAACGTAAATAATCATAATGATAGCTAGCATAGATTCAGTCGTTCGGGTTAATAATTCACCACACAGTCTAATAAAAATAGGTTTATTGTAACGAAGTAAGAGATAATTCAATATTAATTCCTCCTTTCTATATTGAAATGATATGATGAAAGAAGAATTGGAAAAAGGGTAGAAACAATAGGGAGTATTTTTCACCTTTTAGGGGGATTATGATGTTTATTTTAGATCAATATATTGAACTATGGATTGCTTATGGAAAAGGGAAAAAAGAGGGAGAACGATTGGAAGTAACAGTGCAAAATATATCTGAAACATTATTTTGTACAGAGCGTAATAGTAAATTAATTATAAAAAAATTAGATGAGTTAAATTGGATCAAGTGGTTTCCAGGTCGCGGCAGGGGAAATCGTTCTAAGTTAATATTTCAAAAGCACCCGATGTCTTTAATTTTAGATAGAGGAAAAGAAATAACGAAAAAAGGGGATGTGAAAAGCGGAAGCATATTTGTGGAACGCTATAGCTCACATTTTCCGTCAGTAAAGGGAGAATATCACTGCTGGGTAGATTCAATATTTGGTCATAAGATTGAAATGACATCTGAAGGGAGAAGAGATGTACTCCGGTTGCAAGTACAAATGAATTTAGATATCACATTAGATCCTGTATACGCTACAATGCGTTCAGAATGTCATATGGTAAAACATATATTCGACACACTCGTGTATGTAGACGGTAATACAAACATTATAGAGCCAAGACTTGCATTTCACTGGGAATATAATGACGCTGAAAAAATATGGACGTTTTATTTACGAAAAGGAGTTCACTTTCATAATGGAAAACAACTTACTGCACATGATGTTATATACTCATTGAATCGATTTATGAAGCTGGAAAATAATGCACACGCATGGATGTTACAACACGTTGAAAGTATCCGTTCAGTGGATGACTACGTTGTCGAAATTCAATTACAAACGGAAAATAAAATGTTTTTACATATGATAAGTGCAGAACAGTGTTCTATCGTGAATGAAGATGAAGCAGGAGAGCTAATTGGAACAGGGTCTTTTCAATTATATAAAAGTAATGAAAATCTGTTCATTTTAGAAGGTCATCCTTTATATTTTCGTGAAAGACCTTTTTTAGATCGTGTTGAGTTGTGGAATGTAGAACAAGGTGTAAGTACATACGATGTTTTAGTAAAGGCGCAGTATAAAGATAAAGAAAAACATAATAAAGAATTGTCTCGGCTTGAGTCGAACGTGACATATATAACATGTAATCTTACGAAAGAAGGACCAATGCAAGATGAGTTATTTCGGAAAGCGTTATATAAAATCATTCATGGTTATACAATCGTTCAAGAACTCGGCGGAGAACGTGGAGAAGTGGCAAAGAAACTAATATTAGCAGGTGAAAGCATTGTAGAGATTGAGGAAGATGTAGAAAGTTTAATTAAAAGGAGTACTTATCATAATGAAGTGCTACAGCTCTACACATTTACAGGACGAGATCATGTTGAAGATGCACAATGGATACAAAAAGAGTGTGCGAAGTACGGGATTCGTGTAGAAAATAATTTTCTTGATATAGAAGAGCTATTGGAAGTAAGTACGATACAAAAGGCTGATATGATGCATGATAGTGCCACAATAAGCGAACGAATAGAAGATAGTCTATTATATATGTTTCTTACAAAAAATAGTTTTATTCATGGACAAAGCAACATGGACTTTTGTGAAAAGTTGTCTATTTATTTTAAACAAGAAGAATTAGAGAAAAGAGTTACATTGTTACGCGATATTGAGGATACTTTGTTACGTCAAATTCATATTATTCCTTTGTATCGTAATAAACAAGAGGTAAGTACACACGAAAAAGTTCAAAATATAATGATTAATTCACAAGGTTGGATTGATTTTTATAATATTTGGTTTAAGTCTTGATATATAAGGGCTTTTGCACATTTTCATAAGGTGTGTAAGAGCTTTTTTTGTATGTAGGAATAGGTTTGTTTTACACATTGTTACGCTACTTGTGATAAAAGTCTATTTACAGCGTAACAGTGTTATGTTACATTGTTATCAGGAAGGAGTGTTATACAGTTGAGTACAGATTTGATTTCAAAAAAAGATTTATTAGAACTAACTGGCATTTCATACGGACAGTTATATAGGTGGAAAAGAAAAAATTTAATACCGGAAGATTGGTTTGTACGAAAGTCAACATTCACGGGTCAAGAGACATTTTTTCCGAAAGAAAAGATATTAGAGCGTATTGATAAAATCCAAACGATGAAAGAGGATTTATCACTTGATGAACTAGCGAATATGTTTTCACCGAGTGTGAGAGAAATTCTTTTAACAAAGGAAGACATTTTACGTAAGGGGATTGCATCAGAACCAGTTTTACAATTTTTCATAGAACAAACGAATAAAACAGCAGAGTTTCAATTTGTAGATATTCTTTATGTGTACATGTTAGAAGAATTATTACAATCGGGAGATATTAGTTTAGAAGAAGGAAAAATGGTCTTGCAAGTTTTACGTGAAAATTATGAAGCAATTAAACATAAAACTTGTGATTTAATCATTGTACGAAAGTTAGGGATTTCTACATGTTTATTAGTTTCAAACGTGGACGATTTAATTTTTGAAAAAGGCACTAAAATCGTTTTACGCGAAGCGATTATGAAATATACCGAAGCATTAAAAACGAAATTGTTGTAGTGGAGGAGAAAGTATGCGTACAGATAATTTGATTATAAATGGTTACGGTTCATCGAATGGTGGCGAGTTTCATAAAGTGCAATTAAACGGAAAAGGTACTGTGAATGGAAATGTTGAATGTGACCAATTTGAATGTAACGGTTACGGTGCCGTTACTGGAAATTTGAAAAGTAGCAATGCAAGAATTAGTGGATCAGGTAAAATCGACGGTACAGTTCATGCTGAAACGATGCGAATTGATGGAAAAGCAACAATTACGCAAGATGTGAAGGCAAACAGTTTGAAAATTGCAGGAAAAGGTACGGTAGGTGGAAATGTTACTGGTGAAGAATTTAAAGTCAATGGTCAAGCGACAATTGATGGTAATTGTGAAGTGGATACGTTTTCTTCAGAAGGACAATTTACAATTGGTGGATTACTAAGCGCTGATGAAATAAATATTAATATTCACGGTACATGTCGAGCGAAAGAAATTGGTGGTCAAACGATTAAAGTAAAACAAAGACTAAGTACTTTTAGTAGGCTGTTTCAATCAGTATTTGGTATGCAATTAGAGGCTGAACTATTAGAAGGTGACAATATCGATATTGATTATGCTCACATAAGAACGGTAAGAGGAAATAATGTTACGGTAGGACCGAACTGTGAGATTGAACTGATCGAATATACGGGTGTTCTTACTGTTGATAAAAGCGCAAATGTAAAAGAAATTAAGCAGATTTAATGGAAGGGAGAAAATGATATGGAACATCAACATAGTCTTACTGTTAATGGTTCTGGTAGTTCAGCAGGCGGAGATTATAATAAAGTGAAGATTCGCGGTGAAGGAACGATTTCTAATGACATGAGCTGTAATGAATTTAAAACGTACGGCACGAGTGAAGTGTGCGGTAATATGAAAGTGAAAAGTTATGTCGTGTATGGAGATAGTGAAGTACAAGGAAACGTAGATGCGGAATATGTAAAAGTATACGGAAATACACAAATGCATAGTGATGCTCATATTGAAAAAATAAAAGTAAGAGGTATGATAGAAGTTAAGGGGAAATTAACTGGTGATTTCGTAGATGTGAAAGGCGCTTTAAATGTAAAAGGAGATATTGAAGTTGAAGAACTATCACTAACTGGTGGCCTTAAAAGTGATGGATTACTTAATGCTGAAAATATTGAAATTTCACTTCGTTATGAAGGTAGCAAAGTAAGAGAAATTGGCGGTAAGAAGATTACCGTTCGTAAAAAAGCGAGATTTATTCCATTTACAAATCATGCTGGAAGGCTCCAAACGTCTATCATTGAAGGAGATGAGATTTATTTAGAGCATACAATTGCTGAAGTAGTAAGAGGAAATAATGTTACAATTGGTCCTGGATGTGAAATTAGTGTTGTAGAATATCATACTAGTTTTAATCAAAAAGGTAATGCAGTCGTAAAGGAACATAAACAAATATAAGTAGTACGAGGGAGAGCAAGGTTATGGTTGAAAAGAATAATAAGCTCGGCTTTGTTGTAGCGGGCTTATTGCTAGGTATTTTAATGGCATCAATGGATAATACCATTGTCGTAACAGCGATGGGAACAATCGTTGGTGATTTAGGAGGCCTTGAAAACTTTGTATGGGTCGTTTCTGCCTATATGGTCGCAGAAATGGCAGGTATGCCGATATTCGGAAAACTATCAGATATGTATGGTAGAAAGAGGTTCTTTATTTTCGGTTTAATCGTCTTTATGATTGGTTCGGCGCTTTGTGGTACTGCTGAAAATATTACACAGTTAGGGATTTATCGTGCCATTCAAGGTATTGGCGGCGGGGCATTAGTGCCGATCGCGTTTACTATCGTTTTTGATATTTTCCCTCCTGAAAAGCGCGGGGAAATGGGTGGTTTATTCGGAGCAGTATTTGGTTTATCGAGTATTTTTGGTCCGTTGCTTGGTGCGTATATTACAGATTACATAAGCTGGCACTGGGTATTTTATATTAACTTACCGCTTGGCGTTTTAGCACTTATTTTTATTACATTCTTTTATAAAGAGTCACGAGTTCATAGAAAGCAAAAAATTGATTGGTTTGGCGCAATTACTTTAGTTGGTGCAGTAGTTTCTTTAATGTTTGCGCTTGAACTTGGCGGACAAAAGTATGATTGGGATTCTAACTTTATTTTAAGTTTATTTGGTGGATTCGTTATTTTAATTATTGCATTCATTTTTATTGAACGTAAAGTAGAAGAACCGATCATTTCATTTGAGATGTTTAAACAACGTTTGTTCGGAATGAGTACAATTATTGCTTTATGTTACGGAGCTGCATTTATGTCAGCAACTGTATACATTCCATTATTCATTCAAGGTGTATACGGTGGCACTGCAACAAACTCAGGATTATTACTTTTACCAATGATGTTAGGCTCAGTCGTAACAGCGCAGTTAGGTGGTTTTTTAACGACAAAGCTTAGCTACCGAAACATTATGATCATTTCTGCGGTTATTATGCTAATTGGACTATTTTTATTAAGCACATTAACGCCAGAAACAAGTCGTGCATTATTAACAGTGTATATGATCATTATCGGATTTGGAGTCGGTTTCTCATTCTCTGTACTAAGTATGGCAGCTATTCACAACTTCGGTATGGAACAGCGCGGATCTGCGACTTCGACGAGTAATTTCATTCGTTCATTAGGTATGACACTTGGTATTACAATCTTCGGAATGATTCAAAGAACGGGTTTCCAAGATCAATTAGAAGAAGCATTTAAAGGTATGAGCGGGGGAATGAATACAAACACATTAGGGGATTCAAGAGCCATTTTATCAGAATCGGCAAGATCTCAAATCCCTCCGCAAATATTAGATAAGATTATTGATGCTCTTTCTAGTTCAATTGTTCAAACGTTCATGTGGGCATTGGTACCAGCTGGATTAGCATTCATATTCATTTTCTTTATGGGAAATGAGCGCATGGTAATTAAGAAACAACAAAAGAATAAAAAGAGCGAAACATCAAAAGCGTAATGAAAAAGCTCCTTTCCAATTGGAAAGGAGCTTTTTCATATGTATGGTGTTAGATTAGCCTTCGATAATTTCGTATTCTTCGTCTGCAAGTAATAAAATTTGTGTTTTCTTACCTTTGTTTTGAACTTCGATTACATCGTATGCACCTAAGTCTCTTACTTTGCTTTGAGAAGCGTTAACCATAACTTCCATAGAATCAATTAAGATATCTTCTTCAATGTATGATTCAGGCAATGCCATATCTTCAGTTTCTAATACACATGCGTATAGATTTTGTAAGTTTTCAGCAGTTGGGTTTTGTTCCTCAACATCAATGATGTTTTTTACTGCTTCCATATTTTCTTCTTTTACTTGGTATACTTTAATTTTAGCCATTGTTTTAATCTCCTTTATAACGTAATCGTAGAGGCTACACTTCATTATAACGTTTTTTTCATGAAAGATGAAATTGTTATATGTATTTATAGTAAAAATTATGTGTTATTACTCATTATTGGTGTAATTCCCTTACTAATATTATGAATAGGTAACGATATTCCTACGTTAAAGTTATATTGTCCAAGCTTTTTTGTTTTCCTTTCATATATATGTATTAGCTATTCTATATAAAGAAGGGATGGAGTGTAAGTGGATTGTGAGCCGAAACGTGATTGTGGATGTTGCCAAAATAGTATATGTGAATTTTTACAAAGTCTAGAACCGTATACTAAAGTTGAAAGTATTGTAATAGCAGGAAACGAAATCGTTGTATCCTATTTTCTTTCGTTTAATGTGATGAAAGGGATTGTATCATTTGTACAAGAAGACAGTGAGGTTATATTTGTAGATTGCTCAAAAATTGATGCAATCCGAATAGGAAAAGTTTGTAGTTGCAAATCGAAAGTTAAATATATTGAAGAGGACTTTAGCTTGCTAGGAAATGTGTGCCCGCAATGTTTAACAGAGGGGAGCACAATCTTTTTCGATTTTCATAATCCAGAATTAAATTTATCTTTACAAGCGAAAACAATTGATGCACCTATATGTACTGAATTTACAGATGAACTTGGGAATATAGTAAAGCAAGTTGCAATCGTAGGTGAAGCAATTGTTTCTAAGGATTTTGTTCAAGTACCTGAACTGTTAGATTTTCGATTAGTTTTATCGGATACTGCTGCGAACCCTTTGAAGTTTGGAATACTATTCATTAATTTTCCTGATATTACATTCATTATTCTTTTCGCATCTAGTGGATACTTAAACATTTCAAATTGTTTAAAAGTAGAGAGTGGAACTGGTAATATCGAAATAGAAGAGCTGAAAAAAATGATAAAGGATGACGATAACACGTACAAATCGGTTGTTAAATTGACTAAGGTATATAAGAACGGTGAGACGGAATCTTTTATTTCTAAGAAGGAGTTATAACGCATTTTTTGATAAATCCTCATACATTATGTTGAGGGTTTATACATACACGATGTATATTCTAAAGTTTAAAAAGTGAGATACTCTTTTTTTATTAGATGTTATAATAATTTTATATTTGTGAATAATTTATAATTATATAAAATTTTAGTTTAATAGGTGTTTGCTTATATGGTAAGTGGTTTATTGAAAAATTATATATATTTAATCTTAAATATATATAATACGATTGATTTTAAAGAAGGCGGGAATGTAAATGATATATGAAGCGAATATACGTACAAGAAAAAAACTAGTTTCTATGTTTGATGATTTCAATAACGTTGTTTTACTTTCTTATTTACAAGGACATATGGGTACTGCTTGGGTAAATGATCTTGAAAATCCAACAGTAGCACAAGTTACGGTAGGAATTTTCACATTTTATGCTGGAGACCCAAATGTGCAAGAAACAGAAGAGTTATTACGTAATATTCCAGAAAGAATTTTAGTTATCGTAAATAGTGAAGAGTGGAAACAACGCCTAGAAACATTCCATGAAAGAAAAATAGATAAGTTTTTACGTTATAAATTCAAACGAAATCCAGAAGTTTTTAATCGTTCAAAATTACAATCTTTTATATCAACACTTCCAAAAGGATATGAGTTAAAAAGAATAGATGAGCATATCGCAAATAGCCCTACATTACATAAGATCTCCGAAGATTTTACAAGTCAATTTCAGTCGGTAGAAGATTATATAAACCGTGGTATAGGTTATAGCATTTTATATAACGGAGAAGTTGTATGCGGTGCATCCTCGTATAGTATTTATAATGATGGAATTGAAATTGAAGTTGCGACTGATCACAATCATAGAAGAAAAGGTTTGGCAACTGTAGTTAGTGCAGCTCTTATATTGGATTGCTTAGAAAATGGAAAGTATCCAAACTGGGACGCAGCGAATACTACATCTGCTAACCTAGCAGAAAAGTTAGGATATGTTTTTGATAAAGCGTATGATACTTATTTTGTGGATAATAGATGAGTGAAGGAATTACATACTAAAAAATAAATGCGCCCTAGTACGTAAGTCTAGGGCGCATTTATTAGTTGGTAAATATCTTCATAACAATCTTATCACATTTTATCTTTTGAATGTTTGGAATTAAAGATATTTATGTGACTTTTTGAAAAAATAAAAGAGCAGCTAGCAAAAGCTTACTGCTCCTCTCCAAGGGAGAATGGAGAAATACAATCATGTTACCTATAGTATTGACGGAACATAGAGTTTTAACCAAAGCCCGATCGGTGAGGGGTTTGATTAAAACTCCCACTGATTAAAGTTTCACTTTATTACATTTACAGTTTAAATAGTAGAACGTGTTTATCGTAGTTCTCTAAACACCAATTATATTTTTTTAGAATAATTGGATGGACTGCTTCTTTCGTAGTATCGACTTCAGTATAGCCATATTTCTTATAAAAGTTTTCTAATTCCTCAAAAGGAAGACAATATACATCTTGTATTTGTGATTTTCTCGCAGTTTCTACTAAAAATGAAACAAGCTCACCAGCTAATTGAAGCCCTCTAAATTGAGGCAGAATAAAAATCCCGCCCATTTCTAAAGTATCTTCATCTATTTGGACTAATCGGCCAACACCTGCATACTCGTTGTTATATGTAATAATTGCAACTTTATCTCTTTTTAAATCACTTCGTACAAATCCTATTGAGTCATATTGATTATTAACCCATTCTAAATCGTTAGATGTGGCCAATTGAATACTCATATACATCCTCCTTGGAAATACTAGCGCTTTCTTCATTATATAGAACATAACATACTATATCAAAAGAACCTTGAGATAGCACATTTGTTTAAGTTATTAGTTAAAAGTGTGGGATTGCTGGCATTGAAATGTAGGGTTCACCAAATATAGGATAATAATGTTGTGAATTTAGTGTTACATAGTCAAAACAAAAAATAGTTCATGTGTTCGATAACGCACGATTGTTTAAGTGTAGAGAAAATTATAGGTGTATTTTAATTAGTAGCTACTGTATTCATTGAAGCTATTAAGGAAATGTGGTAATCGCCAGCCTTAGTGATACAAATCATATTAGGATTTAGTAAAAAAACTCTTCCTAAAAAAGAGGGAGATTAAAGATAAGAGCACTTCGAAAAGTGCCCTTCAGTAACGACTACTCATTCTAAAAAGAAAGGATGCAATATATCATATGAAGTTAAGTGTATTTAATTATGGGCCTTTTATATAAAAGTTTTATTTTGTTCTGAATAAAAAGGCGGTTGTTTCCGCAACCACCTTTCAGTAAAACAAAGCACTTTTTATGAAATAAATTATGGATGGTCCCTAAAAAAGGTTATAGGATATACCCACATTTTTATAACTAAAGTGAAGAACTCAGGTTATAAGGAAGGAACAATTATATTGTATGAAATCTATTCTAGAGTAGTCACAAAGAAAGTTGTCTTCTTATTAGAAGGCTGCTTTTTTTATTAGAAAAAGAAGTAGAAGATTAAGTTACTTGTCCAAACAAATTTTAAAAAAATACATAAAATGCTATTAGTTAGTCAATATTTTAATATTGCTAATTTTTAAGACTAAAAGGGGTGATTTTATGTGTGAATGTGAAGTTTGTAGACGAAAGAAAAATCGGGATCCATTAAACCGGGAGTTTGAGCCGAAAAAACGAGTTCCTGAGCCAAAAAAAGAGGATTGCGAATCATTAAATTATTATTCGTTTAGTAAAAATGCAAATTTTTTAGAGGAAGCTATACAAACAGATGAAATCGATCAAATTTCTGAGGAATATATTGAAATAGTTGATTCAGCAGATGTACAAGTTACTACTACAGATACAAAAGCTGCGCTATCTATCCAAGCGGCATTACAAGCAGCTATCGTAGTTGTAGTAAGTATTTCTATAGCAGATAGTGAAAAGGCAGATAAAATAACACAAGAATTATTTCAAAAATCAGCTATTAAACAAATTAATAGACAAAAAACATTTATTAAAAATTCTAGAAACGTAACCGTAACAACTACTGATACAGATATTGCAGTGAATATTCAAATTCTCCTTCAAATTTTATTAGCTTTATTAGTTAAACTAAACATTTTATAAAGTGTCTATCCTATTGATATTTAGCTATAAGTTTTCACTCTAAGTAAATGTTTTTTGTTGTAATACGTGGTACAAGCTTGGACTTTTTATTAAGACTGAATTAATATTCAAGATTAATGGTAAAGCAAGTGTGGAAAACTACAAATAAAGATAAAATACATGATTTAACAGTAATGAAACTTATATTTATGTGAAGTGAAGGAAAGCTGTCTTCTTATTAGGAGTCAGCTTTTGATTTTATTAGCAAAAAGAAGTGAAAATAGAAGATTAAGTTACTTGTCCAAGCAATTTTTATTTCATTACATATAATGCTCGTAGATATTTAAAATTTTTATAGAAAATTGATTGGAGTGAATATTGTAAATGGATGATTTAAACAAATTTTCTTCCTTTAAGTTTGATAAGGATCAAAAGAATATAATTATAGACCTTTTACTCTCAGATATTTTTAATAGGCATGGGATAAATGAAGAAAAACTAAAAAATTTATCGCCAGAAAAAAAGCAGCAAATTAAAAGTATTGTTTCTGAAATACAATCACAAGTTAATAATTATTTAGATTGAAAGGGGGTGAACGCATGGACAAAACATGTCATTCAGATGAAAATAAAAAGTGGAGTGCATTAGATTCCTCAAATCCTCATCCATCTTTTAAAAATGCTAGCGTTTCAGAAGCAGCTGCGCAAGAAAGTAAAACGTATCAAATTTCTGAAGAATCTATTACAATTGTAGATTCAGCAGATGTAGAAGTTACTACTACAGATACAAAAGCTGCTTTATCTATTCAAGCAGCATTACAAGCAGCTATCGTGGTTATAATAAGTATTTCTATAGCAGATAGTGAAAAAGCTGACCGTGTAGCACAAGAATTGTTTCAAAAATCATCTATTAAACAAATTAATAAACAAGAAACTGTTATTAGAAATTCTAGAAATGTTACAGTTACGACTACGGATACAGACATAGCAGTAAATGTTCAAATTCTTCTCCAAATTTTATTAGCTTTACTAGTAAAATTAAATATTTTATAAAATGTTTAACTTGTTTTTATCTAGTGATTCTTACAGGTGAATATTCACTGTTTTAATTATAGTACAGGCTATAAATATTTATCATAACTGGACTAATATTCAACATCACCAAAGTATGAATGTAAAAGCCATTTCCTTTATTGGATTTGGCTTTTAAATTTTAAACAGTATGAATTTGAAAAGATTATATTAAGATAAAGAATTAAAATATAATGATACAAAATACTTATAAAATTATTCGTGTTTTAGAAAAATAATAAGAAAAAGGTGTTTAAAATAGAATCATTTTCATTAATAGTTCAAGTTTTGAAGAATAGTGCATACAATATAAAGTGTTTTCCTTTCTTCATTTAAGTTTTACGTATATAATTTAAAAGTACTATTTTTATTTTATTATTTTATATTTATAACAGAATAGAGGTTTAAAAATGGGTGTTAAAATCATTACGGATAGTGCGGCGGATTTACCAGTAGAATTGCTGCAAGCATATGATATTGATTTAATTCCACTCCGTGTATATGATGAAGCAGAAACAGAGTATTTAGATGGAGTAACATTAGAGTCAGTTACATTATTGCAAAAAATGAGAGAAGGCGCTGTTTATAGAACGTCATTGCCTTCACTTGAAACTTTCCAAGAAAAATTTGTTTCTTATGCAAAAGAAGGTAATCCTTGTATATATTTAGCTTTTTCATCTGAACTGTCTGGTACATATCAATCATCAGTTGTCATTAAAGAGGAAGTAAAAGAAACATATGTAGATTTAGATTTAGAAATTATTGATACGAAATGTGCTTCGCTTGGTCAAGGTCTTGTCGTTTTAGAAGCTGCTAAAATGGCAAAAGACGGCGCATCAAAAGAAGATATTTTAAACCGTGTCGATTTTCTAATGAACCATATGGAGCACATCTTCACTGTAGCTGACTTACAGTACCTTGTTAGAGGTGGACGTTTAAGTAAAGTAGCTGGTTTTATCGGTGGTTTACTAAACATTAAGCCGATCTTAAACGTGGAAGAAGGAAAACTTGTACCACTTGAAAAGGTACGAGGGAAAAAGAAAGTATTAAGCCGTATTGTTGATATTATGGAAGAGCGTGGTAAAGACCTTAAAGGTCAAACAATCGGTATGACTCACGGTGACGATTTAGAAACAGCTGAAGCATTAAAAGCATTAATTACGGAAAGATTTGGCTGTGAAGTATTTATCGTAAATACAATTGGTGCAGCAATTGGAGCACATACAGGTCCTGGCGTTATAACGTTATTTTTCTTAAATGAAGTAGAGTAAAGGATTGATCTTTTGATCAATCCTTTTTTATTTTTTAATCTGTGATAATCGGTCGTTATGGTATTGATGAAGATAAAATCTTTGAAGTTTTCCTATATCAAATGCAATCTTGTAGAAGGAGTATTTTTTATATGTGGAATGATACTTAATGGTAGAAAAAAAGTATAAATAAGAATGCATTTATAGGAATCTGAATATTTAATTATATCTAAATTTTATCATTTCATATATAATTGTGTAGGGAAATATCTGTAACTATTTGTAAAAATAGGGGGCGGCTATAAAAATGCAAGAAATTGCTAGATGGGATTTAAATCGATTGTATTTGAATGAGGATATTCTATTTCCGATTTTGGAGTTGAAAGAGCAATATTTTGTAACAAAAGATGTAGAGGTTCTTTCAAAGCTTATACAAACTATTGAAAAAGCAGAATACTATTTGTACTGTCAATCGGTTGAAGAAAGTGTTTCATCTGACCTTACTAAATTGACTGTGAAAGTGAAGGAACTAAAAAGTGAAGTACAGCAAGTAATAAAACATAATGAAGTGGAAACTTCAGATAATACTAAGTTAATAAAAGATGAGCTTAATGCGTGGGAAAATATGTACATACAATTACGGGATAGGATAGAAATAGAGCACAATAATAAACTATTATCCTTTGGACAAGCAAATACTATTGCAATGAATAGTGATAATGAAAAGGAAAGATTAGAAGTATTCGAGTTACTTACAAGTACTTTACATAAGGAAAAAGAAATCTTTGCTACCGTATTAAATCAAATAGGGAGATTGCGTAATATAAAGAGTAATGAAATAGAAGATAGAGAGATTTTAACACAATCTTTTCATGCGAATGGCATTTCAGAAACTGTATTATTACAAATGTGGAATGTGACAGAAGAAAACCTTGATAAATTAGTAAGTGCTTTAAACGTGTATAAGAAAGGGAAAGCTTCGATTACATGGCATGAACTTATGACAGTAAAGGAAAGTAATGAGGTTACTATTCCTTTTTCAGTAGCAGTACAAAACGTTTATGATGCATGTAAGAATATTGATGAAGAATTAGCAGTATTTGCACGTAATGCGATAGAAAGTGGATGGATAGATGCTGAACCGAGAGAGAATAAACCACCAGGTGGGTTTTGTGCTCCATTTTTCAGTGAGAAAGAATCGAGAATCTCCATGCGTTATGATGGGAGTATAGATAGTGTAAGAGTGCTCGCTCATGAATTAGGACATGCTTGGCATTTTTATAATATGAGTTTTGAACAATCTACATCTTTTTTAGATGATTATTTGCCGATGAGTACGGCTGAATCAGCATCTATTTTCTTTGAAACGGTACTCTTAAATTATCTAATTGAAACAACTGATAGTAAAGATATGAAAAAGGCATTGCTTAGCTGGAAAATAAGAAATAGTTTTAATTATGTAATGGCAATACGAGCATCGTATCAGTTTGAAAAAACATTTTATGAAAAATGTAAAGAGGGTCCATTAAGTGCTGATGAAATTGAGAAATTATCTATAATGGCACAAAAAGAAGCATATGGAAATTCTTTAAGTGAATACCAGCCGTTTGTATGGATGAAATATATTCAATTTTATATAGCAGATGTTCCTTTTTACAATTATCCATACACATTTGGATATTTAGTAAGTTTTAGTTTATTAGAAATAGCTCAAGAAAGTAAAAGTACTTTTCATCCGAAATATAAAGAGTTTTTAAGAGAAACAGGAAAGGCTCCAGTAGAGGAGCTTATGAAAAAATATTTTGAAATAGATATAAGAAATTATGAATTTTGGAATAAGGCTTTTATTCAAATTTCTAAAGACATTGATGAATATTTGCAGCTTATGTAAGGGGAGAGTATAGTGGATCAACAGTTTATAAAAGGTATACCTTTTTCAACTTTAGAATATGCAAAAGCTATAAGTTTATTAAAAGGTTGGATACATGAACAACAAGAGAAACCAAGGTTTGTAGTAACTGCAAATCCTGAAATTGTTATGTCTGCAAAGGAAAATACGGAAAAATCAAAGCAGTTTAAAAAGATGTTACTATCTGCGGATTTAATAACAGCGGACGGGATTGGTGTCATAATTGGCTCGAAAATATTAAAAGGAACTTTGAAAGAACGTGTTACTGGGGCGGATTTAACTCACGATTTAATAAAATATTGTAACGACAATGAATATCGTGTCTTTCTTTTTGGAGCCGCTCCAGAAAGTAATAAAAAGGCATTAGAAAAATTAAATGAGCAGTTCCCAGGAGCACAGTTTAAAGGACAGCATGGATTTGTAAATGGTGAAGAAATAGAAAAAATAAAAATAAAAATTAAGCAATTCAAGCCGCATTTACTACTCGTAGGACTAGGTTCACCAAAACAAGAAGAGTTCATCTATGAAAACATACAAACATTAAACGTTCCGCTATCTATTGGTATCGGAGGCATGATTGATATAATATCTGGTACTGTAAAAAGAGCACCGAAAATGATGAGGGATACTGGAACTGAATGGCTGTATAGGTTACTCTCACAGCCGAAAAGATTGAAGAGGCAACTTGTACTTCCGAAATTTTTATTGTCGGTTATGTTAGAGAGAGTGAAAGGAATGCCAAGCTAAGAAAGGACAAGTAAGATGATAGAGCCGTTATCTAATGAAAAAGCTACAATGATTTTTCAAGAGCTGAAAGTAGAATGTGAAACTTTATTTGAATTTAAAATTCGAAATGCAATACCTATTCATCGTGGTTGGCTAAATTTGAAGTGGAAACTCGAAACGGATGCAGGGGATTTTGTATTAAAGCAATATAATCAAGAACGGTACAAAATGTATAACTCAGACCTTTTAATACAAGCATTACAACAACAGCAAAGATTACATAATAATGGTGTAAGTTGTCCAAGGGTATTAATTTATAAAAATAATGTAATGCATATATCAAAAAGTGATGAAAGATTTATAGTATTAGAACATAAGGAAGGTAGCTTAGTTTCACCAGGAAAAGTGAATCAAAAGGAAATTCACTCTCTTGGTCAGACGATAGGTTATATGCATAACTTGTTAAATGATGGCTCTTTAATAAAAGGAGAAAATCCTAAATTTGTTCCACCTACTAAAGAGGCGAGATTGAAACATTGGGAAGAAAAAATGAGAGAAGTAGAGAAGCTAGGAAAAGAGCACATTCTCTCTTATATAAAATTACAGCAAGAAGCAACACAATTGGTAAATACAGAACAATTTCATAATAGCCAACGGGGATGGGTGCACCGTGATTTATGGGTAGATAATTTCTTGTTTCTTAATGATAAAGTATCAGCGATTCTTGATTTTGATCGCATGGATTACGATTATGTAGAGTTAGATATTGGCCGTGTAGTTATATCGTGCGCATTAAGTGACGGAGTATTAAATAAGAGTCTTGTTGCATCATTTTTAGAAGGGTACCGAAATGAAGTAGACTTTCCAGTAGGGAATATTGTTCGGGCAATTCAAATGCTTTGGTACATGGAGAGTACTTGGTGGATCCATGCCAATATGGATCAGCATAGTGTACCACCTTCACGCTTTGCAGATGAAATGAATTGGATAGCTGAAAATTATGGTGTATTACATAATATATTGGCCGACTTATAAATAAAGAGGAGACTACATACATGAACAGAATCGGCATTATTGGAGCAATGCAAATTGAAATAGATTTACTTTTAGAAAAACTAGTTATACAAGAGGAACAGACAATAGCGGGAATGCCTTTTTATATTGGAGAATTCATGGGAATAGAAGTAATTATTACACGTTCTGGTGTAGGGAAAGTAAATGCAGCTGCATGCGCGCAAACATTAATTCATAAATTTGATGTAGACTCTATCATTAATACGGGCGTTGCTGGCGGATTACATTCAGATGTAAAAGTCGGCGATATAGTTATTTCAACGAATGTTACTCATCATGATGTAAGTAAAACTCAAATGAAAAACTTATTTCCGTTCCAAGATGAATTTATTGCAAGTAAGGAATTGGTAGAGTTAGCACGTAAAGCTTGTATTAGTAGTAGTTTACAGATTGCAGTTCATGAAGGAAGAATTGTCAGCGGTGAATGTTTTGTTGAAGATTCAAAGTTAAAGGCGAAATTAATAGACGAATACGCACCTCATTGTACAGAAATGGAAGGGGCAGCAATTGGACATGTTGCCTATATAAATGATATACCGTTTCTCATTATAAGATGTATTTCTGACAGCGCAGATGATGAAGCTCAAATTTCTTATGATGACTTCGCGAAAACTGCTGCGAATTATTGCTCAGAAATTATTATTGAGATGCTTAAAAATATATCTGGTAAAACCATAGTCCAAAAGGAGAGATAGGAATGTTACAAGCATTAATTTTTGATATGGATGGTACGTTATTTCAAACAGATAAAATTTTAGAATTATCATTAGATGATACTTTTGATCACTTAAGATCATTACAATTATGGGATACAGTAACACCAATTGATAAATATAGAGAAATTATGGGTGTGCCGTTACCGAAAGTTTGGGAAGCTTGATTACCAGACCATTCTATTGAAATAAGAGAACAAACAGATGCATATTTTTTAGATAGACTTATTGAAAACATAAAAAGCGGAAAAGGCGCTTTATATCCAAATGTAAAAGAAATATTTACATATATAAAAGAAAATAATTGTTCCATTTACATTGCTAGTAATGGTTTGAAAGAATATTTACGAGCAATCGTAACTTATTATGCTTTAGACAAGTGGGTGATTGAAACGTTTAGTATTGAACAAATACAATCGCTAAATAAAGGTGACTTAGTTAAAAGTATTATGAATAAATATGATATAAAAGAGGCAGCGGTAGTTGGTGACCGGCTATCTGATATAAATGCAGCGAAAGACAACGGTTTACTTGCAATTGGGTGTAATTTTGATTTTGCGCAAGAAGATGAACTTGCTCAGGCTGATGTAGTAATAGATGATTTAGTGGAGTTGAAGGGGATATTACCTGCTGTACAGAGGTAAATAAAGTGTGTGCGTTTTTTGCCAAGTCCTATATGTCTTAGTTTATGGAGGGAATATGATTAAAAATAATTTTAAAATTAGTAATATTCCTGCGGTTTTATGGGGAGATAAGAGTGATAAAATTTTTATTGCAGTACATGGAAATATGTCAAATAAGGAAGATACAATTATTCAAATATTAGCTGAAGAAGCCAAACAAAAAGGTTATCAAGTATTAAGCTTTGATTTACCTGAGCATGGAGAAAGAAAAGATGATAATACTCCTTGCCAAGTACAGATTTGTGTTAGTGAATTATCTATAATTATGAATTATGCAAAAGAACATTGGAAAGAAATAAACGTGTTTGCATGTAGTATGGGAGCGTATTTTAGCCTTTTAGCTTATCAAAATGATGTGGTAGAAAAGGCATTATTTTTATCACCAGTAGTTAATATGGAACGAATTATCGAAAATATGATGAAATGGTTTAATGTAACACCAGAGCTTTTGCAAAAGGAAATGATTATAGAGACACCTATTGGTCAAAAGTTATATTGGGATTATTTATGCTATGTAAAAGAACATCCTATTAATATATGGAATATAGATACATATATTATGTACGGAGCCAAGGATGAACTGTGCGAATTTGAAACTATTAACTATTTTACAAAAAAACATCGTTGTGAATTAGAAGTTATGGAGACGGGTGAACATTACTTTCATACTGAAGAACAGTTAAAGATATTTGAACAGTGGTTACACAAACATATCGATTAACAAATTACAATTTATTTTGAACCTGTTAGAGAAGAATGAGAAATATATAAACTTATAGTATATTTGAGAGAATTTATAAATGGTGAATGTATACACTTAAACAAACACATGCTTTAATTCGATAAGAATTAAACAACTTTAAAGAGCCTTATCACACACTAGATTGTAGCAAGGCTCTTATATTTTCATAATAAAATTAATCAACTGTATTATCGGTTTAGATATGAAGTGAAGAATACGCACGCTATAAATTACATAAAGTAACAACCATAAAAATGCTCAGAATAAATGATTCTCGAGCATTTTATATATTTTCGTACTTAGGGGGAATGGACTTGAAAGATATACATATTCAACAAATAGAAAATTTAATGGGATATGAATTCAGTCATCTCGTTCAAGACAGTGAAGAAGAAGGTTTTAATTTCCTTATAAGGCTAATAAATGAATATAAAAACGAAATAAATACATTCAATAAAACTGGAGAATGTTTATATGGTATTTTTCGAGGTGATATGTTAATTGGAGTTGGAGGTTTAAATGAGGATCCGTACACAAAAGACAATAAGATTGGGCGGTTAAGGAGATTTTATATTTCAAAGGATTTTCGGCGTATAGGGTTAGGGAACTTATTATTAAATCAACTATTATGTCATGCGGAAAAGTATTTTGAAGTGATTGTATTACATGCTGACACGAAGCAAGGAGATGCGTTTTATACTGCAAATGGATTTGTAAAAGAGGGATTATATAAGGGATCTAGTCACTACAAAGTATTATCGAGGTAGCTACCAAAAGAATAGACGGACAGGTATTTTAGTTGGTAAATCGATATATCTTAAAAATCGCTGATATATGAAGTTGCGATCCTTATATTAAAAACAACTTTTATAATTTCATTTACTAAATTGTTATTATAAAAAAGAGCACCTTAGCTTTTAAAATTTAGCTTATAAGGTGACTCCTTTTCAGTCAATTACGTTTTAACGTTCATTTGTTTCAATAATAATCTTGGTTTACCTTTTACATAATAAAAATGCGGATTATTTTCATCATCATAAAGCATAATATAAGGCTTTTCATTTAGTGGGAGCAGTATAAGTACTTCGTCTATTGTAGTGTGTAACCATTGATTAGTAATAGAAACCGGCTTAGATAAAGGGATTTTTATCATATAGCCATCTTTTGGAACGACATTTAAGTTTTTAAATGGACCAGTTATTGCTTTAGCGTATTGAACTGCTTCTTTTTGGACTATTGGATCTAAAGATTGTTTTTGAATGACCATTTCTTTTTGACAATCAAACACTTCAATTTGTTGATTTATATTTGCGAATGCATTTGTTGATAATAGAAATAAAAGAAGAGAAATGACCCCGATTTTTTTTATCATAATACAACACCTCACCATTACTATCCCCTCAAAAGCTTTAAATATTTTTCTGTCACATTCATGTAACAAAGATGTTGTATGATACAATTGGTTTTTGTTTAAAAGCAATGGAGGAAAAAATATGAAAGTTTTAATTGCAGATGACGAACAAGATATGTTAAGAATTTTAAAAGCTTATTTTGAAAAAGAAGGCTTCGAAGTTTTATTAGCGAAAGACGGAGAGGAAGCACTTCAAATGTTTTATGATGAAAAAATTGATTTAGCAATTTTGGATTGGATGATGCCGAAACATAGTGGTATTACTGTCTGTCAGGAAATAAAAAAGAATTCAAGCGTGAAAGTATTAATGCTTACGGCGAAAAGTGAAAGCGAAGATGAATTAGCTGCGCTTCAAAGCGGGGCAGATGAGTACGTGAAAAAACCATTTCATCCAGGAGTACTAATTACGCGAGCGAAAAAGCTTATTCAGCATGATGATATTATTCAAGTACAAGATGTAAAGATAAATTTCGCCAAAAATAAAGTATATAAAAATGATATAGAGTTAGAAATTACAAAAACAGAGCTCGAATTAATAAAATGTTTTTTAAATCATAAAGGAACGATTTTAACTCGTAAAAAATTGCTAGATATTGTATGGGGATTTGACTATTTTGGAGAAGAGAGAACGGTTGATACACATGTAAGAAGGCTGCGTAAAAAAATTGGAGAAAATATTATTAAGACGCATCGCGGGCTGGGCTATAGTTTGGAGGAACAAAGTGAATAAACTTGGGAAAAAGTTATTTTTAAGTATTTCTGCAACTGTTATTCTCATCTTTATGATTTCATTATTATTCATTAACAATCTCTTACCGAACTATAATATTTATAAAACACGTGAAAACTTAAATAAATTTACAACACAGATACAAAATACAACAGTGGAAAATATAGAGGATGTTATTCATACAATTGAAAGTGAAAATAACGTTACAATTGCGTATACGCCAATTAATCAGTCAGAAGATGCTATGAACGAAGCGTTACGCATGCAACTTACGAAAAAGAAAGTAACTTTAAATAAGCTTTGGATTACGAAAGACGAAGTTATGAAAGTGAAGACGGAAGGGCAATCGAATAAACTGTACGATCAAGGAAAGGTAAAAGCGAGTTTTTTTGCTAAATATATTGCGAAAGATGATACGATAATTTTAATTGGGACTTCCATTGCGAATTCAAATGAAATTATAAATACGTTAAATACATTTTACTTATACATCGTATGTTTCTCGCTCCTTCTTATTATTTTACTTGTGTGGATACTTTCAAAAATAATAACGACGCCACTGAAGGAGCTAAGTGATGTGGCTCAGGATATTTCACATTTGCAGTTTAAAAGAACGAAAGTGAAAACGAATGATGAAATAGGAGAGTTGGCCAATAGTATTAATATCATGAGTGAAAAACTACATGAGGCACATCAAGACTTAACTGATCGTAATGAACATTTAAAACGATTTATGGGTGATGTAACGCATGAATTAAAGACACCGATCGCATTAGTAAAAGCATACTCTATGGGGATTAAAGATGGATTAGATGATGGGACTTATGTAGATACAATTATTAAACAAACAGATCAAATATCAAACTTAATTGAAGAACTATTACGATTTTCTAAACTAGAAAGAGATATTTTACAAAAAGAAGAATTCCCCATTGAACCACTGGTCCAGAGTATATTAGATAAGCATCAGATTGACCTGGATTCGAAAGCAATTGACTTACAAGTAAACTGTAATACGGGTGATACAATCATTTATGCAGATTTAAATAAAATGAGAATGGTATTTCAAAATTTAATTTCTAATGCAATAAAATATACAGCAAATCAAAGCATAATAATTACTTTAGAAGATAGAAATAAAAGTATATATTTTCAAATAAAAAATGGCATTCATACGGATAAAATTAAAGATATCGAGAAAATTTGGGAGCCTTTTTACGTACTAGAATCTTCTCGTAGTAAAGAAAAATCAGGTACAGGATTAGGACTAGCGATAGTGAAAAGTATTTTAGAAAGACATGGTTTTGAATATGGAGTTTCCTCTATAAATGGAGAAATTCAATTTTATATAAATGTGAAAAAGGACTAATGAAAATTTAGTCCTTTTTGCAGCTTTAGAGGTTAGCGATACAGGATGAATCACCAAAATTTTCAAAATTGATGTATTAAATGGAGAATTAGCAAATGTTCTACTTTCATTAAATTCACGTGAAGTTCACAGGGAAACGTTATATTTACATAGTTACATTTGAATTTAATGAAGTGAGGTATTCGGATTTGAAAAGAAAGAAATTAGTAATTGGTAGCATTTTAATGGGGATGACGTTATCTTTATCTGCATGTGGTTCATCAGATAATATTGTAACTACAAAATCAGGAAGCATTTCAGAAAGTGATTTTAACAAAAAATTAAAAGAAAACTATGGTAAACAGAATTTATCTGAAATGGTAGTAGAGAAAGTATTAAATGATAAATATAAAGTTACGGATGAAGAGGTAACGAAACAACTGAAAGAATTAAAAGACAAGATGGGCGATAATTTTAATACATATATGGAATCTAATAGTGTGAAAAATGAAGATCAGTTGAAAGAGAAATTAAAGCTTACTTTCGCTTTTGAAAAAGCTATTAAAGCAACCGTAACGGAAAAAGATATTAAAGATCACTATAAGCCAAAGCTTCAAGTTAGCCATATTTTAGTGAAAGATGAAAAGACAGCAAAAGAAATTAAAGAAAAATTAAATAGTGGCGAAGATTTCGCGGCATTGGCTAAACAATATTCAGAGGATCCAGGTTCTAAAGAAAAAGGTGGAGAACTATCTGAATTTGGACCAGGTATGATGGTGAAAGAATTTGAGGATGCTGCATATAAGTTAGAAGTTGGTCAATTGAGTGAACCTGTTAAATCTTCTTTCGGATATCATATTATTAAGCTAACGGATAAAAAAGAGCTTAAACCATATGAGGAAGAGAAAGAGAATATTCGTAAAGAATTAGAACAGCAACGTATACAAGATCCTCAATTCCATCAACAAGTTACTAGAGATCTGCTTAAAAATGCAGATATAAAAGTATCTGATAAAGACTTGAAAGATACCTTTAAAGAGTTAGAAAAATAATAAATGGAATGTAAGACAATCGATAGAAATATCGGTTGTCTTTTTCTCTATTTTTCCGGCTATTTGCCGGGCAGTAAGACCCCAAAACTCAAAATTCAGCGGAAGCAAAGAAGTTAGGTGGGGGCCCCGCTGCCCGTAAACGCCCGATTGGTGAGGGCTCACTTTATATAGAAGCTGGGAGTGGGAAAATACTTTCACACCTGTATTGAATTTTACTTAATAAGAAATCTTTGAGTTTCTCAACTATTATATAAAAATAAAACTGAATTTTCAGTTATTTTGTTATATAGTAAAAGAGAACGAATAAGGGGAGGGAACATTTTGAGTAAAAAGAAAATGGCAATTACACTGTCAGCAATGCTATCTGCAACAATTATACCTAGCTTTACTATGGATGTGCATGCAGAGAAGAAGGAAGAGATTAAAAATACGAAAATTGAATTAGAAAATGGGATGACAAAACCGATTTATTCACTCGATGAAGCCATTATCGAAAATTTATATGTAGAGACAGAAGTTGATAGTGATCGCGACGGTAAGAAAGACAGAGTATCGATAAAAGTTATGCGTCCAAAGACAGATCCGAATGTGAAGGTTCCTGTTATTTATGAAATGAGTCCATATCGATCTGGATTAAAAGATGTTCCTGTATATAATGTAGATGAAGAATTGTATGCGTATGAAGGAAAACCGTATGGAGCGGTTAATCTTGGTTCGTATGGGAACTATTACGTGCCAAGAGGTTATGCAGTTATTCTAGGCGAAAGTATCGGTACTGGAAAATCAGATGGATGCCCTACAACTGGAGATGAACAAGAAATACTCGGTACAAAGTCTGTTATTGATTGGGTAAACGGTCGCGCGAAAGCATTTACAGAACAGGGTGAGGAAGTTCAGGCAAATTGGTCTACAGGAAATGTAGGTATGACTGGAGTTTCTTATAATGGTACACTACCAAATGCTGTTGCGACTACTGGAGTTGAAGGTTTAAAAACAATTATTCCAATCGCAGCAATTAGTAGTTGGTATGATTATTATCGTGCAAATGGTGCAGTAATTGCGCCAGGCGGATATCAAGGAGAAGATACAGATAATATGGCAGAAGCAGTACTGACAAGGGAAAATCCTGAAGTTTGCGGACAAGTTATAAAAGAGTTAACGGCTGGACAAGACCGAAAAACAGGTAATTATAATGATTTTTGGGATAAACGTAACTATGTAAAAGATGCTAAAAATGTAAAAGCGAGTGTATTTGTTGTTCATGGTTTAAACGATTGGAATGTTAAAACGAAACAGTTCGCACAATGGTGGGATGCTCTTGGAGAAAATCATGTACCTCGTAAAATGTGGCTACATCAAGGTGGACACGGTGGGACATCAAGTAATAACTGGCAGCAAACACAAAATAAATGGTTAGATTATTGGTTATACGGAATTGAAAATGGAATTATGGATGAACCAATGGTTGATGTGCAAAGAGAAAATAAATCGTGGCAAAAGATAAAAAATTGGCCAGATCCAGCGGCTGTACCTTCAAAAATCCGTATGTATTTAAGTAATAAATCAGTCAATTTGCCATTAAGTATGGGATCGGTTAATAAAGTTTTCTCATTCGTAGATGATGCACAAATAAAATCAAATCAATTAGTAGCAAACCCAGAATTAGAAGTAGCCAATCGATTAGTATATACAATGCCTGTACTGCAAAAAGATACAGGCATAAGTGGTACACCAAAGATTTCAATTACAGGAAATATTGATCGATCTGTATCAAATTTAACAGCATTACTTGTTGACTATGGAGGAGCGAAGCCGGAAATCGTAACGAGGGGCTGGATGGATCCACAAAACTTAAATAATATAGAAGATTCAATAGCGATTCAACCGGGCAAAGATTATACATTTACATGGGACATGCAGCCAGATGATTATGTCTTTAAAGCTGGACATCAAATAGGGGTCGTTTTAATTGCTAGCGACTATGATTATACAATTAGACCGAAAGCGGGCACGAAGCTTACAGTGAAATTAAGTGAAGTGACATTGCCGATTGTGAAATAAATATTTTTTTCAAAGAGCTTACTAAAGTAAGCTTTTTGATTTATAGTCTGAATTTTTAATTTTATATTTCGAATTGGAAGGTTATGTAATACAATATCATTATATTCTATGGAAAGTGAGTGATATATTATGACAGTCAGCTCTTTCAAAAGCGCATTAAATTTAGAGGTACAGGAAGATTAGTTGAATTGGCATCTTCCGTACGTAAAAACGGAGGAGAAAATAAATGTTTAGTTTTTATAGTACACTTTGTACGGAACTGTATGATTACACAAAACCAGTCGGTTATTCTTTAAATGGTGATATTGAGTATTACAAAGAACGTTTAAAAGATTGTAGAGGTAGAATTCTCGAAGCTGCAGTAGGTTCAGGGCGTGTCATCATTCCGCTTCTAGAGGCTGGTTTTAAAGTGGATGGGATAGATTATTCACCTGAAATGCTTGATTCTTGCCGTAAGCGGTGTAAAGAGAGAGGCTTACATCCTAATTTGTATGAAGGAAGCTTGCAACAATTTTCAATTCCGCATAAATATGAGGCAATTATCATTCCTACTGGATCTTTTTGTTTAATTGAAAATCGTGTGGATTCTATAAACGCATTGAAATGTTTTTATGAACATCTTAATCCAGGCGGACGATTAATCGTAGATATTATGCTTCCGCATGACTGGAAGACTGGGGAAATTCATACATCGACTTTTTCTTTGCCGAGTGGAGACGGAATCACATTAGAAAATAAATCAATTGAAATAGATTGGCTGAACCAAGTTACTGTATCATATTTGAAATATGAAAAGTGGAGTAAAGGACAGCTAGTACAAACAGAGTTACAACGTTTTGCGCTGCGCTGGTATGGAATAGTAGAGTTTAAACTCCTTTTAGAAAGTATAGGTTTCTCTAACATTACTTGCTCTGCTGAATATGTTTATGAAAAAGAACCGTCAAATGCAAATCAAATGATTACTTTTGAAGCTCTGCGAAACGAAAAATAGAGAACTATCTATGGAAACAAGGCAGTCAATACACAATCGACTGTCTTGTTTCTATTGTCCAAGCATTCTCCTACTAACTACATATACTATTTATGTTAAAATCGGTCACTATTTTAAACAGGACTGCTATTTTAATATATATAACTATTCAGGCAAGAGGGGAGAATAAATTTGGAAAACGAAGAACAAGGTAGAATTGAAAATCAAGTGTATTCAAATCGTGTAGTAAGATCAGAATTTGATGCGAATTGGGAAACTTGTATATCAAAGAGTGGTTATGTAATTTATATAGCAACAAGTAATAATGCTGAAGTAATAGTACTTCTTGCAGATGGTTCAAGTAAATTATTAATTTTCGAAAAAGGTGGTAAAGTAGTAGTAGGTGGCGGTGGAACAAGTCATTACAGTAAGCCACATATTGCAAGAAATATTTAAGGTAAAACATGTTAATTGAGAAGAAGCTGAAAGACGGTTAGTCATTCATATTTAGAGAATGACTAACCGTTTTTAAATGTAGTTTTTGAAGAATTATATATGTTATAGTATAATAGTGTTTTAAAACAATGTTATTTTAATATATTTCAAATTTTGTTATGTATTATTTTTATATTAAATTAGCACCTAAAGTATTTTTTTATATAAGGAGTAGTAATTAGAGAAATGAAAAATATAGACTTTATACTAGAAAGTGATGAGGCATTAAAACCGTCTGAACGATTAGTACTATTATTATTAGAGAAGCATAGAATGTTATATACGAACGATCTATTGGCATTATCAAATTTATCATATAAAACATTAACAGATTCATTAACGGCGCTTGTTTTAAAATCGTATGTGTTAAAGGAAACAGGTAAGGGAAGAAGACAGAATTGCTATAGATTAGTATGATAAGGCAGCTGTTTTAGAGATTTTTACATATGTTTTTTAATCGTAAGGCGAAAATGTGTTTTTGGTTTTCAAACGAAAAACTTACTATAAGAGGGGCTAAGATAGTAGTATTTCATTTTTGTAAGTGTAATTATTTCGTCATTGAAAATACAAAAATAAAATAAACCGCATAAAACAGAAATAAAAAAACAATCCATTTTAAAAATGGATTGTTTTTTTTATTGGAATAATATTATTTGATATGTTGAAAGCATGAATAGCAGAATAAACATTACCTGTTTTAGTTCATGCAACTGAACGAATATGATGAAAACTATGTGTATAGTTTTTTTAATTGCTTTTTTCAGTAACTCTAATGAAATCATAGTCTTTATTGTTTAAAGGTATTATTTTAAACATTATTGCTATTCAACATTAAGTACAAAAGTAATTTATAATATTATTATGTAAACTTAAGTTTTTAAAAGGAAAATGTAATAATTAATAGAACATGTAGAAGGGGATGCTTAAATATTTTGAAGGATAGGAGATTATTATGGAGCATTTACAATCAATAGTACAAGCTGTTTTAAGTGGTCATAAGGAAAAAGTAGTGGAGTTTATAAAGGCGAGTCCAAGTATTGTTAACGAATGTAGTGAAGATGGATGGACACCACTTCATTTAGCAGCTTATTTTGGACAGAAAGAAATAGCGAGTTTTCTTTTAGAAAGCGGTGCAGATATACATAGTAGAGCGAAAAACGAAAATGAAAATACGCCTTTGCAAGCAGCAATTGCGAACAAGCAAAGTGAACTTGTTGCTTTCTTAATTGAAAAAGGATCAGATGTAAATATTATGCAAAGTGGTGGCTGGACAGGACTTCACGAAGCGGCATTATTAGGAAATGAAGAAATAATTATGTTACTCCTTAAAAATGGAGCTAATAAGATGATAAAGAAAAATGATGGGAAAACAGCGTATGATATTGCATTAGAAAAAGGATATGATCATCTATTACATCATTTGAAACAGGAAGTGAACTTATGATGAATAAATGGAGTGTTGGTATATTTTTATTTAATGAAGTAGAAGTGTTAGACTTTGCAGGGCCATTTGAAGTTTTTTCTGTAACTGAGGTGAATGAAGAAAAACCATTTACTGTTTATACAGTTAGCGAGAATGGGGAAATGATTACAGCAAGGAACGGATTGAAGGTACAGCCAGATTATAGTATTGAAAATTTACCACCAGTGGATATTTTAATAATTCCGGGTGGGCTAGGTGCTAGAGAATATGAAATAAAAAATGAAATAGTAATAAAATGGATTCGCCAACAAATGAAAGAAGTAAAGCTGATGACTTCAGTTTGTACAGGAGCGCTATTACTGGCGAAAGCAGGTTTACTGGAAGGTTTAAAAGCAACAACACATTGGGATAGTATTGAAAAGTTTAAAAATGAGTTTCAAAATGTTGAAGTTATAGAAAATGTAAAGTTTGTAGATGAAGGACATATTATAACATCTGCCGGAATTTCAGCTGGAATTAATATGGCATTTCATATTGTGAAAAACTTGTTAGGTATGCATGTTGCGGAGGACACAGCGAAGCGAATGGAGTATGATATTAGTTTGCCAAATTAAAAAGCCCGGATTGGGCTTTTTATATTGAATGAATATAGTTAAGCTCTTCAGCACTTAAAATAGGGCGAACAGATGCATTTGCATTTTCTTGTGCTTGCATTCCGGTTTTGGCACCAGGAATTACAACACTTACTGCCGGATGAGAGAGTACATAGCGAAGTGCAAGTTGCCCTAGGGTCTGATTTTTATTTGAGAGCAACCGAAGTTTCTCTACGGTTTGTAAGTCTTCTTGAAACCAAGTTTCATTTGGCCAATCTTTGCGTAAATCTCCATCTGGAAAAATTGTTTTATTTGTGAATTTTCCAGTTAAAATGCCCATTTTTAATGGACTACGAATAATAGCTCCTAGATTTTTCTCTTGTAAGAATGGTAATATATCTTTTTCAGGTTTTCGATTTAATATATTGTAATCAAGTTGTACGATATCAATTTCGTTGTTGTTATTGAAATGATGAATGTATTGTAAATCATGAGTCGAAACACCGACTGCCCTTACTTTTCCATCACGTTTTAATATGTCAAATGCACGTAGAAATGCTTCTGTTTCTCTACGATTATGCCACCAAATATGACAAAAATAAAGATCAATATAATCTGTTTGAAGACGTTGTAAACTTGTTTCAAATACGGCGATGATTTTTTCGGGAGTATCATATACAGGAACTCCATTAGGATCGTAGTGGTGTCCGATTAAACCACCTTTCGTTGATAGGATAATATCATTACGATGTCCTTTAATCGCGGTAGCCACCAACTTTTCACTATGTCCTAAACCATACACATCCGCAGTATCAATAAAATTCACACCACACTCAATTGCTTTTTTTATAGCAGTTATAGATTGTTTATCGTTAACAGGTCCCCATTCATCACCACCGATTGCCCATGCCCCAAAACCTATTTCAGAAACAGTTATTCCAGTTTTACCTAATGTGCGGTAATGCATATTTCCCCTCCTTGTAAGCATGTTATAACATGGATATGTGGGGTAAGAATTTTGTGTGTGAAAAAACTCTTCTACAATAGTAGAAAAAGAATTACAGAAACTACTATTTTATAGCAGCATGTATAAAAAAAAACGGTGTAAATGTAGAAATGTCGTCGAATGCTATCTTTAATTGGTTAATTTATGGGATATTTTTGTGAAGGAGTTTATTTTATAAGAATAGAATTTAGTTTAGTAAGAAAACGTGCCGATGGTAGTGAAAAATATGGGTTAGGGGGATTTGAATGAGGAAACTCAAACGAGTAAATGTTCCTAATATACCAGAACAATCATCACAACCTAGTGACAAGCGTAAGATAAATAAAAAGAAGTTAAGGCGTCTTATTTTAATGGTCCTTTTTATTGCGGCAACTACTCTGTACGTTCAATATATTTTAACGAAACAACAAGAAGTAATTGATAAAAAGAAAGATACGATTACGGATCAAAAGAAACAATTAGTATCTTTAAAGAAAGATAAAGGTTCTTTAAAGACTAACATAGAAAATTTAACAGACGATGAAGAAGAAATTTTGAAGTTTGCGAGAAAAGAGTATCAATTTTCTAAGTCAAATGAAACTATATTTGTGATGCCAAAGTAATAAAAAAACAGCTAGCCATTGAACTGCACCTCCAATTGTTAGACACCGTCTAACAATTGGAGGTGCAGTTTTTTATGTATGAATGTCATGGTACAAGGAACAATCACATATTGTAAAAATGAAGAGTTTAAGCTATTTGCATAAATATGGAATATGCACTAAAATAAATGTTGTTAAAATTCTGTCAATTATATTATAATACAAGGTAAGCGGATACATTTTTTAATCAACGTTGAGTTCCTCGCTCATACGACTATTAAGAAACCCGTTATCCTCGTATAAGAAAGGAAGATAGCTGTGTACGCTTCAAATACAATTTATATCGTAGGGGATGCGAAAGCACCTCAAAATAATCCCATTACTGAAAAGTTTAAAAGCTATTTCGTAGCATTTGTACTTGTTAAGGATACAGGGGAAATTGTAGATGCAGACTGCTCAGCGACAATTGCATTAACATCTCAATTTGTTAAATATTTATTTCTACATAAAAATATAAATGACCCGGCGTTAGTAATGGAAGTAAAGAACCGATATTTCGGCTCTTCTCAAAAAGCGTTACTTGTAGCGCTAAAAGATGCACAGAAAAAATATAATCAGATTGCTGCTTTGTCTACTCAATCATAGACAAAATCCAGCCGTAAGAATCATTCTTATGGCTGGATTTTTTTATTTCACATTATCGTTCTACATCAAAAGTAAACGAAAACAAAGTAGAGTGATAGAAGAGTAAATGCCCAATAAGTTTACCTAATAATTCGTGGGTATAAATCTCCGGTGGATTAAGATTTCACTTCATTGGAGAACGAAAGGATGAACAAAATGAAAATTACAGATGTAAAAGTAAATCGTAGACGTGTAAAACTTCATACACCGTTTAAAACCGCGCTTCGTACTGTAACAGAAATTGAAAGTATAGATGTTTATATTCATACAGACGAAGGAGTGATTGGTAAGGGGGCTGCAGCCGCAACGCCAGTTATTACGGGTGATTTCACCAGTGGAATGGAAGATGCGATTTTAGGACCGATGCGTTCATGTTTAATTGGTCAAGATATCATTCAGTTTCAGCAGTTACTACAGCGCATTCAAATGAGTTGTATTGGAAATTCAAGTGCGAAAGCAGCGGTAGATATCGCTCTATATGATGTATATTGCCAATATCAAAATGTGCCGTTATATGCATTGTTAGGCGGGAAGAAAGAAATTTATACCGATATTACAGTGAGTGTGGATGAGCCTGTATTAATGGCAAAAGAAGCGAAGAAACATATAGAAAAAGGATTTCAAACATTAAAGATTAAAGTGGGTAAGGAGGCGCATTTAGATTTGGAACGTATTGAGGCAATTCGAAATGTAGTACCAAGAAATACGACATTACGTTTAGATGCGAATCAAGGTTGGAGTCCAAAAGAAGCGATCTCTATCATTCAAGAGATGGAAAATCGTAATTTAAATATAGAATTTATTGAACAACCAGTACACGCGAAAGATTGGGATGGGTTAAAGTACGTCAAAGATCGTGTGCAAACGCCAATTATGGCCGATGAAAGTATATTTTCAGCAAGTGATGCATTAAAGCTCGTTCAAGGAAGATACGCAGACTTAATTAATATTAAATTAATGAAATGTGGTGGCATACGTGAAGCATGGCGTATTGCAGATATCGCAGAAACGGCTGGTGTGAAGTGTATGGTGGGAAGCATGATGGAATCTTCACTTTCCGTTAGCGCTGTTGCACATTTAGCGGCAGCACATCCTAATATACATTATTTTGATCTTGATGCACCGCTTTGGTTAATGGAAGAGCCAGAAGGAATGACTTATTCTGGATCAAAGGTAAACCTTCAATCGACAGTGAATAGTAAGTCTTAGGAGAAGAGACTAGTAAACTATTTTTTTAAGGGGGATATATATGAAAAAAGTAGGAACTGCATTTTTAACAACTTTATTTATATTTTCATCGTTTACATCGGCAAATGCTGAAGAAAAGAAGGATAATAAAGCATTTATAGATGTATCTGCTGCAACGTTATGGACAGCACCTGATTCATTAAGGTCAATCGATACACCGAGTGCAACAAATCCAGTGGATCTTTGGAAATGGACGAAATCAATGACACTTGACGAGAAACTATGGTTAACAAATGCAAATAAATTAGAAACACAAGCGTTACTCGGTCAAGAAGTAACTGTTATTGATAAGAAAGGCGAGTGGGTGAAGGTATTAGTGCATGGACAGCCAACACCACGAAATGAAGAAGGTTATCCGGGCTGGATGCCTGAAAAGCAATTAACATATAATCAAGAATTTGCAGATAAAACAAATGAACCTTTTGTGTTAATAACAAAGCCAACAGCGATTTTATATATAAATCCTTCTGAAAAACATAAATCACTTGAAGTCAGTTATAATACAAGACTGCCGCTATTAAGTGAAGACACAATTTCATACCGTGTATTGTTGCCAAATGGTCAGAAAGCATGGCTACGAAAAAATGATGGAACAGTTTACCGTTCTCAAACTGATATTCCAAAACCGACAGCTGATGATTTAATTAACACAGGGAAAATGTTTTTAGGTTTACCGTATATATGGGCTGGTACAAGTGGTTTTGGATTTGATTGCTCTGGCTTCACGCATACGATCTATAAATCGCACGGCATTACAATTCCGCGAGATTCTGGACCGCAATCAAGAGCAGGAATTGCAGTTGATAAAGAAAACTTACAAAAGGGAGATTTAATTTTCTTTGCACATGATCAAGGGAAAGGTAGTGTCCATCACGTTGCAATGTATATTGGTGATGGCAATATGATTCACTCACCAAGAGCTGAAAGGTCGGTAGAGATTATACCGCTAAATACACCAGGATATATAGAAGAATACGCTGGTGCTCGTCGTTACTTACCTTAAAAATAGAGGGGGGTTTTTAAATGAAAAAAGTTGTTCGTTACTCATTAGTTAGTACTCTATTAGTTTCTTCATTTTTAGTTGGCTGCGCAAAAGAAAAAACTGCAACAAAGCCGAAAGATGAAAAGAAAGTATTACAGTTACTAGAAACGGGTGAAATTCCGTCGTTAAACTCAGGGAAAGTCACAGATGCAGTCTCGTTTAACGTTTTGAATAACGTAATGGAAGGACTATTCCGTCTATCGAAAAATGATGAAGTAATTGAGGCAGGCGCACAAAAATATGAAGTGAGTAAAGATGGAAAGACATATACATTTCATTTGCGTGATGCGAAATGGTCAAACGGAGATCCAGTAACCGCTCATGATTACGTATACGCTTGGAAGCAATTGATTAATCCAGATACCGCTTCTCAATATGCATACATTGCGTACGATGTGAAAAACGCTGAGAAGATAAATAAAAAACAACTAGGTCTAGATGAATTAGGAGTAAAAGCGAAGGATGATAAAACGTTCGTCGTAGAGCTAGAACATCCTGTACCGTATTTTACGAAATTATTAATTTTACCATCCTTCTATCCAATTAACGAAAAATATGCGAAAGAGCAAGGTGATAAATACGGATTAGAAGCAAATAAAGCGGTATATAATGGACCATTTACATTATCAGAGTGGAAGCATGAAGCTAGCTTTACAATGAAGAAAAACGATAAGTATTGGGATAAAAAAGAAGTGAAGTTAGATGAAGTAAACTATCAAATTGTAAAAGAAATTTCAACTGCGGTAAATTTATATGAAACAGATAAAGTTGATAGAGCTGTTATTTCTACAGAATTCGTGGATAAATATAAAAATAATAAAGAGCTAAAACAATATACAGATCCAGTTATGTACTTCTTCCGATTTAATGAAAATGTACCGATTCTTAAAAATAAAAATACACGTCTTGCGCTAAGTACAGTTTTTGATAAGAAAGGACTTGCGGATTCATTTTTAAATGATGGTTCGGTTGCTGCAAACTATTACGTACCAAAAGGATTTTTAAAGGGACCAGATAAAAAAGATTTTAGAAGTACGGCAGGTGAGTTTAATAAAACTGATGTAAAAAAAGCGAAAGAATATTGGGAAAAAGCAAAGCAAGAAACAGGTACAGATGAAGTGACGTTAGAACTATTAAATTATGACTTAGAAAACTTTAAAAAAGTTGGAGAGTACATTAAAGAGCAGCTTGAGAAAAATTTACCAGGTTTAAAAGTGAATGTGAAATTGCAACCACATACGCAAAAATTAGCACTAGAGAAGAAGAAAGAATATGAAATGTCGTTATCACGCTGGTTACCGGATTATCCAGATCCAATGACTTACTTAGAAGTATTCCTTTCTGGAAGCAGTGTTAATAATACAGAATATGCAAATCCAGAATATGATGCGTTAATTAAGAAGATTAAAACAGAATTAGGTAATGATGAAAAGGCTCGCTGGAAAGCAATGCAAGAAGCTGAAAAAATGCTACTTGATGATGCAGTAATTGCACCGGTATTCCAGCGCGGATTATCTTACTTACAAAAACCGTATGTGAAAGATTTATATGTACATCAATTTGGTCCAGCTACAAGTTTAAAATGGGCAGATGTACAAAAATAAAAGAATGGGGAAACAGACTTCACGTATGTGATAGTCTGTTTTTTTGTACAGTTCCGAATGAAATATAGACATTTCATATGTTTTTTTACGACTTAATAATAAAATTATTACTAAAATTCCAGTGTGAAATTTATGTAGAATCCTGTATAATTAACGTGTTTCTATGGAAACATTTTCTTGCGCTATTTATATAGGGCTTAATAGAACAAGTAAGGAAATACATACATGTATATAATAGATAAATAGAATGGAACATGTATAGAGAAAAAGGAGAGAAAAGATGACGTGTCAAAAACAAGGGTTACAATTTAATACCGATAGAAAGAGGGACAGCAGATGAAAATGAAGCATGCTTTTGGTCCGATAATTTTAGCGTGTGTGCTTTTTTTCATTATCATTCTAATCCCATCGAAAAGTTTAGTATCGCTTATTAGTGATAAGAAGGTAGAAGATGCGGCAACTTCTTTACAAAAAGAGAAATTACAAAGTGTTTTCTTACAGCAAAAAATGTTAGAGAATTCACAGTATTTACCGATGTACGGTTCATCAGAGTTTTTACGAATGGATGCATATCATCCGTCTAATTATTTCAAAGTAAATCCAGCTGGTTTTACACCGTTTTTAATTGGAACTGGCGGTACACAAAGTTTAGCTCATATTTTAAATATGACATCTACTATGGATGAATTAGAAGGTAAAAAAGTAGTCTTTGTTCTTTCACCACAATGGTTTACAAAGACTGGTGTTTCACAAGGGGATTTCACTAATAATTTCTCCAAACAACAAGCATATTATTTTATTTTTAATGATGAGATAAATCCAGAAATGAAGAAGCAAATCGCGAAACGGCTATTAGATTATAAAGTTGTTCAAGAAGATGATATATTAAAAAATTCATTAGAAGGTATTGTATATAATGATACGAAACATAACATTAAAGCAGGTTTAGCTAAACCACTTGCTTATATGCATCGAAATATTTTAGATCATAGAGATTTATTTAACTCTTTATTTAAAATCGAACCGATGAAAGAGAAAACAAATATCGGACTTCGTTCAATTTCTTGGGAAGATGCACGTAAACACGCGGAACAAGAAGGGAAAGCTGAGTCTACTACAAATACATTCGGAATTGAAAATCCTTATTATCATAAGAATAATCTGAAGAAAAAACTAAAAGGTTTAAAAAACTTTAGAGCAAATGAAACATATGATGAATCACCAGAATATGATGATTTGCAAATTATTTTAGATTTATTTAAAGAGAAAAATGTCAAACCACTCTTTATTTCTGTACCTGTAAATGGGCCTTGGTATGATTATACTGGCTTCCCGAAAGAACGCCGTGAAGTGTATTATAAAAAAATTCGAGAACAGGTTGAGAAAGCAGGATATCCAGTAGTTGATTTCTCTGGTCATGAATATGATAAGTATTTCTTAAAAGATACGATTCATTTAGGCTGGAAAGGTTGGATTTATTTTGATGAAGCAGTGCAGAAATTTTATTCTGAGAAATAAAGTATAGAAATCGGAATGGCTATGAGCCGTTCCGATTTTTTTAGTATAGAGGATTTTGGTGAGGGCAATTTGGGAATGCATGTATATCTTGAACCTGTCTATAATCATAATGTTTCATTGCGAACTGAGCTTGATAAAGGTATTCATACACATATAATTGTCCATCATGCGCTGAACATAATACACCTGAAGTTCCTTGCCCATTTATGAAGGAAATACCGATAGGGCGTCCAATCAGGTATGGTATTTTTTGCTGCCAATGCATAGGGGAATCACTCCTTTTTGAGATAATATACGAAAAGAATGATTGAATGGTTGCTTATCCATATAAATGTAGATGGAAAGGTGTTTATATAATTCCTGAAGATTAATTCATATATAAATAAAAAACCGCTATAATTTCGAATGAATTTATAGCGGTTTTTATTATATTCTTAAGCAAGATTTTTATGCTTTTTTGTCCATTTTTTTATAACGAAGTATAAAAGAATGAGTACGACGCCACCAATTGCGAATGATTTCACATACGGACCAGCAATATCGTTTATATTCTCCCAATTTTCACCTAGTTTTTCACCTAGATAAATGAAAATGATTGACCAAGGGATAATAGCAAGTGCTGTTAATGTAGTGAAACGTAGTAAAGGCATTTTTGTAATACCAGCAGGAATTGAAATCGCATGACGCACTACTGGAATGAAGCGTGCTGTAAAAATGACGCCAGTTCCGTAACGATTAAACCAATCTTCTGCAGCATCTATTTGTTTTTTATGTATGAAAATATATTTTCCATAACGTTCTAATATAGGTCGTCCGCCGTATCGTCCAAGCCAATAAATAAAGATTTGGGCAATAACACCGCCAATTGTACCGAATACAACAGCACCTATAAATGAGATACTTCCATTGAATACTAAGTATCCTGCATAAGCAAGGACAATTTCACTTGGGATAATCTCAATCATAAGTCCAAGCATAATGCCCCAATAACCTAATCCTTCAAAAAACGTTAATACTGAATGAATAAAACTACTTAACATTGTTGCACCTTCTAGTTTATGAATTTTTGAGTATAAGAACCTTTTATTTAATGACATAAAAGGTTCACTATATGTAGATTATACCTTATTTACATAGGGGATTGCTATTTCTATTCTTTTATGTCTCTCATAAGTATTATAGTAAAGGATATAAGCCACGTTTTCATGAAGGGTTAATGAAAAGGTTATTAAAAATTTCTCATAAAAAAATAGAAGCATTTCTGCTCCTATATTTTAAGGTTTCACATCTAAGTTCTGTAAAAATAAAGTTGCTGTTACGTAACGCTTTGCTAACATTTGTACATAAGCGGTATGTACAGAAAGGGTCGCAATGATAATAGCGTTACGAATTGCTTCGCGTTGTTCGTTATTAATTTGATCGAACTTGCTTGCGATTTTATCAGCTTTTTCTTTTACGATGTTTTCAATTGTATGAACGGTATCTGTTGCATTTAATTGTAAGCAATTCCCTTGATTGAGTTCTTCAAATAGAGAAGAGTATGCTACATATAAATGAACAGGATTGATTAAATCATCACTTCGATCGGCTGGGTCATTAACGATAAGGCGTAATAGCTTACGAATTGATTCAAAATCAAGTGCTGTTTTTAAATCTTCGACAATGAACAGTAAGGCTGCTTGTTCAATCGAATATTTTTTCCCTTTTTGAGGAGAGCCAATCATTTCTTTTATATCTCGTTTCACCCAGTTTTGCATAGCAGTTACAGAGAAACTTGTGTTTTCAATCTGATTGCCAAGCGCAACTATTTCATTTAAAGAAAAACCGACATCAGTATCGTCAATTTTAATCAGCTTTTCAAAAATAGGTGAAAGTGCGGTAGTAATAAAAGCTGTAACGCTTTGTCCGCTTTCAATATCTTTTTTATGTGACTTTGCCCAAGCTTCTTGTAAAATACCGAGAGGCTTTTTCGTATTCCATCCTCTTAGTGATAGAAGAAGGGTAGCCATTTCGTTTCGTGTGAGATGAAATGTTTCCATCTTTTCACCTCCAAAATAATAAAAAGTTCTTATGAACTTATAATATGTTTTGTTTCATTTAAAGTCAATTCTGTTTTGCTTAATTTTTCCTTTGTCACCAAACTGTCGGAAGTAAATAATACTTGCATATTTCGACAAAAGTTCATATAATGAGTTCATAAGAACCTTTAAAATGTTCTTAAAAACAAATCTATCATTCTGAATTTACTAGAAAGATAGATTTCACATATATCTATATAAAAGGAGAATGGATATAATATGTTGAAAAAACTTGTAGCAGTAATGACAGCATTTATGGTTATCTTTGGGGCTAGCAGCTTTATGTTCGTAGATCATGCAGCAGCGAAAAGTTACAAATCTGGTAAAAAATCATTTACACCAAGTTCAGGTCAAAAGTCAAAAGTTGATTTAAACAAAAAAGACTCAAATGTAAATTCTCAAAAAACGACTCCAGATTCAAAAACGAAAGCAACAAACACAGCACCAAAAAGTAATAAAGGAAGCTTTATGAAAGGTTTATTACTAGGTGGTCTTGGTGGTTTACTAATGGGTAGCTTATTTGCAAATATGGGAGCTCTTGGTTCTGTATTAGCGTTTATGGTAAATATGTTAGTAATGGCTGGTATCGTAATGTTAGCAGTTCGTGCATTTAAATACTTCAAAGACCAACGTAAGAAGAAGGCAGATGAAGTAGCATGGAAACAATAAAAATTTCTGAACAAGAATTAATAAATGCGCTTTGCGTATATATAGCTGAAAAAAGACAAGTGGGTCCAGAAGAAGTGTTAGTTGAACTCATGTATGACGATGACTACGGTTTCTCTGCGGAAGTAGAGGTAAATGGTCGCCAGCAAATTTTAATTCAAGCAAACTTAATCGAAGCATTACGCTTATTGCTTGACAGAGAATATAATGTCAATTCATTCGCAGCGAGATTACAACTTGAATTAGATGATGAAGAAGGTATTTACGCATTAGCGAAATTTAATAACTTGGATGAGTAGAGAAAAGAGCTGTTGAGAATAATCTCAGCAGCTCTTTTTAGTATGTGCATATGTAGAAGAATAATCACGCCAAATTTCATTCATCTTTCGTCTACCGATATCTACCATCGGATTAAACTGAATTGCAGCTTTTTGACGAACAGAGTGAACGTTTTGAATGGCGTGATATAATTGTTGGTCGACTATATCATGTTTTTCACCTGCGTATTTAGCAATTGATAGACCTGCAACTGTTCCTTGCGCCATCGCAATTTTTCCGCTTTCAATGCCTGTAATATTGCCAGCTACAAATAAACCAGGAAGAGGGGTTTCCATTGTTTCGGAATGGAGAGGAACATGTCCGCCTAATTCTGAAATGTAATGGAAGGGACAACCAGCTACAGCTGCAAGTTCGGCAAGTGGATATAATCCCCCGGCAATACAAACAAAATCTGCTTCATATATTTTCTCTGATCCATTAATAACATTTCCTTTAGAGTCAATATTAGCAATACGTACACCTTCAACTTGATCTGTTCCGATAATTTCAAGAGCTGCTTTCCGAAGGTGAAGTGGCGTTCTGTTTATTTTCATTCCGCTGTTTGGATAGAATGTTAATCCAGCTTTTCGAATCCAATCATATTTCATAAAGTGGCTACCTATTCGTAAAATAGCAGAAGGAGCGAGATGTGCTGCATTTAAAAGAGAGTTTAAAACTTCTTCAGGTTCACCAGCTTTTTGACTTAACTCGCTTTTTTCAGGGAGTACAATATGATCTACTTTAATTCCCGCTAATTGCAATTCACTTAAAATGGCGAAAGACAAAATGTTAGCACCAATAATGATTCCTTTTTTTCCAACTTGCACGCGATGAACATTTGTCATAACTTGAGCTGCTCCAATTGACATCACTCCTGGAAGTGTCCAGCCTGGAAGGGGAATAGAATATTCCGCAGCACCAGTAGCAAGTAGTACGAACGGTGCTTCTAACGTACCGATATTAGTATGTACAAACCAATTGTTTTCATCTTTATCTAAATTATAGACCGAAACACCGCACCTAATATGTACTGAAAGTGATTCTGCTTCTTCATGAAGTCGCTTCGATTCTTCTATTCCGTTCCACCATTCTCCAGTAGGCTCTTGATGCAACTGTCCTAACAATCTCCCGCCCGGCTTCATAAATTCATCAATAACGAGCACTTTTAGTCCGAAACGAGCACAAGAGATAGAAGCAGATAATCCCGCTGGTCCTGCACCAATGATAATTACATCACTCATCGTTTTTTCACCATCTCTCTCACGATATTTGGATGCTGTTTCCCGCTTTCAACAACCATGTTTTCTTCTACAACAGTTAAGCATGCGCGTACATTTGTTTGATTATTTACTGTCACGCGGCATTCAGAACAGTGCCCGATATTACAATAAATACCTCGCGGTGTCCCGCTATCTTCATGAACTCTTAATGTCCGTATTTCATTTGCTAACAGGGCAGCAGCTATCGTTTCATGTTCATATGCTTCGTATTGATGACCGTTAAATTGAAAAGTAATACGCTCACTACTTTGTAAAGTACCTAAAATAGGGTGATGTGTAATTCTACTCATTTACTTTCACCTACCGATCCAAAAGTAACTGCACGTATTGGTGGTTGATATTTTAACGGTAGTTCATTAAGAGTTACGTCAGGATTCGCATTTTCAATCATTCGATCTATCATTATTCTGCATGTGCGACCACCGCAAAATCCCATGCCAGCACGTGTTCTTAGTTTTAATTCTCTTGCCGAGCAGTTATATTCAGCAATTGTCGATTGAAGTTGTCCGTATGTAACCTCTTCACAACGACAAACGATTAAGTTGTTTTTATTGGTCATGTGTATTCCTCCTCTAGTTCGGTTTGCACAAATTATATATGCAAAAATCATGCCAATATAGAGGAGGGAGAGAGAGAGAGAGCTACCTGTAAACGCCTAATCGGTGCATACTGCTTCTTTATTGAAGTCCAAGTTTTTTTAAACGGTTATATAAAGTAGCCCTTGTTACGCCAAGTTGTTTTGCACATTCTAATTTATTCCCATTTAAAATTCGTAAAGCCCTTTCAATAACTTTTTTCTCATGCTCATCCATCTCTTCTTGTAAAGAAAGGATTGTATTATTGTTGCTGAGTAATAGGGAATGAGCTGTATGGTTGTCTAAAGTTTCAGTCGTATGAAATGGTAAATATTCTTGTTTTATAATTCCGTCTGTTGCGAATACCACAAGTCGTTCAACAACGTTTCGAAGTTCGCGAATATTACCTGGCCAATTGTAATGAAGCAGTTCATGCATAATGCTTGAAGGTAGGTCACGAATTGGTCGGTTATAGTTGATCGAAAAATCGTTTAAGAATGAGTATGTGAGTTCGATAATATCCTCTCGTCTTTCACGCAGCGGTGGAATATGCAGGCTAACTACATTTAAACGATAATATAAATCTTCTCGGAAAGTTCCTTTTCTCATTTCTTCTTGTAAATCCCGATTTGTAGCAGCGATAATGCGGAAATCAATATTAATTTCTTTTTCTCCGCCAACTCGGTAATACTTTCGTTCTTGTAGTACACGTAACAGTTTTACTTGCATATCGAGCGGCATTTCGCCAATCTCATCGAGGAATAAAGTACCGCCTTGTGCGAGTTCAATTTTACCTTTTTTCCCTTTACTATTAGCTCCAGAAAACGCCCCACGCTCGTAACCGAATAATTCACTTTCAAATAACGCTTCTGGAATTGCCCCGCAGTTAATCGAAATAAAAGGCGCCTTCGCTGCTTCACTTGCTTCATGAATTGCTTTCGCAAATACTTCTTTTCCAACTCCGCTTTCCCCAAGTATTAAAACAGTTGATTTCACCGAACAAACTTTTCTAGCTAATTGTATCGTTCTTTGTATAACAGGACTTTTTCCATTCATCGCAAGGAAAGGATCAGATTCATCTTTATACTTTGCCACTTCTTGTTCTAAACGGTGCATTTCATGTGACATATTAAATAGTTTTTCATTTAAAGCGACTTGATTTGTAACATCTGTTTCTGAAACGACTGCTCCTATAATTTCATCATTACAATAAACTGGATTTGAATTAATTAATACGAATAAATCGGGACGAGGCTGATGGAACTGAGCGACTATGCTTTTTCCATCATGTAAAGATTGTAAAATTTCCAAGTCTTTATAATCAAAAAAACGAGTAATCGGTTGCCCAATAATTTCATTATGGTTGACTGAAAATATTTTTTCAGCACCATCTGTCCAAGTTCGAACGCATTCTTTACTATCAATGACTGTAACAGAAGAGTCAGTTGTTAGTATTACGGTGTCATAAAATGCCTGTAGTTCATTGTAGGACTTATAAAGAAATGGAATCATTTGCTGAGAAGTTATACAGCATTTCGGCTCATCGTTTTCGTTAAGGATGATAACAGCTAATTCATAAGAAAAAGCGTCAATTAGTGCAGTGAATGAGTCATCTACATAAATAATGGCGCAATTATATTCTTCTGTAGTAGAAGGGAGATAATAAAACCTTTCGTTTACTTGCTTAATGTGATTAAGGCTACATGTATGATCGATTAAAATACTTTCCAAAAACTCTTGTATAGTCGGAAATGAAAATGCCATAATATCCTCCCGTTATGTATAAAAATTTTGACAGTGATAAAAAAATAATACACCTATTTACTATAAATTTGAATTATTTTTACAAATAAAAATATTGTTTATGGAAATTGTATATGTGCAGAATTGGCACGTCAATTGCATAAAAGAAAGTGAGAGGTTTAGGGAAAGGAGGAGTATATTGTGAGGCACTGCGACGTTTTAATTATAGGTGGTGGAATAATAGGGTGTTCTATCGCTTATTACACTTCAAAATACGGAAGAGACGTAACAATCATTGAAAAAGGAGAATTTGTCAGCGGGACGTCTTCACGGTGTGATGGGAATATTTTGGCCATTGATAAAGACCCAGGGTTTGATAGTCAAATGTCTTTAGTAAGTCAAAAATTAGTAACTGATTTAAGTGAAGAATTAGAGCATTCATTTGAATATAGGGCACCAGGAAGTATTCTCGTATGTGAGTCAGACGAAGAGATGGAGGCTGCACAGCAATGGGTAAATCGGCAAAAAAAAGCTGGATTACCGTTTCGAATGCTTGATAGGCAAGATATAAGAGAAGAGTCGCCTTTTTTTGCTGATGATTTATTAGGCGGTTTAGAATGTGCGACGGATTCAACTGTGAATCCATATCTCCTTGCTTTCTCGCTTCTGTCAGAGGCACAAAAGTTTGGCGCAAAAGCCTTTAAGCAGACCGAAGTAAAGAGTATGAAAATAGAGACGAATGGTTCATTTGTTGTAGAAACTACGAATGGTACTTTTACAGCAAAACAAGTTGTAAATGCAGCCGGTGTGTGGGCTCCTAAGATTGGTCAGATGTTAAATGTAAATATACCAATTGAACCGAGAAAAGGGCATATTATAGTAGCATCAAGGCAACAACATGTAGGATGCCGTAAAGTAATGGAATTCGGTTATTTAATTTCTAAATTTGGCGGAAAAAGAAAAGTAGATGCTTTAACTGAAAAATACGGGGTTGCGCTCGTATTTGAGCCTACTGAAAGTCAAAATTTCTTAATTGGAAGTAGTCGTGAATTTGTAGGGTTTCATACGAGAATAAACAATGAAGTCATTAAATGTATCGCAAATAGAGCGATTCGCTTTTATCCGAAAATGGCAGATATGATGGTAATTCGTTCTTACGCTGGTTTACGTCCGTGGACAGAAGATCATTTACCGATTATTTCACGAGTGGAACATATTCCGAATTATTTCATTGCCGCTGGACATGAAGGGGATGGGATTAGTCTTGCAGCAGTTACTGGGAAAGTAATTGAAGAGTTATTAAATGAAAAAGAGACAATTATTCCTATTGAACCACTTCGTTTGAGTCGTTTTACAGAAAGGGTGTTAAACGGATGAGGTCACAAAGAGTCTTTACGACTATTGATACACATACGGGCGGGAATCCAACGAGGACATTAATTAGCGGACTTCCAAAGTTGATTGGAGAGACGATGGCAGAGAAGATGTTACATATGAAAAAGGAATATGATTGGATTCGAAAATTGTTAATGAATGAACCGCGTGGTCATGATGTAATGTCAGGGGCATTATTAACAGACCCATGTCATCCTGAGGCTGATATAGGTGTTATATACATAGAGACAGGTGGATACTTACCGATGTGCGGTCACGATACAATCGGTGTATGTACAGCGTTAGTTGAATCAGGTTTAATTCCAGTAGTTGAACCGATTACTTCTTTAAAACTAGATACCCCGGCTGGCTTAGTGGAAGTAGATATTGCTGTTCAAGATGGAAAAGCAAAAGAGGTATCTTTCTGTAACATACCAGCTTTTTTATTGAAAAATATTACTGTACACGTCAAAGACATTGGAACTGTAGAGGCTGATATTGCGTATGGAGGGAATTTTTATGCCATTATTGATGCGAAGTCAGTAGGCCTAGAATTAGTACCAGAAAATGCATCTACAATCATCGATAAGGCGATTCATATAAGAAACACAATTAATGAGAAGTTTGAAATCATTCATCCAAAGTATTCGTTTATTAGAGGATTAACACATGTTGAATTTTATACAGATGCTACTCATGAATGTGCGCATGTGAAAAATACAGTTGTTGTACCACCAGGCGGAATAGATCGATCCCCATGCGGTACAGGAACATCTGCGAAGCTAGCTGTATTATACGCTCAGAAAGAAATCAAAATTGGTGAAGAGTTCATTCATGAGAGTATCGTTGGTTCTTTATTTAAAGGATATGTCGTGAATACGACACATGTTGAAAATATTGAAGCTGTCATAACGAAAATTACGGGATCAGCTTGGCTTATGGGTATGCATAAATTTTTTTACAATGAAATGGATCCACTCAAAGAAGGATTTTTGCTAATTCCGCCGATGGAACATGAAACGGAGGATATAAAATGAACATTCAAAAAATGTATACAGCAGTAGACGTACATGTAAATGGCGAGGCATTTCGTGTAATGAAAGACGTACCATGCAAATACTACTACAGTTTGGAGCAATTAAATGAACAATTTTCAGGTGAATTAGCAGAAGAGATGAAGCTTTTATTAAATGAACCACGTGGTTTTATCGGTTTGAATGGGTGTATTGTCGTTCCATCTATCCATAATGAAGTGGATGCAGCTGTATTATTTTTTAATCATGAAGGTTCGATTCCGCTTCATTATGGGGGCATTGTTGCGGTAATAACGATGTTACTCGAAAGTGGGTATTTAAAAAAGAGAGAGTCCAATCAATACAAAATTGAAACGTTATCTGGAATATTTTTAGTTCATGCGTATGTAGAGAATGATGAAGTTATATCTGTTTCGTTTGAAAGCAAACTTTGCTATTTGATTGAGGAAAATTTACAGGTTGGTAATGTAAGTTATTCTCTCATACAAGCAGATAAAGTATATGCAGTTGTAGAAAAAGGTGCGTATTCGCCAGAAATTCGTGTTGAAAACATTTCAGAATTGAAAAGATGGGGAGAAGCTACACTGCAGGCTATACAAAAACAGTCGCTAATAAAAAGGCTTATTTTAGTAGATCCTTCGCAAAAAGAAAAGAACCATATAAAGTCGATTACATTTCATGAAGATAACTTTATCGTACGTTCGCCAGGTTTTGTTTCTACTATCGTTTCCTATGTTCATGCATTATTTAAAAATGATTATATGGCGGATAAACCTTTTAAAAATGAAAGTATATTTAATAGTTTTATAACTGTGGAAAAAGTGAAGAAGGAGGAACTAGGATACATTTTCCGTTTTGAAAGTAGAGGATTTATTACAGGGATGCAGACGTTTCTATTAGACCCTACGGATCCGTTTCCGGCAGGATTCTTATTAAAATAAAATGTGATAGGGAGAGATAAATATGCAAAAAATTAAAGGGGCATTTCCAGTATTAATAACACCGATGGATGAATTTCAGGAAATTAATTGGGATGGGGTAAAACAAAATGTAAATTACTTTATCGAACAAAAGGTTGCAGGTATTATCATTAATGGAAGTACAGGAGAGTTTGTAAGTTTATCAAAAGAAGAACGATTTAAAATGGTAGAAACTGTGTTGAAAGAAATTGATGGCCGTATTCCAGTCATTGTTGGAACTGCAGCAGAGACCACAAAAGAAACAATTGAATATACGAAACATGCAGAAGCGCATGGAGCGGATTGTGCATTAATTATAAACTCTTACTATTGTAAACCGAAGGAAGAGGAGATTTATTTTCATTTTAAAGAAATCTCAAACTCTGTAAATATACCAATTATGCTATACAATAACCCATTTACTTCTGGTGTCGATATGAGTACAGAGCTAATGCTCCGTATTGGAAAAGAGTGTGAAAATGTTACACATATTAAAGAATCTAGCGGAGATATTCGAAAAGCGAGAGATTTAGTAAGACAAAGTGAAGGGGCTTTCCAAGTCTTCTGTGGTTCTGAAGATTTAGTTATGGAATCATATTTAGTTGGTGCTTCGGGATGGGTTTCAGTAGCAGGAAATATCGTTCCCGGTCTCGTTACAAAAATGTATGAGCATTTTCAAAATGGTGAATTAGAAAAGGCGTGGGAAATAAACGATGCTATTTTACCACTTTGCGAGTTTCTTGAAGGATCAGGGAAATATGTTCAAATCGTTAAACGTTCCATGGAATTACATGGGCAAGCGGGAGGACCTTCTCGCTATCCAAGACTAGGATTAACTGTTGACGAAGATCAAAAGCTTCAAACGATTTTATCAAATATTGCAGCTCATGCAGCTGTTTAAATAAGGAGGAGAACATAATGTTAAAGACAAATATTGAGCTGAAACCAAAAGTGGAAGCGTTTTTAAATGAAGAAATTAAAATGTTTATTAATGGCGAATTTGTTTCTGCTATTGGCGGAAAGACGTTTGAAACATACAATCCAGCAACAGAAGATGTTCTAGCAGTCGTATGTGAAGCGCAAGAAGAGGATATTGATGCTGCAGTAAAAGCAGCAAGATCTGCATTTAAATCTGGTCCGTGGGCAGAAATGACTACTGCTGAAAGAGCGCATCTTATTTATAAATTAGCAGATTTAATTGAAGAACATAGAGAAGAATTAGCGCAACTAGAAGCTTTAGATAATGGAAAGCCATATCAAGTAGCACTTGATGATGATATTTCAGCGACTGTAGAAAATTATCGTTATTACGCAGGATGGGCTACAAAAATTATTGGGCAAACAATCCCAATTTCAAAAGATTACTTAAATTACACGAGACATGAACCTGTAGGTGTTGTAGGTCAGATTATTCCGTGGAACTTTCCGCTCGTTATGTCTTCTTGGAAAATGGGAGCTGCACTGGCGACAGGTTGTACGATCGTATTAAAACCAGCAGAGCAAACACCTTTATCCTTACTATATACAGCAAAACTCTTTAAAGAGGCTGGATTTCCAAACGGTGTTGTAAACTTTGTACCAGGCTTTGGTCCTGAAGCAGGAGCAGCAATTGTAAATCATCATGACATTGATAAAGTTGCTTTTACAGGATCTACTGTTACAGGAAAGTATATTATGCGTCAGTCTGCAGAAATGATTAAGCATGTAACGTTAGAGCTTGGCGGCAAATCACCAAATATCATTTTCGAAGATGCGGACTTGGAAGAAGCAATTAATGGTGCATTCCAAGGTATTATGTATAATCACGGTCAAAATTGTAGCGCAGGATCACGTGTATTTGTTCATCGTAAACATTATGAAACTGTAGTAGATGCACTTGTGAAAATGGCGAACAACGTAAAACTTGGAGCAGGTATGGAGAAAGGAACGGAAATGGGTCCACTCGTATCCAAGAAACAACAAGAGCGTGTGTTAAATTACATTGACCAAGGGAAGAAAGAAGGTGCTACAGTTGCGGCTGGTGGCGAACGTGCGCTTGAAAAAGGTTATTTCGTTAAGCCAACTGTATTCACAGACGTTACAGACGATATGACAATCGTTAAGGAAGAAATATTTGGACCAGTTGTTGTTGTACTTCCATTTGATTCGACAGAAGAAGTAATTGAACGAGCGAACAACTCATCCTATGGCCTTGCTGCGGGTGTATGGACGCAAAATATCAAAACGGGTCATCAAGTGGCAAATAAATTAAAAGCAGGAACGGTGTGGATTAATGATTATAACTTAGAAAATGCAGCTGCACCATTTGGTGGATACAAACAATCTGGTATTGGCCGCGAATTAGGTTCATATGCGCTTGATAATTATACAGAAGTGAAAAGTGTTTGGGTAAATATAAAGTAATAGGGTGTTTTACTGACAAAAATTGAGGGATGAAATAATGAAAGATGCGGACAACTAGAAAGTTTGATAATAGTTGTCCGTTTTCTTATATACAAAATTGCTTTTCCAAAGAATGATAAGGGGGATTTGGATGGAGAATTTAGTAGAATGGTTAGTAGGGCAAGTGTGGAGTATCGGTTTAGTTGTTTTTGCATTAGGGGCAGGCGTATATTTCACGATTGCAACACGTTTTTTGCAAATTCGTTATTTTAAAGAGATGATTAAACTATTATTTGAAGGAAAGAGTTCCGAGACGGGAATATCATCTTTTCAGGCATTTTGTTTAGCCTTATCAGGAAGAGTTGGAATTGGTAATATCGCAGGGGTAGCGACAGCGATCGCTTTCGGCGGGCCTGGAGCTGTATTTTGGATGTGGGTAATGGCTTTGTTAGGGGCAGCGAGTGCGTTTGTTGAATCAACATTATCTCAAGTATACAAAAGTAAAGTAGGGAATGAATATCGCGGCGGTACTCCATATTTCATTGAGAAAGGTTTAAAAATGAAATGGTTTGCAGTCATTGTAGCGGTAGTTGTAACACTTTCATATGGCATGTTATTACCAGGTATTCAATCTAGTAGTATCGCAGTTGGATTCGAAAACTCTAATGGTATTAACAAATATATAACTGGTATATTTTTAGTCGTGTTACTAGCAGCAATTATTTTTGGTGGTGTAAAGAGAATTGCTGGCGTTTCTCAAATGCTTGTTCCATTTATGGCAATTGGTTATGTAATTGTTACATGTATCATATTAATTGCGAATGTAACGGAGATTCCAAGTATGTTTGCTTTAATTTTCTCTAGCGCATTTGGTGTAAATGAAATGTTTGGTGGAATTGTTGGTGCAGCTATTGCATGGGGTGTAAAACGCGCTGTATTTTCAAACGTTGCTGGTGTCGGAGAAGCGACGTATAGTTCGGCTGCTGCTGAAGTATCGCATCCTGCAAAACAAGGATTAGTTCAAGCGTTTTCCGTATATATCGATACAATTGTCGTATGTACAGCGACAGCTCTTATGATATTAATTACAGGTATGTATAATGTTATACCTGAAGGGAAAAGCGCTATTGTAAAAAACATAGGAAATGTGGAAGCAGGTCCAATTTATACGCAACAAGCAGTTGAAACTGTGATGACAGGGTTTGGTCCAATATTTATTTCAATTGCAATTTTCTTTTTTGCATTTACAACGTTACTCGCTTATTACTATATCGCTGAAACGACACTTACTTATTTAGATCGTCAATTGAAGTATGGCTGGTTAAAACCAGTTTTAAAATTTGGATTTTTAATTATGGTTTACATCGGTAGTGTTGAATCAGCGTCGCTTTTATGGAATCTCGGAGATTTAGGAATCGGTAGTATGGCATGGTTAAACTTAATCGCGATTCTATTATTAAGTAAAATCGCATTAAAAGTGTTAAAAGACTATGAAACGCAGAAAAAAGAAGGGAAAGATCCAGTATTTAATCCTAAAAATGTGGGGATTGAAGGATTAACATTTTGGGAAGAAAGAAGTAAAGAGGTTGAAAGAAAAAGTTCTAGAGAAAAAGTTATTGTAGATGATAATTTAAAATTATAACGTAAATTAACTGAAAATTCTTAATTTAAAAGAAGGTATATTGCCTCCATTTCATCGCATACTACAATAGGTATGGATAATATGACTGGAGGGAATAAGATGGAACATGAGCAACATAGTTCGATAAATGATATTCTACATCATTATAAAGAAGGTATAGGTAGTTTTACAAATCAAATTCCTGAAATCGCTGAGACATATAATGCGTTCACGCAAGCTTGTTTTCAAGAGGGTGCTTTAACAAAAAGAGAAAAACAACTTATTGCATTAGGAATTAGTTTAGCAACGCAAGATGAGTATTGTACAATTTATCATACAAAAGGTTGTCTTGATCAAGGATGTTCGGATAAAGAGATTCTGGAAGCATGTGGTGTTTCAGCAGCATTTGCTGGCGGAGCTGCGATGAGTCAAGCGGTAACTTTAGTGCAAGAGTGTTTAACAGAACTGAAAAATCAAAAGCATTGAATAAAAAACGTTTTAAACTTTATGTTTAAAACGTTTTTTATGTGAAATTAAATTTGAGTATAAAAATTATCTAGGATGGGTTCAATTTTTATCGTTTTCAATTTGTATTCAATTTAATATTCTATATCTTCATAAATAGATTTCCCTACATCAGGAAGAATTGTGTATATACTCTTACCGATTAAAGCTTCTAATTCTTTCTTAATCGCATAAAACCCTTTCCAATGTAAAGATGTATGAGATGTTGTACCATGACGCAAACCAACGGAAATTAATCTTCTTTCCAGCGTAGTAAAGCCATCTGCGTCAGCAAGAGCGTCACAAAGAGTAATTACTTTATTATATAAGTCGTAGTTACTATGTTCATTCAATATTGCAACTAACCGGCTTTTCATATGGTCAGGAACGAGACTCCATTCCGCTGCGATATCTATATGTTCATTTTTACAGGGAAATGAGTGTGTCACACAAATAATGGCGTTTCCTGTATATCCTAAATCATTCATATACATATAACCATCATAGGAATGAATGACCGATTTGGTAAAACCTTTGTATCTTCCGATATCATGCAAAAGGGCAGCGTTATATGCTATGTCAGCATCTAGCTTGTACCCTTTTTTTATAAGTTCTATAATTATGTTTTCAGTTGCATGAGCAACATGTAGTGAATGTTCAAACCAAGGGCCCGGGTTTTGTTCATATGCCCATTCGAGTAATTCTTTTGCGTACGTTCTATCTAATATATATTTCATATCGTTATCCTTTCAAAAAAAATCATATCTTAATATAAATTCATCTTATTATTTCATTATTCCTTCTTTAAAAATTGTTACAATGAAACAAAAGGGGGAAAAGTAATGCGAAATTTAGTAATTGAAGAAATTAAGAAACTAGAAAATGATATGGAAGAACTTTCGAAACTTTTGAAAATGGTTGTAAATGATGGGGCATCAATTGGTTTTTTGCCTCCACTGGAACAAAAAGACGCAACAAAGTATTGGCAAACAGTATTAGCGCCAGAAGTGATATTGTATGTGGCTAAAATAAACAACGAAGTAGCAGGGAGTATTCAATTACAATTAGTTACAAAGCCTAACGGAATTCATAGAGCCGAGATTTGTAAATTAATGACTCATCCAAACTTTAGACGTAACGGTATTGGACGATCGCTTATGCAAAAAGCAGAGGAACGAGCAAAGCAAGAAAACAGGTCTCTTTTAGTATTAGATACTAGAGAAGGAGATCCTTCCAATAAATTGTACAAATCACTGGACTACCAAGAAGTTGGAACAATACCAGGGTATGCAATTTCTCCGAATGGAAAGTTAGATGCTACGGTTCTTTATTATAAATGCATATAAATTGTGATTAAAAGGTTATCATACTGAATAATAAGAAACTATTTTAACACCGTCTATATTTTTCTGGCGGTGTTAAAATAGTTAATTATAATCTAATTAACGCACTAAATGAATTTGAGAAAGTTTTTAGAGGGTTCTTTTAGTAATGATTCTCGTCTTATAATAAATGTAGAGAAGATGACTAGGCAACTATAGTTATTTTCGCTTTATTATTGGAAGGGGATGAAAGAATGAAAAAGAATAGTTTACAAAAGATGAAGAAAGTTATTTTAAGTGGTGGCGTATTACTTACGGGATTATTAACATTTGGATTTTCAGAAAAGGCTTCAGCTCATGGATATGTAGAATCACCAGCGAGCCGATCTTATTTATGTAAGCAAGGGGTAAATGTAAATTGTGGACCGATTCAATATGAACCACAAAGTGTAGAAGGGATAGGTGGATTTCCGCAACTCGGACCTTCTGATGGACAAATTGCAGGGGCTGGTCATTTTCCCGCTTTAGATGTTCAAACTGTAGATAGGTGGAAGAAAGTTACGTTAAATGGCGGAACGAATACATTCAAGTGGAAACTAACGGCTCCTCATAGTACAAAAGAGTGGAAATATTATATTACGAAAAAAGGTTGGAATCCAAATAAACCTTTAACGCGATCAGATTTAGATTTAGTGCCATTCTATGTGAAAAATGACGGTGGAGCTAGACCAGGGACAACAGTAACGCACGAAGCAAATGTACCAACTGACCGTAGTGGATACCATCTTATTTTAGCTGTTTGGGAAATTGCAGACACTGGAAATGCGTTTTATCAAGTTATAGATGTAAACCTTGTGAATAATGGCTTAGCTTCAAATTTCGCTTTTAACAACGTAGTGCAAACTCCTACACTATTTTAATTGAAACATATATTTCGATCATCTAATTCATTTTAGATGATTTTTTTTATGAAAATGATGAAAAATATAGAAGAAAGTACAATTATTTATAAAAAAATATGCTTTAAATATTGTCATATTTGCTTCTTTAAGATATCCTTTTCATGAAGAGGTGGAAAACATGGAAAAAGTACTAGTTTTCGGGCATAAAAACCCAGATACAGATGCAATTTGTTCTGCAATTGCTTATGCAGAATTGAAAAAAGAATTAGGAATGAATGCTGAGCCTGTACGTTTAGGCGAAATCAGCGGTGAAACTCAATTTGCGTTAGACTATTTTAAAGTAGAAGGACCGCGTTTTGTTGAGACAGTAGCAAGCGAAGTGGACAACGTTATTTTAGTTGACCATAACGAGCGTCAACAAAGTGCTAACGATATCGAATCAGTTCGTGTGTTAGAAGTTATTGACCATCACCGTATTGCTAACTTTGAAACAAGCGATCCTATATACTATCGTTGTGAGCCAGTTGGATGTACAGCTACAATCTTAAACAAAATGTACAAAGAAAATGGCGTTACAATTCGTAAAGAAGTTGCAGGTTTAATGTTATCTGCAATTATTTCAGATTCTTTACTATTCAAATCTCCAACTTGCACAGAACAAGACGTAGCAGCTGCTCGTGAATTAGCGGAAATCGCTGGTGTAGATGCTGATAGCTACGGCTTAGAAATGTTAAAAGCTGGTGCTGACTTAAGCGGAAAAACAATGGAGCAATTAATCTCTCTTGACGCTAAAGAATTCCAAATGGGTAATGCGAAAGTTGAAATCGCACAAGTAAACGCTGTTGATACAAACGACGTTCTTGTACACCAAGCGGAACTTGAAAAAGTAATCTCTGCAGTAGTAGAAGAGAAAGGTTTAGACCTATTCTTATTCGTTGTAACTGATATCTTAACTAACGATTCTGTCGGTCTTGCGATCGGTAAAGCAGCAAACGTTGTTGAGAAAGCATACAACGTATCACTAGAAAACAACACAGCTACTTTAAAAGGTGTTGTATCTCGTAAAAAACAAATCGTACCAGTATTAACAGAAGCATTCCAAGCTTAATTTTATTGAGTACACATAAACAGCAAGGACAAGTAGTCAGATTGGCTACTTGTCCTTTTTTATCTCTAAAAAACAGAAAATTAAAAATGGGAGGATTGTGTATGTTGAATGATTTGGAGAGTAAATTACAGTCACTTTTAGAGCGAAATATTACGTCGGTTTCAGAATTAGAGAGCTGGCTTTCGGAGGAGCTGCGTTTAAACGCAGAAATAGAAGAAGAGTTAACGATCAATTTAATCGCTATGTATAGAGATACAAAAGATAGTAATATACGTGATATACATATGTATAACCAAAATGAAATTCAGCCACTTTTAAAAAGATACAATGCAAAATTTGACCAGAAATTTAGAGATTGTCCGTTTTCTGATTTATTAGATGAGCAGAAATATGGATTTATGAAAAAAGCAAGATTTGTGAAGAGTGAAATGTTTAATGAAAAGAACATAGCGCTTTCCGTTAAAGAGCAAGAACTTATTACGAAATATAGAGAAATAATGTCTAACATATCTATTAATTGGGAAGGCGAGCAAAAGACGTATGCATACGTAAAAGCAAGGATAGATAACCCAAATAGAGCTATTCGTGAAAAAGCTTGGTACGCTTTATGCGAAGCAAGAAGTATAGTAAAAATAGAAATAGATTGTATTATGAAGGAACTCGTACAATTGCGGAATCAGATGGCTTTAAATGCAGGGTTTAATAATTATAGTGAGTATGCCTTTAAACAAAAAAATAGAGATTACAGTATTGAAGATTGTTATAAGTTTCATGAGTCGATAGAAAAGTGTGTTGTACCAATTTGGAAACAGTTAGGAAGTCTTTTTAAAAAGAATCTTGATGTAAAAACGTATCGTCCTTGGGATCTTGCTCCTTGTAATTTGCAAAAATCCTCATTTGAAAATTACATTGATTTATTGGATGGGGTTGAAGAAATGTTTCGGAAGACAGATTCATGTTTTCATGAGGAATTTACTCATATAAGGGAAGCGGGATTAATTGACGTACAAGAACGGAAAAATAAAGCATCAGGAGCTGCTTGCTTTACCTTACCTCATAGTAAAGACGTTTTTATTTATTCTAATTTTAGTCCTTCATTTTATGCAATTCATGCATTAATACATGAATTGGGGCATGCATTACATTTTTATAAACAATTTAACAATGAAAGTAGTATGCAGGAAAGATACCTTCGTGAAGAGGTGGCGGAACTTTATTCCCTTAGCCTGGAGTTATTATTAATGGATAAGCTTACTATTTTTTATACGCAAGAGGATGATTATAAAGAAGTACAGCGAGTTCAATTATATCGTACTTTATCGTTATTAATATCGTCAGTTTCAGGAGATGTATTCCAGCACTGGCTTTATACAAATCCAAATCATTCACCAGAAGAGCGAAATGAGAAATATATTGAACTATGTAAAAGGTATCAATATTCATCAGTTGATATTGCAGGAGTAGAGAATGAAATTGGTTCTAGTTGGTTCGAGTCATTTCACTTTGTTCAGTTTCCTTTTTATAAAATTGAATATGCAATTGCGCAAATAGGAGCGATTCAATTGTTTCAAATTTATCGAGAGAATCCGGAACAAGCGATTACTTTCTTTAAAGAGGGAGCGAGTTCAGATTGGAATTTATCTATACAGGAAATATATAAAAATACAGGTGTTGCGTTTGACTTTTCGGAAGAAAGGATACAAAGTACTGCAAGGGCTATTTTAGATTTGATTAACGAATTAAAATAAGGATAGCGTTAGCTATCCTTATAATTGTTTATTCGTAAGATTTTTTCTTGTTTATATAAAATGTGATTATCGCAGTAATGAAGAAAATAGGTATCGCATACACTTGCCCAACAAATAACTTCCAGCCGACATAATTGTAGCCTTCAGATGCTGGGATGATAACGGAAATAACGCAAACGATAAAATAGACTAATAGTGCAGGGATAATATTTTTCATTTTTACGAACCTCCTTTTTAACTTTATTTACGAATCATAATATTGCAATTTATTTTTATTATTTTGAAGAAAAAAAGAAAAATTTTTATGGTATTATAATATTTACATTGAGAGTGATCCATAGTACTTATATGGTAAAATGTGTAATTAAAACTTTCAGAATTATTATATAGTATTTCGAGAGAAAAATGTACAAAATAATGGATTTTATTTATTGAAGTTAAGGGAGTAGAAATATATATGAAAAGGCTATGTATAATTCCATGTGGAAAAAAGAAAATTTGGGATAAGCATTCAAACTACGGACCGATGGAAGCAAAAGATGTATATATTAGTCCGTTCGGAAAAGCATGTCAGGCGTACGCATCCATGTTTTTCGAAAACTGGGTTATATTATCAGCGAAACATGGATTTTTAAGGCCAAATGATATTGTATTAAAAAACTATGATCTTGCATTTGATTCAAAAAGCGATGAGGTAATAAGTATAGAGAAATTACAAAAACAGATGGTAGATAAAAGTTTACTACAGTTTGACGAAATCGTCTTACTAGCAGGGAAGAAGCATAAAAAAGTAGTGACAAAGTTATATCCAGAAGAAATGATTACATATCCGCTAGAGGGGTGTAAAGGAATTGGGTATATGTTGCAGAGGTTAAAAGAGGCAGTGAAGGAGGAGGCGGAAATATAGGTATAGTTTCAGTCACCATGATCTTAAACTTTATTTAGGGAACTAAAAGTAAAATAGAGTTTTTAAGCATCGCCAAAAAGGTGATGCTTTTTTGTTCGTGTTACCATTCAAGTTAATACAATTTAGAGAATAAAGAATCCGATTTGTGAAGTGACATCTCTTTTTTTAATCGAAAACGAATTGCCTTCACTTTTAGAAAATGTATGACGTATTGGTGCAGTTAAGATTGTAAGTGGGAATAGCAATGAGACAAGTTTTGAATAGGATATTAAGAAAGGAGATGTTGATGAATAATGGCCAGATATAGTTTGCACGGAGGACACAATAGTATTGTTCAAGGTGCTAATTTTGGGAATCGGAGAGAACACGTTCTGGATAGGCAAGTTAAAGATGCTGTGGCGGCTAAGTTAAGAGCCTTGGGACACACGGTTTATGACGATACGGACGAGGTAGGGACAACTCAATCACAAAATTTAATTAATATTATTCGTAAAAGCAATTCCCATGCTGTGGATTTAGTTATTTCTTTTCATCTTAATGCGAGCAATGGAAATGGACAGGGTGTTGAGGTTCTGTATTATGATCAGAAAGACTTGGCGGCTAAAATCTCAGCTCAACTAGCAAAAGATATTGGATGGCGTAATCGAGGTGCGAAACAGCGTACAGATTTAGCGGTATTAAATGGGACGAAAGCACCTGCTATTCTTATAGAATTGGGGTTTATTGACAATGAATCCGACATGGCAAAATGGAATGTTGATAAAATCGCTAATTCTATTGTATTTGCTCTTACAGGACAAACTGGAGGAGGTGCAGTGGATTTGCTCAAAGTAAAAACTGGCGGTGTAGCATTTAGTAATTTACAAGCTTTGGCTCAAGCGATGGTTGATGTGGGTATTGATGGACAAATTGTCGTTCAGAAAGATGGCATTGGTTATGCTATAACGAATGGTTACCCGGCTGGAAATATCGATAAATTTACAGCTTGGTTAGATTCACGTAAGTGGTACTATGAGTATGTGAGATAAGACTAATTTTTATGTAATCTTCTAACTCTACTTATGATATGGAGAAAATAGACTAATATACAAGCCTTTGTATACTTTCAAACATAGAATATGATGAATTCTATTTAGGAGGAAGTATATTCATGGGGAATACTTGTCATTGTGCGCATTCCCGAAATTGCAATAAATTTTGGGATGATTTAATGTTTGGGAGATGTAGATGTAAATGCAGAGATTTTCACGAATGTTGTTGCAAAGAGAAACCGAAATGTGAGTGTGAAAAATGTCATTGTAAAACAAAACCGAAATGTCATTGTAGGGATGAAGAGGAAGGGGATTAATAATAAAAAAGAGTACGATACTGAACTGCACCCCAATTGTTAGACACAGTCTAACAATTGGAGGTGCAGTTTTTCTATGGCTAAATTTACAGCTGATGAAAAAATACAAATCGTTCTACGTTATTTGAACGG